>DHLW01000009.1:23737-25463 GCA_002405485.1 Phycisphaerales bacterium UBA4658
CTTCCTCGGATCGCTCTTCCACTCGGTGATCCTCTCGTTGGCAAGCGCGTCCCAGGAGATGAGCCCGTCCTGCACCGCCGCCGCGGCCACCACACCCGTGAAGCTCTTGGTTCCGCTGGCCAGGGGATGCGGCCGGTTCGCCGTCCACCCGTTGCCGTACCACTCGTGTTCGATCTTTCCGCCTCGCATGACGAGCACGGCCCGTCCGCCGAACTTTGCCGAGTACGCCGACGCGTGCTCATACGCCGCCCTGGACTGGTCGTCGACCGCCGGCTGAGCGGACGCCGCACCCCGCGTCGACGCCCCCACATCCGCGTGCGCGCCCGGGGCGCACGCCAAAAGTCCGAGAATCACCGCAGCCGGAATCACGCGCATGGTCAGACCCTCCGCAGGCACGAATCGCAGAACGCCCCGGGGCCGCCGCTATTGCATCGTCAGGCCGTCATGCCGGTTCCTGCTGCGTCAGGCAGTGGATCGCCCCGAGACCCCAGATCAGCTCAAGGCAATCGACCCCAACGACCTCGTGCCGGGGCAGGTGCTCCTGCAGAGTCCGCAGGGCCGCGGCGTCGCGACGGCGATCCCGGAACGTCGGCACCAGGCACGCGCCGTTCACGAACAGGAAGTTCAGGTACGTCGCCGGCAGCCGCTGCCCGTCGTGGACGATCGGCCTCGGCATCGGCACCGTCACGATCCGGAACGGTTGGCCATCCTGGTCCTTCAGCGTTCCCGCGGCGAGCAAGTTGTCGCGCAGAATCTCGAAGTTCTCGTCCTTGGGATCATCCTCAACCGCGACGACGATCGTGCGCGGATCCAGAAACCTCGCCAGATCGTCAATGTGCCCGTCCGTGTCATCCCCCACGATCCCCTCGCCGAGCCAGCAGACGTGCGATTGACCGTACTGGTCCTTGAGCGCGCTCTCGATCTCACCCTTGGACATCTGCGGATTGCGGTTCTTGTTCAACAGGCACGAAGTCGTCGTCAGCACCGTGCCCTGGCCGTTGAACTCCACCGCGCCGCCTTCCATCACGATCAACCTGCCCCTGCTCTCCCCCGCCGGCGCGATCTCGCCACCCCCGCGAGCGTGGGTCGGATAAAACACCCGCAACCCATACTCCTCGGCGATCCGCGTGGGCACCAGGGCATCGGCGTCAACCGGCGGGTACTTTCCCCCCCACGCGTTGAATCCCCAGTCCACGATCGCCTTCTCCCGCTTCCCCCGGACGGTGCGAACCACGAACGCCGGCCCGTGATCGCGGCACCAGCTCTCGTTGGTCTTCACATAGTGAAACTGCACCCGCGATCGGCGATCGGGCTTCTCCTCGGCATCCTCCTGGCTCTCAGGCACACGCGGCAAGCACGGCTTCGGCACGCCCCCATCGATGAGCTGCTCAGTCACGATCCGCTGCCAGTTGGCGTTGGGGACGTTGATGCACACGATCTGCCGCGGCACGATCTCGCGGATGATCGCCGCGATGTTCGCGGGAATCGTGTGGTACTTCCCGGGGAACGAGATCCCCTCGGGCCGAGGCCAGCTGAACCACGTCGCCCGCTGGCGAGTCCACTCGGCGGGAAACGTGTAGCCGAGCTGCTTCGGGGTCTTCGTCTTGACGCGATGAGAGGGCATGTGCATTCGTCCGCTCAAGTCTGGCGGCACAGGCGTCGGGCGGGGGGGGGGGGGGGGGGACACACCGAGACGCCAAAAAAAAAAAAAAAGAGAAGAAAAGAA
>DHLW01000009.1:25513-27555 GCA_002405485.1 Phycisphaerales bacterium UBA4658
TCCCCCCTTCCTCCACCCCCCCCCCCCCCCCCCCCCCCCCGCCAGGATGCCTGATTCGGTTCGCTACGCCAGAAACCGCTTGGTCAGCTCCCCATACGCATCGATCCGCCGATCCCTCAAGAACGGCCAGTGCGTTCTCGCGAACTCCACCCGCCCAAGGTCGCAGTCCTGCACGATCACTTCCTCGCGGTCCGATGACGCCCGCTGCAGCACCTGCCCGTTGGGCTTGGCGATGAAGCTCTGACCCCAGAACTCGATGCCATCAGCGCTCACGGGCTTGCCGTCTACGCCCTTGATGAACTCGTGCCCGATGCGGTTTGGCGCGACGACATAGCAGCCGTTCGCGATCGCGTGCGATCGCTGCATCGTCTCCCAGCTCTCGTGCTGCGCTTCTCCGAACTCGGCTTTCTCTCCCGGGTGCCAGCCGATCGCCGTCGGATAGAACAGGATCTCCGCACCGCTCATCGCCGTCAGCCGTGCGCCCTCCGGAAACCACTGGTCCCAGCAGATGAGCACCCCGATCTTGGCATATCTCGTCGTCCACGTGCGGAACCCCAGGTCGCCCGGCGTGAAGTAGAACTTCTCGTAGTACAGCGGATCGTCCGGTATGTGCATCTTCCGGTAGATCCCCAGCAGCGAGCCATCCGCATCGATCACCGCCGCCGTGTTGTGATACAGCCCCGTCGTCCGCTTCTCAAACAGACTCGCCACGATCACCATCGCGTGCTTCCTGGCGATCTTCGCCAGCGCGTCGGTGCTCGGACCGGGAATCGACTCGGCAAGCGCAAAGAACCGGTGGTCCTCCACCTGGCAGAAGTACTGCGAAGTAAACAGCTCCTGTGTGCAGAAGATCCGCGCCCCGCGCTTCCCCGCCTCGTCCGCCAGCGCAACCTGCTTCGCACGGTTCGCCTTCGCGTCATCGACGCATGCAAACTGCGACAGCCCCACTCGCACGACCTCGCCCAGAGGCGCGTCCTTCGTCAATGCCCCGCCGCTCCGCTTGCCGTTCCCACGCTTGGCCACGTCAACTCCTTTGCGGTCCATCACCGCGCTCGGCACCATTGTTGCCTCACGCCGAGACTCGCGCACACGCCGAAGCCCGGTTTCTGAACATCGTCCCCCACCGCCCCACCACCCCCCCGGCCACCCGCGCCCTCACGCCGCTCCCGGTCACTTCCAGTTCTCCACCCGCGGCCGCAGCGCCGCCCAGACCCGCTCCAGCAGCTCCTCCGTCCCGCTGCGCGTCGCCGCGCTCATCACCAGCAGCGGCTCCTTCGCGCCCATGCCGATGTCCTTGCGGAACCTCGTCGCGGCCTTCTTCGCCGCCGCCTCGTCAAGCAGGTCCGCCTTGTTCAGCACGACCAGTTCCCGCTTCTCCGCCAGGAGCGCCGAGTATCTGCTCAGTTCCTCCCGGATCATCGCGTAGTTCTGCGCCGGGTCCGAGCCATCCTCCGGAGCTATGTCCACCAGGTGCACGAGCATCCGTGTCCGCTCGATGTGCCGAAGAAACTCGTGTCCAAGCCCGGCGCCCTGCGACGCGCCCTCGATCAGCCCGGGAATGTCCGCGAACACCAGCCGACGCTGGCCGTCCAGCGCCGCGATCCCGAGCTGCGGCGTCAACGTTGTGAACGGATAGTTCGCGATCTTCGGCCTCGCGTCCGTCACCACGCTCAAAAGCGTGCTCTTCCCCGCGTTGGGCAACCCCACGATCCCCACGTCCGCAATGAGCTTGAGCTCAAGATGCACCGACCGCGCCTCGCCCCTCTCCCCCGGCGCGGCGGACTTGGGCGCCTGGTTGCTCGACGTCTTGAACGCCTCGTTCCCCTTCCCCCCAGCGCCACCCCGCGCCACCACAAACCGCATCCCCGGCTCAGCCAGATCCACGATCAGCTCGTGCGTCGCACGATCCGTCACCAGCGTGCCCGGGGGCACCCGGACCTCCAGGTCCGCCGCCGCGTGCCCGTACTGCTGCTTGCCCCGGCCCGGCTCACCGTTCTTGGCCGCCCAGAGGGGCTTGCCCGTGAAGTCAAACAGCGTGTTGT
>DHLW01000009.1:27611-40014 GCA_002405485.1 Phycisphaerales bacterium UBA4658
GCGAAGAAATGCTGCTGGTAGCGGAAGTCGATCAGCGTGTTCAGCCCCTCGACCGCCTCGGCCCAGACCGACCCGCCATTGCCGCCATCCCCGCCATCGGGTCCGCCGAATTCCACGAACTTCTCGCGCCGGAACGACACGCAGCCGTTCCCGCCGTCCCCGCCCCGAACCGTGATGTCCGCTTCGTCGACGAACATGAGCCAGAGCGTAGGGATGCCGCACGCGCCAGAACGCTCGCGGGCGGCGAAATGCTCGCCCATTGGCGCCCAAACCGCACGACGCGAGCGGAATCAGACCCCGGCTCGCCGCCCCTTCTTGTACGCCGAACCCACCCGCACTCAGGCCGCCGCGCGATACCGCCCGGTCGCGAACTGCCGCAGCAGCCGCTCCCGATCTCCGGCGCGGGCAAAGTGGGTGAACACCGCGGCCATCTTGTACGGGCCCGGCACGTCCTCGTCCTCGATCCACACCACGTTCGCGAACACGAACACGCTCCGCCCGGGACCGATGTCCCTGGCATCCAGGTTCGGGAGCGTGATCTGCATCGCGATCTTCGTCCCGGGCGGCACAGGACGCTCCGCCTCGAATCGAATCCCGCCCTCCGAGATGTCGTACGCATGCCCCTCGTTCTCGAACACCTCGCTCTCGAGCTGCCGCACCGCCACTGGCGTGTACATCGGCTCGAGCTGGAATCGTGCGAATCGGCGACGATCGGATGCGTTCATGCCCACGGCCAATCTCCGGGTTGCCGCACGCTCTCGCGACGCTCTAGCCCAACGTCGCGCACGCGCTGCCCGTCGATATCGACCGTCAGCACCCTCGCAATCACAGCATCCGTCTTTTCTCGGAATCACACCCGCGCAACAGTTGCCGATGCACCGCCCCTGGCACCCAAACGGGGGTCAAGTCTCCCGTCCACGCCGATCACTCCCCAGTCGCCGGCGCGTGAAACACCATCCGCCGATGCGGCACGCCCGCCTCCAGAAACACATCGCTGTCATACGCCCACCCCAGCGACTCGTAGAACCCAAACGCCGTGTCCCGCGCGTGGCAGAACAACCCCCGAAGGCCCAGTTCCCCAAACGCCCGACGCTCCACCGCCACGACCAGCTTGGTCCCGATCCCCTCGCCCTGGCGCTGTCGATCCACCGCCATCTGCATGAGCTTGCCCATCCCCGTCTCCGGCCCGCCCGGGCCCTGATTCGGCAGCAGCAACGCCGTGCCCACCACCCGCGGTCCGCTGGGATGATCAAACACCGCGACAAAGTGCTCAAAGCGCTCTTCGACGCCCGGGAACATCGCCTTGAACTTCGCCAGGTCCAGCCCGATGGGCTTGAGCAACTCCGATTCGCGCACCGCCACGGACTGGGCGTACAGCGGGTCGCCGATCGTGATGCGCCGGACCGTGATCATCGGGTCGAGAGCATATCGGCGCGCCCGCACGCCTGCTTGTGCCCACGCCCACCTCGCACCGGATTCCCCCGGCAACCGCCCCGGTCCGCGCTCCTCCGCCCGCTGACGCCAGAATACGGTTCTCCGTGCCCGCCCCGATCGCACCTCCCGCAATCGACGCCCTGCTCTGTGAACGCTGCGGCTATGTCCTGGACGGACTGGACCTTGGCGCATCCTGCCCCGAGTGCGGCCTGCCCATGGACCAGAGCACCCCGGACCGCAGACCTGGAAGCCCCTGGCAACAGGCCCCGGGCATCCGCTCATTCCTCAAGACCCTCTGGCTGCTGCACGTCGCCCCCCGCCGGCTCATGCGCTCCATCCGCGTTGATCCTCTTGAGGATCGTCGCCTGCTCGTTGTCGGCGTGCTCCTGGCCGCCTTCGTCGTGGTTGTGCCGATCCCGTTCATCTCGCTCATGACCGAGCGCCGCGTGTCGGGCGGGGCCGTCGCAGAACTGGCGATCACGCTGCTCGGCGCCTTCTGGCTCGCCGCCGCTCTGCTCATGCTGCTGAGCTGGATCGAGCGCCGGGGGGTCGTCTTCTTCTCTCGCAGTCGGGGGTGGCGGGTGCCCGTGCCCCTGGCCCGCTCCATCATTGCTCATGCCGCGGTCTCCTGGTTCTGGGCCTGGCTTGGGATGTACCTCAGCATGTCCATCGGGGTCCCGTTCATGAGCGCGCTGTCGCGTCTGGCCGCCGGGACGTTCTTCGAGTTGCTCCTGATCCCCGCGCCGGTCATTGTCGGATTTGTTCTGGGAATGCTCGTCTTCGAGTTCCTCGTCTACCTCGGCGTGCGCGAGTGCCGATTCGCCAACGCGGGCACGGTTCCCGCCACTCCCCCCGTCGCCCACGTCCCCTAGCATCGACCTCGAAAACCCGCCCTTCTGGCCCGCTCGCGGAGCATGCCGCTCCCGTCGGGCCCGACTCGAATGGAGTCGTGTCGTGTCCGCCCATCAGTCGCCCCCGTCCAGAGCCGACGAGCTCGACGGGTCGACCCCCTTGCCAACAGCCCACCCCGGGTCAACCACGGGCGATCCCGCCGTCCCTGAGTCCGCGCACTCGCGCTGGGGCGTGCTTCGGCACACCCACTATCGCAACGTGCTGTGCGCCCAGTTCGTTTC
Organism: Phycisphaerales bacterium UBA4658; assembly: GCA_002405485.1. GTDB lineage: Bacteria > Planctomycetota > Phycisphaerae > Phycisphaerales > UBA1924 > UBA4658. The sequence continues at coordinate 30,179 of DHLW01000009.1, forward strand.
CAACACCGGCGCATGGATGGAGATGTTCGCCATCCAGATGTTCATCGCCCAGATCTCGGGCCGCCTGGACGATCAGGGCATTCTCGGCGCATGCCAGCAGATCCCCATCTTTCTACTGGGAATCCTGGGGGGCGTCACCGCCGACCGGGTCAACCAGCGCACCCTGCTGGTCATCACCCAGTTCCTCGCCGGACTTGTCGCCGTCGGGGTGGCCGTCGTCGCCATGATGTCGTTCGAGAATCCCCGCACGCCCATCCATCTGCTCTGGGCCCTCGGAGCCGTGCACGGCGCGGTCATGGCCTTCAACTTTCCCGCGTGGCAGGTCCTCACCCCCCGGCTGATCCCCAAGGCCGAGCTCACCGCCGCCATCACACTCAACGGCATCCAGTTCAACATGGCCCGGGTGCTCGGGCCCGTGGGCGCCGGGTACCTGCTCGCGATTCTCGGTTCACACGGCACGCCCCTGGTCCTCTGGTTCAACGCCATCACGTTCCTGCTCATGGCCGGCGTTGTCATGACCACCCCCGACGCACCCGTCAAGGACCCGCCCCGCCACGACCTGCGCAAGCAGATCACCGAGGCCGTCAGCTTCCTTCTCACCAATCGCGGGCCACGGGCCGTGCTCTTTGCCCAGGTCATGCTCAGTCTCCTCGCCGCTCCCCTCGTGCGACTGCTCGCCAACTTCGTCATCGACGTCTATGAGCTTGCCAAGGAGCCCGCCAAGGCCGTCGGCGGCAACCTGCTGGCCATCCAGGGTCTGGGCGCCGTCGTCGGCGGACTCGCGCTGCGATTCGTCCCCAAGTGGTACCCCAAGCACCACTTCATCCCGCTCGCCGTCTTCGGACTGGGACTCACCATCACGCTCTTTGGACTCACCGACCGCACCGTGCTCGGCTACTTCGCCATGGGCGCCTGCGGGTGGTTCTGGATCTGGGCCTTCAACCAGTCCTGGGCCGCGCTCCAGGTCCTCGTCCCCGACAACATCCGCGGCCGAGCCATGAGCATCGCCACGGTGCTCGCCTTCGGCGCCACGGCGGTCGGGGTCTACGTCGCCGGCGAGACCGGCGCCACGCTCCGCGATCAGCAGGTGCTCACCGCCCGAGAAGCCACGCGACTCAGCGTGCTCATGCTGAGTATCCCGCTCATGCTCGCGGGTATCGCCATGATGATCTGGCGCGTCCCCGAGGTCGACAATCTCCCGCGGAAGCGCGGCCTGAGCCGCACCAGCCGAAGTCTGGTCGAGGCCGTCACCGCCAGTGAGCACCGCCCGTCACGCCGACGCTCAGACCCCGATGAGCCCGGCCCCCAACCCATCTGACGCCCCCTCCCCGCGGCTCCGACGGCTCATGCCGCTTTTGCCGCGGGAGCACTCTGGGCCGCCTGCGGACCGGCTGACGCATGTTCTGAGATCGTGGCGACCTTCTTCCGGATCACGTCCTCAGATGCTTTCTCGCGAGCCAGCTTTGAGAGCTCGTCGCTTTGCAGGGCCAGCCGCATCCACCAATCCGGGGAGACGTCCGCCGGGCTTGCCCCGGGCGACGGAGCCGACGCCGCGGCACTCTCACCAAGCAGCATCTCCGGTTCGATCTCGAACTCGAGCTTGACCCCGACGGTGTGCACGCTCCCGGAGACGTGCGCACACATCATGACATCGCCCTTGATCGAGAACGGCTGATGATCGAAGGTCTTGCCGGTGAAGGTGCACTTGGTTCCCGGGTAGATGTAGGCCCGGTGAAAGAACCCGATCCCGCTCTTGGAGATATCCCACGGATAAATCCGGAAATGTGCCGAGGAACCGCCCGGGAAGTCCATCGTGCACAGCAGCGCGATCCCGCCTTCCACGACCAATCGGGCGTGCCTGCGTCGCTCGGCGACCCCGATCTTCTTGAGTTGCTCGATGAGCAGCATGCGTTCCCGCTCGCTGAGACGCATCCCCTCGATGTAGTGGGCTTCTGACATGCCGTGCGCCATGCAACCCTCCAGTCTGATCTTCAATCCGGCTATCGACTCAGTGCGTAGGCGACGAGCTTTGAAGTGATCTGCCGACGCCAGTTCATCAGCCGTTCACATGAAGATTCACATTCTTCTGACCCGTTTCGCGCACCGGCACATCACGCCCGGGTTCACCAGCTTGACCAGACGTTTCGGCTGGGGCGGCTGCCGCGGATCGTTCCCGTCTGAGAGCAAAGCTCGGCCGCATAACCGCACCCGCCCGGCCTTCCTATCCTCCCCAGACATGACTCCCAGACGACCCACCAGGCAGATCCGCATCGGTGACGCGAGAACCGGTATTGTGCTCGTTGGCGGCGGACTTCCCAACCGCGACGGCACCCCCACCACCCCCGCCCCGGTCTCGGTACAGACGATGACCGCCGGGTACACCCACGATGTCCAGGCCTGCGTTGCCGAGATCAACAAGCTCGCCGCGGCGGGGGCGGACGTCGTCCGCGTTGCCGTCCCGGAGAAGAAGGATACCGACGCCCTCAAGGAGATCCTCCCCCAGGTTCGGGTCCCGATCGTTGCCGACGTCCACTTTCACTTTCAGCGGGCCCTGGAAGCGGTGGAAGCGGGCGTGCACAAGATCCGTCTGAACCCCGGCAACATCAACGACCGGGCCCAGGTGATCGACGTGATCCAGGCCTGCAAGGCCAGGGGGCTCCCCATCCGCGTGGGCGTGAACGAGGGGTCGATCATCGAGCGGCGCGACAAGCAGAAGCGCATGAAGGAACTCGGGCAGGTCTTCAGCGATCACAAGCACGGCTATCTGCTGGCGATCATGATCACCAAGCTCGAGGAGTATCTCGACATCTTCTATGAGCAGGACTTCTACGACATCGCCATCAGCGCCAAGAGCATGGACGCGACGATCGTCATCGACGCGTACACGGAGATCTCCAAGCGGTTCGATCACCCGCTGCACCTGGGCGTGACGCACGCTGGGCCCAAGGAGACCGGATGCATCCGCTCCGTCGCCGCGCTCAGCGCCCTGCTGTGCAACGGCATCGGCGACACGGTGCGCATCAGCTACGCCAACGACCCGATCTACGAGGTTCAGGACGGGCTTGAGCTCATGTACTCCCTCGGCTTGCGGACGCGCAAGGGCGTGGACCTCATCGCCTGCCCCACCTGCGGCCGCATCCAGGTCGATCTGTTCACGCTCGTGCAGGACGTCCGCAAGCAACTCGAATCCATCGAGCTGCCCATCAAGGTCGCGGTCATGGGCTGCATCGTGAACGGGCCGGGCGAGGCCGAGGGCGCCGATGTCGCCGTCTTCGCCGGCGATCGTCGCGGCATCATCTACGTGCAGGGCGAGAAGGTCGCCAACGTCCCCGAAGAGCAGATCCTCGAGCGGCTCATGACCGAATGCCGGGAGTTCGAGGCCAAGGTCAAGCGCGGCGAAGCCAAGCTGGGCGAGAAGAAAGTCGACATCATCCCCCCGGACCCGATCGGCGAACTGGGCTCGGGTTTCGAGAAGATCGCCGCGGGCAACGTCGAGAAACGGGGCGACGCCGCCGTCGCCCTCACCGTCGGACGATCCTGAGCCGACCGCGCCCGGCACGCCGGCAAGCGTTCGGCAATCTGTGCAGGTGACGATCGCGACGAGCCGGCGGGGTCACTCGCCCGCCGCGCCCTGGCGATTGTCCGACGTCGGCTTCTTGTCCAGAGACTTGTTGAGACGGAGCTTGAACTCCCGCTTGACCCACTTGTAGAAGTGAATGGGCGGGCCGTCGGGCTCGCTCACGTTCTCGACCCAGCCGCGTCCGCGATTGACACGCCTGGTCTTCATCGGCTGGTCGTGCACGACCTTCGGGATCTCATACTCGATGAGCGGGCGGTCATTCTTCACGAGATACTCCGCAAGCTGCTGCGGCGTGGGGGTTCGCCCGACCACCTGATACACCTTCAGCGGCGGATGCTTGCCCTCCTCCGCCGGTGCGGACGGCGCGAGCAGGATGGTCTCTTCGAGCCGCCGCGGCACGGCGAAGTTCTGCGACATCCCCGCGATGTAGACGTCGGTGAACGAGCCGAAGGAGACCACCAGCCCGTCGCGATGCACCCGGCCAGTGTTCAGCCAGACCAGGGGATCCGACGCGCCCGTCGGGGACGACGAGAAGCCCGACATGTCCCGGGCCGGCCCGAACACATAGCAGTGCTGGCGATACTCGACCCAGTTCGGGAGCTTCTCATACTTGACGCGCTGATTGCCCGGCTTGGGCGGCTCCACGTCCGTCTCTCGAAGCGCACCAAGGGCCTCGAGCATCTCCTCCCGACGCACACGCTTCTCATCGTCTCGAAGCTCGATCGCCCGGATCAGACGAAACGCGTTCAGGCACGTCCCATCGTCCAGTCGCACATAGTACTTCGCGGCCCGGTCGACGCGCCGGCGGTGATCGTCCGTGAGCTGCTCATAGATCGAGTATTCGCTCTGCGCCGGGTCGCCCTGCTGGCCCGCCGGGGACGACGCCCGTGACGCAGACTCGCCCGCCACTCCCCCGGGCCGGACAACCGGAGCTTGGTCGGCCTGCCGAGCTCGTGCAATGCCGGGGACGATCGCTCCCAACATCAGACCGAGCATTGCACCGAGCATCACCGATCGCACCGGCCCACGCGTCATGGTCGCCTCCTTCGCGCCTCTTGCCCGCCCCGAAAGGCCCCGCCCCGACGAGCAGGGTCCGGTGGAGCGTAACTTCCCCGGGTGATCTCTCGCAAGTCCGATCGGTCCGAGAATGCGTGCATGTTGCGTGGACGCCACATGCCGCTGCAGGACAGCACCCCGAAGGTCGATCTGGCCTGGGTCCATGGCCCTGCCCAATCCCCCAGATCCATCTCCCCAGCCGTCGGACCCTCGGGCTCGGCGTCCAGGTCCGATACCCGCGCTTCGGCGAACGGTTGTTCGGCCGGCGGGGACGACGCCCGATCCGACCGACGCAGCCTTTGCCGCGACGCGTCTGAGCACGCTCGCGCACGAGCTGAGCACTCTGCTGGATGGCTCATTGCGTGTGCTCGGGCTGGCGCAGCGATCGCTGGGTCGTGCCACTGGCGAGCCGGGGGACGCGTGCCCGGAGACCCTCTCCCGCCAGCTCGCAACGGTCGCCGCCGCCATGACACAGATGGCCGAGCTTGTGCGGGGCACCACGCTCGGGATGGCCGAGGGCGGGAGCGCCGGCCTGCGTGCGGGCTTTGGCGCAAGCGCCAGCTTGGCCGACGCGATCCACCACGCCGCGGACGTGATGACGCCCCTTGCCGAGGACAACCGAATCCACCTGCAGGTTGATGTCGGTCCGGAGCTCTCGGAGCTGCCTTCTGGCCCGATCTATCCGGTGGTGACCAACGCGATTCGCAACGCCATCGAGTCGATCCAGCGCGTGCGCGATCCGCACGGATGCCCGGGTGGAACGATCTCGGTGCGGGCGTGGTCCGAGCCCGGCAAGTCCGGTCGATGCGTCATGCTGCAGGTCGCCGACGACGGCGCAGGGCTGCCGACGAAGCCGGGAAGCCCCTCTGGCTCAAGCGCTCAACCGTACTTCACCCTCGGGTACACCACCAAGGCCGGCGGATCCGGGGTGGGGCTGGCTCTCAGCAAGGACGTTGTGCAGCAGCTCGGCGGGACGATCGAACTCATTCCGCGCGAAGTGGACCCATCCTCGGGGCGATCCGGGGCCACGCTCAAGGTCTGCTATCCCATGCCGCGCACCGGCGACCGGCCGGTGGAGTAGCCCGCGATGAGCAACCCATCCGACCAGGACGCCACTCCCCCGTCGCTCCGCGTGCTCATCGTCGATGACGACGCGATCGCCGCGGAATCGCTCGCGGACTTTCTCGCTGAGGAGCGGTTTGAGACCGCCATCGCCTTCAACGGCGAGGACGCGCTCGCCGCACTCCAGAACGCGGAGCGCCCCGGCGGCCCCGGCCATCCGCCCCGCCCGTTCTCGGTCGTCATCAGCGACTGCGCCATGCCGGGCATGTCCGGGCTGGAACTTCTGAAGCGCGTGACCAAGGAGCATCCGGGCGTGGCGATGCTCATGCTCACCGGGTACGGCACCATCGAGAACGCGGTGCAGGCGGTGCGCCTTGGCGCCGTGGACTATCTCACCAAGCCGGTCGTGGACAGTGAACTGCGGCTTGCGCTGCAGCGGGCGGTGCGGCAGCAGACGCTGCTTGCCGAGAATCTGCGCCTCAAGAGTCGACTCGAAGACCGCTTTGGGATGGACAAGATCGTCGGGGCCGACGCGCGGATGCTCAAGATCTACGACCTCATCGAGGCCGTCGCCCCGAGCAAGACCACCGTGCTTATGACCGGCGAGAGCGGCGTGGGCAAGTCGCTCATCGCCCAGGCCATCCACCAGCGCTCGCCCCGGCGCGACAAGCCGCTCATCCAGCTCTCGTGCGGATCGATCCCGGAGACCCTTCTGGAATCCGAGCTCTTCGGCCACGCCAAGGGCGCGTTCACCGGGGCCTATGCCGACAAGATCGGCCGGTTCCTTGCCGCCAGCGGGGGCACGATCTTCCTGGACGAGATCAACTCGGCCTCGCCCGCGATGCAGCTCAAGCTCCTCCGCGTCCTGCAGGAGCGCAAGTTCGAACCCGTTGGCAGCACGCAGACCATTGAGGTCGACGTCCGCGTCATTCTCGCGACCAACAAACCGCTGGAGGATCTCGTGGCCCGCGGCGAGTTCCGCCAGGATCTGTACTACCGCATCAACGTCGTCACCATCGACCTGCCACCGCTGCGCGATCGGCTCAGCGACATTCCTCTGCTTGCGGCACACTTTCTGAAGAAGCACTCCGAGTCGCTGGGGCGCGAGATCGTCGGATTCTCGCAGGACGCCCTCGCCGCACTCTGCCGCTACAGCTACCCAGGCAACATCCGGGAACTGGAGAACATCATCGAGCGGGCGTGCGTCCTGTCGCGTTCGCCGACCATCGGCATCGACGCGCTCCCGGAGCACGTGCTCTCCGGAACCGACAAGCTGCACATCGCACGCGTGGGCGGACTCACGCCGACGGCCGCGTCCGGCGAAGACGCCCCCTGGATCCCCACGTCCCTTGAGATCGCGCTGCGCGAACCGGAGAAGCGCATCATCCTCCGGGCCCTCAAGGCCAATCACTACAACCGCCAGAAGACCGCCGACGACCTGGGCATCAACCGCACCACGCTATACAAGAAGATGAAGGCCCTCGGCCTGGACAGCGATGAACGGCTCGCCGGCTGACGCCTCCGCCGCCCGCTTGCCGGCCCACCGACCTTTGGCCGACGCCGCCGCCGTCGCGTCCGCCGAGCCAACCCGATCACCACGACCCACGCTCCTACGCTTGAGTCGTGCGGTCGTAGCTCAGCTGGATAGAGCGGCGGTTTCCTAAACCGCAGGTCGTGGGTTCGAATCCCGCCGGCCGCGTTTCGTTTCGGGCGTCTCGTGCGTGCGGCTCAGCCCTGTCGCGGGGGCACCGTCCCCGTGCGCACCACGTCCGCGTACCAGCGTGCCGAGTCCTTCACCGTCCGCTTCTGCGTCGCGAAGTCCACGTGCACGAGCCCGAAGCGTTCCTTGTATCCCTCGGCCCACTCGAAGTTGTCCAGGATCGACCAGTGGAAGTATCCGATCACGTTCGCGCCATCGTGCATCGCGCGTCGCAACTGCCGAAGAAAGCGTGATGTCAGGTCGATCCGCATCGTGTCGCGCACGCGGCCGTCCTCGCCGACCCAGTCCATGCTGCTCAGCCCGTTCTCGGTGATGGCGATCGGCACGCGATAGCGCTCCCACAGGAACCTCGGGCCCCAGCGCAGCGCGTCGGGCGCCACCCACCAGCGGATCGCCGTCTGCGGATGCCCCGGTCCGAACGGCACGATCTCCGGCTTTCCATCCGCGCCGGCACGGACGCGCTCGCCGGAATAGATATTCGCGCCGTAGAAGTCCAGGGGCTGTCGGATGAGCTCCATGTCGCCCGGGCGGATGTCCGGCGCGTGCGGCCCGAAGACGCGCAGTCCATCCTCGGGATATCGACCCAGGATCGCGGGATCCGCGAACCACGTGTTGTTGAAGAACGCCGGCTGCGTGACGCTGAACATGAGCGCACGCGCCGCCTCGATGTCCGCCGCCGACTCGGTGTGCGGAATCATGGTGCGCCCCACCGGCGCCCAGCCGACCATCGGCGCCTTCTTCGCACGCGCACGGATCACCTGGGCCATTCGTCCATGCGCCCGCATCGCGTTGTGCGCCGCCGCGAGCTGGTCCGCCACCATCGCCTTGCCCGGCGGGTGCGAGCCCTCGCAGTAGCCATGCCCGACGAAGATCTGCGGCTCGTTGATGGTCATCCACCGCGTCACCCGATCCGAAAGCCGATCCACCATCACCTGGGCGTACTCTCCGGCCCACTCGGCGATCTCGCGGTTGGGCCATCCGCCGCGATGGTGCAACGCCAGCGGCAGATCCCAGTGAAACAGCGTCAGCCACGGCTCGATCCCCGCCGCCAGCAGCGCGTCCACCAGCCGATCGTAAAACCCCAGCCCCTTCTCGTTCACGCGTCCCGTGCCGTCGGGGAGCACCCGCGACCACGACGCGCTGAAGCGATACGCCCGGATTCCCAGGGACTTCATGATCCCCACATCCTCCGGATATCGGTGATAGTGGTCGCAGGCCACATCGCCCGTGTGCCCGCCGAAGACCCGGCCCGGCGTCTGGCAGTACGCATCCCAGATGGACGGCCCGCGTCCGTCGATCTCCGCCGCACCCTCGATCTGGTACGCGCTCGAGGCCGCGCCCCAGAGGAACTCCTTCGGAAACGCCGTCGGGTGCGCCGCCCCAGGATCGCTCTCGATCGAGGGTGCAAGCGGCAACTCGGGGATGGGGCGGACGCTCTGAGCTTCGCTGGGCATGGGGGCATTATCCGCACCCCATGCCCATCGAGCGGCCGTTTCGTCGAGATTCTCAGTCGCCCCCGCTGCACCCGCCGCCGCATCCGGACGACCCCGAATCGCCTCCGCCTCCGGAGTCCCCGGTGCCGCCAGACTCCGCGCTCGACGAAGCGTCCGATCCCGCCTCGCCGAGCGTGGAACCGAGCGTCGATTGATCCTGGCCCTGAGCGTGCATCATCCGGCCATCTCCGTGGTGTCCGCCGCCTGAGCTCCACATGCCCATCATCATCCCGCTCGTGAATCCGTCGCACCCGGAGGACGTCGTCTCCGTCTGGCGACTGCGCCGCTTCGAAGGGCCCGCCCGGCTCAGCATCACGATCAGCATCAGCGTCACCAGCACGATCACCATCGTGACCACACCCCCGAAGATCGCGATCATCATCGTCAGGCCGCCGGGCGCGCTCGGCGGAATCGCGCACCCGGTGATCACCGTCGACATCGTGAACGCGCCCCCCAGGAGCCCCACACGCCACACCCGCCTCCTCGGCACGACAACGTGATCCGCGACATCGATCCGCCTGAACCTCGCCTCCGGGTCAAACCGCTCCGCTCCGGTCGGCCAGATGTCCGAAGGCGGATCGGCGTGAAACACCCTGCGATACGACTCCAGCGTGCGCGCGTACCAGTCCTCGAACTTCGCATCCTCTTCAGCGCCGCCCCTGGTCGGCTCGTGGTGCAGCGGCCTTCCCAGCACCTGGCCGCACAACCCATCCCAGTAACTCCGCGTGTACGTCAGGTGCAGGTGCCAAGCCTGATCGACCTGATCGCTCGGCGTCACCCGGTGCCCCGCGCACCGAGCCAGCAGCAGAAACCGCTTGTACTCCTCGACCACACGCTCAGCAAACGCGACCGACCAGTTGTTCTCCCGCGCCAGCCGCTGTTCAAAGCTGAGTGCCACACTCCCACCACCCCCACCCCCACCCCC
>DHLW01000162.1:0-180 GCA_002405485.1 Phycisphaerales bacterium UBA4658
CCCCCACCTCCCGACACTCGCGCCGCCTCCCGTCCATCGATCGCGAGCGCTTCAACCGTCGCGCGCGACGGCCGGGTCGATGATCGAACCCGGTACCATCCTCCCGGATGCTGATCCCCTTGAGCACAGACCGGCCGCTGCGAGGCACGGCGTACGTGACGTACTCGCTCATCGCGATCA
>DHLW01000162.1:436-4777 GCA_002405485.1 Phycisphaerales bacterium UBA4658
CACCTACGCCTTCCTGCACGGCGGATGGATGCACCTCATCGGCAACGTGCTCTTCCTGCACGTCTTTGGCCCGAACATTGAGGATCGACTTGGGAGGTATTGGTTCCTGCTCCTCTATCTCGCCGGCGGCGTCGCCTCCGGCGCCTTGCAGGTCTTCTGGGCCGGGACCGGGGTGATCGGCGCATCGGGCGCGATCGCTGGGTGCACCGGTGCGTTCCTCATCCTGTTTCCTAGGACTCATGTGAACGTCCTCTCGCTGCTGTTTGTCATCGGCGCGCTGCGCGTCCCCGCGTGGGTCTTCATCGGGCTCGGCATCGCCTGGGATCTGTTCGCTCAGAGCATGGGGAGACTCGGCCCCTCGTCGGGCGTCGCTCATCTGGCCCACCTCGGCGGATACGCCTACGGCGCGGCGATCGCCTTCGTGCTGCTCTGGCTCAAGATCATCCCGCGCGAGCACTACGACCTGTTCAGCATCGGCCGACAGGCCTATCGCCGGCAGCAGATCAAGCAGGCCGCGGGCGGCGCCGAGAAAAACCGCGCTCACCGGGCGGCCAAAGTCCAGAACGACCCCGCCGAGGCGGCACAGGTGGAGGCCCTGGCCAAGGCAAGGGCCGAGGTCAGCCGCCAGATCGCCTCCGGCGACCTGACCGGTGCGGCCCTTGCCTACCGAGCCCTCGCCGAGGCGCACGCGCACGTTCCGGGGGCCACCCTGCTGAGCCGCAAGCACCAGTACGACCTGGGCAGCCATCTCTACGCCGCCGGGGATCACAACGCCGCCGCCTACACCTTCGAGCGGTTCCTGGAGGGTTACCCGCGCGATCCGGAGGCCCCGCAGATCAAGCTCCTGCTCGGCTTGATCGCGGCCAGATCGATGAACGACCCGATCCGGGCCAAGAAACTCATCGGCGAGGCCCTGCCGGACCTGGACGAGGCCGCCTCGGCCATCGCCAGACGAGAGCTCGAATCGCTCGGGTGAGGCGACCGCGCACCGGCACGGCGTACCCTGCTGCATGCGCACCCGGATCAAGATCTGCGGGATCACCGACGAGGACGGCGTCATCTCGGCCTGCGACGCCGGGGCCGACGCCGTCGGGTTCGTGTTCCATCCCAAGAGCCGGCGATTCATCGAACCCGAGGAGGCCTTCGAGTTGGTGGCGTACCTGCCACCGTTTGTCTCCAGCGTCGGCCTGTACGTGGACGCGTCCGTCGAGCGCTTCAGCGACATCGAGGAAATCTGCCCCACCGACCGCGTGCAACTCCACGGCGATGAGTCCGACGACGTCGTGCAGCGCTGCGGTCCCGGCGTGATCAAGGCCGTCCGCTTCGACCAGGCCACCATCGCGCGCGAGCTGCAGCGCTGGGACGCGCTCGATGAGGTCGACGCCGTGCTCGTCGACGGTTCGGCCGGCGGCGAGGGCAAGAGCTTCGACTGGACGCTGCTTTCCGAGCACACCCACCTGTGCACCAAGCCGCTCATCCTCGCCGGCGGGCTCACGCCGGAGAACGTCGGCGAGGCCATCCGCATCATCCGGCCCTATGGCGTGGACGTCTCCAGCGGCGTCGAGAGCGAACCGGGCGTGAAGAGCGCCGAACTGATCGAGGCTTTCTGCAAAGCGGTCCGCAGGGCCGACGCCGCGCTCGAGCAGTGAATCGCCCGCGTCTCAACCCCTGGCCAGTTCCTCCACCACCTCCGCCTCGCTCCGCCCGCGCACGTCCACGATCCGGTCCGCCGTGCGCGTGTACAGCGTGTCGCGCAGGTTCAGCAGCACGCCGATCTCCTCCAGCACGCCCTTGCCCGTGAGCGTCGGGCGATGGGTGTTGTCGGCCTTCTGCAAGCGCGTTCGCAGCGTCTGCTCGTCGGCCCGCAGGTATGCCACCCGCACGCGGCCGGTAGATCGATACGCGTCAATGAGCTCGCTCACCCCGTGGGCCGTCGGAGTCCCGCCCCCGAGGGCCACGATCGGCGCCGGTTCAGGGTGATGCCTGAGCACGTCCTGCAGCGCGGCGAGCTCGGCCCGTCGAAACGCCGGCTCCCCATACCGGCGGATCGCCTCCGCCGCGTGCACGCACCCAAGCACCCAGGGAGAGAGATCGTCCAGATCCACAAACGGACGATCAAGCCGATGCGACAGCGACCGCCCGACGGTCGACTTCCCGCTCCCGCGGAGGCCGATGAGCAGCAACGCTGTGTGCGACGGAAGGGGCGCCATCTCAGCAAACAGTATCGGCGCACTTGCCCGGTCAAGAGAGCCCCTACCGTGCGGCATGATCGTCATCGCCACCGGAAATCCCCACAAGGTCGAGGAGCTTCGGGCCATCCTCGGCCGCTCGGGGCTTGCGGTGTGCGGGCTCTCGGACCTTCCTGGCCACGAGCGATTCCACGAACCCCAAGAGCACGGCTCCACGTTCGCTGACAACGCCCGCATCAAGGCCCTGTCCTACGCCCAGCAGACCGGGCTCACCTGCCTCGCGGATGACTCAGGGATCGAGATCGACGCCCTGGCCCTCCCCGACGGCACGCCTCGTCCGGGCGTGATCAGCTCGCACTACTGCACCGACGGCGTGGAACGCGGCATGTCCCGCGTCGAGCGAGATCGGGCCAACAACCAGCGCGTTCTGCGCGAGCTCGATGGCGTGCCCGCCGATCGCCGAACCGCCCGATTCGTCTGCTGCATGTGCCTCGCCCGCGACGGAGCCGTGCTGCACGAGTCCCGCGGCGAGTTCGACGGAGCCATCGGCATTCCCCCACGCATCCCCTGCGGCGACAATGGCTTCGGATACGACCCGCTGTTCCTCGTCGCCCCTGAGCTGGCCCGCACCGCCGCCGAGCTCTCAAGCGACCAGAAGAACGCCATGAGCCACAGATCCAGGGCCGCCCACGCCATGCTTCGGCAGATCGCCTCCGGTCGACCAACACCATGATCGATCGATCTGCCGACCGGCACCCGATTGAATCTGCCGGACCTTTGGGATCACCCCTTGCGAGTGGCGGACGGTTTTGTTAAATTTTCTGAACACGCCGGCGCACCAGCCGAGATCTGCTGTGCCGCACGGCGGACGTGAGGAGAGAGAAGATGCATCGCAGCTTTGCCACTTGCAGTGGTCGCGTCCTGTCCATGCCCCGAGGACTCCTTCTGGGGGGTGCGGCACTCGCCGCGTCCGCTTCGGTCTCCCATGCCTGGCTTGGGAGCTTCGAGGGCCCCGACGGCTACGCGCCGTTCCTGAACATGGTCCAGAACTACAACGCCGGTCAGCACGGCGCCAGTAGCGGCTACGGCGGGTCGTTCGCCGCTCTCCCGCCCAACTCCGGCCTCTGGACCGCCGTCAGCGGCGGGTTTGCCACGGGCAGTGCAATCTCCTATGCCACCGGACACCAGTTCTTCGATCGCTCGTACGTGAACAACGCCGTCGGCCCCTCCTCCAACCAGGGCCTGGTCATCACGACCGGGCACGAGGGCTGGGGCGGCCCGGCGTGCAAGTATCGCTACAACGTCGACAGCTTCGACCTCGGCGGCGTCGCTCCCGCCGCCACTGCCAACCATGAGGTCAAGCTGTCCTTCTGGACCATCGGCCAGCTCGCCGGCCCGGAGATCGGCGGCCAGGTCGTCGATGGGTACTTCGGCAACGAGATCGCCTTCGAAGATGCTCTGGGCAACGTCGGCTTCTCCGTCGGGCTCACGCAGCGCGCCGCCGGCGATCGCGTCACGTACTGGAACGGCGCCACGATGTTCGAGTCCGCGATCATCGGCAACCAGAGCCGATACGACCGCTGGGACATCACCCTCAACCTGCTCACCGACACGGTGACCGCGAGCTACTTCCAGTTCTCCACCTCGACCACCACGGTCGTCGCCACCAACATCCCCATGATGAACCCCATGGGCACGCTCGCCAGCCTGTCCTTCCGATCCTCCGACGGCACCCAGAACAGCAAGCTCTGGGCCGTCGACGACTTCGCCTTCACCAGCACGCTGGTCCCGACGCCCTCGTCGGGCGCACTCGTGGCCTGCCTCGGTCTCACGGCCCTGCGCCGGCGGCGGCGCTGACCCGCCACTCGTCCCATCCGAGATCCGCCCCCCCACTTCGCCCATGAGCGTCGCCGAACCTGCGGCAACGCTCATGGGCTTTGTTCTGCGCACTTACGATGCCCGCATGGGCATGGACATCCGTCTCATCGGACGGTTCAAGGTCAAGGACCGCTTCGTCGGTGTTGACATCGATCGCCTGGCCAGGCGCATGCTGGAGTGGGCCGCCCATCGCTATCCCTCGAGCCTGCTCGATGTCCGCTCCTCCCCGGGTGAAGACGAACATGCGCTTGAGCTCGGCTTCCACCACGCCACA
>DHLW01000162.1:4980-7050 GCA_002405485.1 Phycisphaerales bacterium UBA4658
GGTCCGGGATACCACCATCATGTCTGCGCCGTTCTCGACGAGCTTGCCGCACAGTTTCGGATCGCCTGGCCCAAGTCACCGACGAACGATCCCGGCTCTGTCGAGGCGAGCTTCGACGACAGCGGCTACTTCTTCGACCGCGACCAGCCCCAACTGGATCGCGCTTTCGCCCGGTGGGCGCAGGGCGTCGCCCGGACCATCGCCGACCTCCCTGACGAGCACTCCTCGATCGCGATCAAGATGCCCGTCGAAGCGATGTTCCTGGCCGATGGCCCGGTGCTCACGGTGCTTGGCCCGCGCTCCCGCGAGTGGGTTCGGCGTGCCGCGGACGATCCGCGCATCGCCATCGACATCTTCCCATGGTGGGAGCGCGGGTGGTCGCCTCGGCATGATCTCAACCTCGCCCTGGTCCTCATGTGGGTCGAACTCACCTGGGCCAGACCAAGACTCCGCGTTCAGCGGGACGCACTCGTGCGCACGCTCTCGCTGCTGCGCTCGGCCCATGCCGCAGACCCCGCGCTCCCGATGCCCTGGGCCGAGTGGGCCGAACTCCTGGACATCCTCGACCGCAGCGAGCCCGGGGATCTTCGCGATCTCGGCTGGTCCGACGATCCCGACGATCCCGACCCGCACGACCATTCCCCCGAACTCGCACACCAGGAGCTCATCGACCCGCCGCTCGCCGCGCTCGTTCGTAATCGCGCCCGCTCGTCGGTTCCCGCCATCGGCTTTCGCCGTCATGACGTGGTGCATCACGGTCTGCCCGGCGGATGGACGATCCGCGTTCCCGGAAGCCTGACGTGCGCGATCGAGGACGACGGCGGCACCTGGGTCGCCTTCGACGACTCGCGTGACGTGCACTTCAGCAGCATGACGATCACCCCGGGCCCCGGACACACGCATCCAACCCTCGATGAACTGGTCGTCGGCAGTGACGACTTGCACTCTGACCCACCCGCTTCATCCCGTCCAACTCGGTGGTCCGATGAGTCCGGGAGCGGTCACATCCAGTTCAGCTCTGAGGTTGGCGAAGACGGCCAACGCGTGCTGGTCGCATCCGCAACGATCTTGCAGGGCACGGCGCTGGGCTTCTGCACGGTCGCATTCCAGAGCACCGAAGATCGCGACTGGGCGGTGGAGGTCTGCAAGTCCTGCCGACTCATGGGCCGGTTCGCAGAGCCCTGAACAAAACCG
Source organism: Phycisphaerales bacterium UBA4658 (assembly GCA_002405485.1). GTDB lineage: Bacteria > Planctomycetota > Phycisphaerae > Phycisphaerales > UBA1924 > UBA4658. The sequence continues at coordinate 6,175 of DHLW01000162.1, forward strand.
CGGCGCGCACGGCGCCGGTTCGGTCTCGTCCAACCTCGATCAGCGGACAACCAGAAAGAACGCCACGAATCCGGTCTCGTCCGCCGGCACGCGCACGGGGACCCACGTGGTCCGCGACTCGGAATAGCTGTCGGACCACCACTGGTCTCGATCCCGGTACGAGCCCCAGAACGTGCCATGGCCGTACGAGGTCACCGGACGGTCGACAACCTTCTCGGTCTTGCCGAGTACCCGACCCGCCCAGACCACGTCGGTTGCACCGATCTTTCGCGCAAACGCCTCCAGACCCGCCCGATCGGCGCCATCGGGGATGATGGTCTCGGTGGTGCGAAACTCGCTCCGGCCGAGCACGTCGACCCGGTCGGGCTCGATCCCGAACTGCATCCCGCGCAGCAGCTTCTCCTTCGCGACGCGCTTCTGATCTGGGCTCCAGTCATCAGGATGGACGTCCGACGCCGCGGCCTGCGCTCGGAGATCCGCGAGGGTCTGCTGCATCCGCTCCCACGGAACGCCCCGAACGCGCACCGGCGCCGCGCCAGGGGCTGGAGCCGTCACCGCAGCTTCCATCGAAGGCACAAAGGCCTGCTCCCACGCGCTTGGACCGGAACACCCGCCGACGAGCGGCAGTCCGGCGATCAACGCCACTCCAACCGCACAGGTCCATGTCCTCATACGGCTCTGCCTCATGGTTCAAGCGTAGCAAAAACGCACCATGCGGGCGAACACTTCGCCCGCGAGCTCTGGTGCGCGTCGAGCGTGGCGGTCCTTCTTCGGCCGGACTGGCGTGGAGGGCGCTCGGCGTCAGGTGTACGCGATGATCGCGACGGCGGACCGCACGAACTCGAAACCTCTTCAATTTTCGCAAGCCCCCCTCCC
>DHLW01000202.1:0-27529 GCA_002405485.1 Phycisphaerales bacterium UBA4658
GACGGCCTTGGGTCACCGAGAGCGGCGACCCGTGGCTCCCGACACGAAGATTGCCTGGGGAGGCGAGCCGGGGGACGCGACGCACGCGGATTGTGACAAGAAACCGCTACGACTTTTTCGAACTGCTGATGTCCCCCGGCAGGTGCCCGGCGACAATCGCTCATGGAGACCCCGAGGACATGGCCGAGTCGGTTCCCATGATGGACGCCAGTGGCGTGTTCGAGATCCTTGTGCGCGAGCACGCGGACATGCTCACGGCGTATCTCCGCAGTCTGCTCGGTGCCGATCCGAGCGTGGACGACCTGTTCCAGCAGACCATGCTGGTGGCGTGGCGACGTCTTGGCGATTATGACCGGACTCGCCCGTTCGGGCCATGGCTCCGCGGGATCGCTCAGCGGCTGGTGCTCGAGCATCATCGCAAGGGGCTGGCTCGGCCGATGAGCACGGATCCTCTTGTGCTCGCCGAGCTGGACGTGCGGTTTGACGAGGTGTCGAAGCTCGCGGGTGACACGTTCTCGGAGCGCGTCGAGCGATTGCGGGAGTGCCTGAGCAAGCTGCCGGAGGCGATGCGGCATGCGATCGAACTGGTCTACGCGCGGGAGATGCTCATCGCATCGGCGGCCGAGTCGCTTGGCGCAGGAGAAGAGGCCGTGAAGAAGCGCGTGCAGCGTGGGCGGCAACTGCTGGCCGAGTGCCTGCTGTCGGGAACGATCGACAACGCTGCCGGTGCAGAAGCGAGGACGTCATGAGCGCACGCGAGCACGCAGCCGCCGACGGACCGATCAAGCCTTCTGGCGGCGCACCCGAGCCGTCGGCGCAGGGCGATGCGAGGCAAATCGCCGCAGAGCTTCTGGCGCACGGGCTGCTGACAACGCTGCACGCCGACACCCGGGCGTCGCAGGAGCAGCGCGTGCAGCGTGTGATGGCGGCGATCGGCGCCGATGCCGACCGGTCGATCACGACTGGGGATTCGAGCCGCACGCTGAGGTTTCCCTCGCGCCTGCTCCGGAGGGCGCTTGCGATGGCGGCGTGTCTGGCGCTGGTGGGTGCGGCGTTCATGCTCGCGTTCCCCGCCGCGCCCAGCGCGCAGGCGATGGTGCAACAGTCGATCCGGGCGATGCGTGAGGGCGGGGACCGCCGCTACGAAGTGCGCGTGATGGAGTGGGGCGAGGATCAGATCGCTCCGGATCCGATCGCGGTGGTGGACACGCGCGCGCCGGAGCTGCTCGTGCTCAGGCACATCACGCCGCAACGCGACCTCATCACCGTTGGACGCGACGCGGAGGGTCTGTGGGCGATCGATCGCAGCGGCGCGGTGGTGCGCGACAACCCGCGTCGGCTCTGGCCGCGTTGGGCGACGGTGGGTGAGGAGTCGCTGTTTGCCGATTCGATCGATCGCGTGCTGGAAGAGCTGAGCAGGGGCTTTGACATCAAACGCGATCAGGAGGGCAAGGGCGCGCTCGCGGGCACGACCAAGATCACCGCGACCCGCAAGAGAGACCTTCGCGGCCCGGGGCCGGATCGGTTTGAGCTGTGGCTGAACTCAACGAGCAAGGTCGTGGAGAAGATCGAACTGAGCTGGGATGCGCAGCCGACATGGCGACCCGGCGGGCCGGGTGGACCTGTGGAACAGGGCGGACCGGGAGCGCGACCCATGCGCGATCGGCCCGATGGGCGTGATGGTCCTGAGGGAGCCAGACCGCGCGGCGATGGTCCGCCGCCCCCGCCGCGCGACGGTCGGCGTCCGCCGATGGGTCCTGATGGCCTTGACGGCCCTGGAATGGAAGGTCCCGGTCCAAGAGGGCCGCGCGGCCCCGGCGGCGGGCCAGGCATGAAAGGTGACCCGCGCTTCGGTGGAAGACCGCCCATGGACCCGAGGATGATGGATGGCTTCGTGCCCGGAGGGCGTCCGCCTCGCATGGATCCGCTCTCACGCGTAGGCCCCCCGCGGACCATCATCATGCAGCGCGTGGACGTGAAGCAGGCGCTGGGGGATGAGTGGTTCAGCGCGGCGAAGCATGCGGCAAGTGCGGATGGCTCGGCGGCGAAACCGTGAGAGCGGCCATGCCCGCTCGACTGTGGCGATCGCAATGGTGTTCAGTCAGCAGCCGTCGAACCAGGCGTTCAGGAAGTCGAAGATATCGCTCGACGAGAGCCCGCCGCCGTTGATATCGGCGGCGAGGTCACCGGTGAACCAAGCATTCAAAAAGTCCAGGATGTCGATCACCGCGCTGGTGCCGTCGTTGTTGAAGTCGGAGACGCACCCGAGCGCGATCGTGGTGCTGGTCGCTGCGCCGCAGGCGTTGGTCACGGTGAGCGTGTATGAACCATTGTCGGCAAGTGCCGCGTTGGTGAGCGTGAGCTGGGCCGATTGGGTGCCGGAGTACGTGCCGCCGGAGGGCGATGGGCCGTTGGCAATCGGCATGCCGTTGCGTCGCCACTGATAGGTGAGCCCGGGGAATCCGGCGGCGGCGGCGCTGAAGCGCACGATGTTGCTGGGCAGTGTCTCGATGCGTGGGTCTCGATCGAACACCACGCGGTCGAGATAGCGACGTTCGTAGGCCGTCCACGCGAAGTTGAAGCTGACGCCGTTGAACGTGGCGGTCTTGCCCACGCCGAAGAGTGCTCGTCGTTTGGCATCAAACGTCAATCCGCCCCATGACGTCGGGCGCCAGCCGTTGGGCGGAGAGACCCCCGCACCAGCGGGGTTCCGCGGCGGCCCGTCGGGGTTGGCCAGGCCCCACTCATTGGCCGCGGGCATGATCGTGCGCCACGTCTGACCGGCAGGCCATGTCGTGGTGCCGGTGAAGTGTGTGCCGTTGTCGACCTGTCCGCCGATGCCCACGCCCTGAGAGCGCACGGGGTCATAGACCACGGGCGTGGCATAGGACAGGATTTGCGGCGTGCCGGGAATCTGTTGCCACTGGGTTCCCGCGCTCAGGCTCCACATGGTGGGGGCTACGAACTGGTTGAGGTTGTTGTACCAGATCGCCGCGCCGCGGCGCTGGTCGAACCACAGGGCCGAGTCGACCACACCGGCTTGCACGCCGGGCTGCATGGCGATCGGCCCGGTCATGGTGCTCGTCGCGGGGTCAAAGATCAGCAGTTCGGTGTTGTTGCTGCCGCTGATGGCGCGGACGATGACGATGCGCCGGTTGACCGAGTCCCACACGGCGTGGGTGCGGCCGATGTTGCCGGCGACGGGGCCGTAGTACGGGCGGCCCCAGGCAGTGCCGTCCCAGGTATAGATCGCCAGCGGGCGTGTCGACGAGTAGGGCCCGATGAGATAGACCTTGCGATCATCGGGGCAGTAGACCATCGCGGAGTATTCGGGGACAGGCGGATAGAACCCGTCATAGAGGAACTGTCCGGCGGCAGAGTTGACGGCGGGATAGCCGTCCTGGCGAAGGGTCCACGTGAATCCGTCGTACTCCCAGAGCGAGTTGGAGTTCTGCCCGGTCTGCGTGTTGCCGCCATAGAGGATGGTGACGCCGCGGTGCTCGTCGAATGCGCCGGTCCAGTAGTCGGACGCGCCGGCGAAGGGCGGCACGGCGTTCATGGGCTTCTCGATCCACGTGGGCGTCGTGAGCTTCAACTCCGCCGCCGCGCTCACCACCTGCTCGCAGGCGTCGGTGATCACGCATTGGTACGAGCCTTCGTCCTCGTATCGGCAACCGGCGATCGTGAGGTCCGAGGTGTTGATCCCGGAGTATCGCGGATCACTCGGGATGGACTGTCCGTTCTTGAGCCACTGGAAGGAGCTGATGCAGGTGCCGCGGGCGCGAACGCTGAAGGTTGCCCCGGCGCAGGGCGCGGCGGTCTGCGGCTGGGGCTGAGAGACGAAGCTGATGCCGACATCGATGCGGCGGATGCTCTCGACCACGCCCGTGCAGGCTGAGCCGTCGACGAAGACGCGATAGTCGCCCGAGTCGCTGCGTTGCAGATTGCTCAGCAGGAACACGCCGCCGGGCGCGACGACCTGCACGTCCGTCCACGCATCGGCGACGTACTTCTGCAATCGGATGTTCAGGTTCACGCCCGCCTGCGACGCCGCGGACGGAGTCGCGGGGATGATCGTCGCGCTTGTGCCAGGGCAGGTGGAGCAGCCGGGCCAGAGTGTCTGAGAGATGAAGGTGATGGGTGCATCGACGCGGAGAGTTGAGGCGGGCGTGACGATGGTGCCGCAGGCATTGGTGATCGTGGCGCGATACTCGCCGGCGTCGCTAGAGCTCAAGAACGGAATGTTCAGGAACTGTCCCGTGCCGACGGGCGCGCCGTTGCGGGTCCATTGGATGGTGCCCGGGTCGCCAACGGGCGCGACGGCGAGCGTGAACCCGTCGCTGAGGCAGCGGGCGACGGGTCCTGAGGATGCACTGGCAAGTCCGGGGGCTGAAAGGCGCTGCTCCCAGGTGTCGAAGAAGGCGGTGAATCCGCTGCTGCCGGCACTTGGGAGTTCCTGTTTGGCACCCCCGGTGATGATCAGGAGATCACGATTGGTGTCGTAGGCAACGCCCGCCCCGCCGCGGCGGGCCGCATCGGGCAAAGTGAAGTCAAGCGACTGCGCATAGCTCCAGTTACGGAGCACCGGATCCCACACGCTGATGGAGGGGAGCCAGGCGTACGGCGAACTCTCGAACCGCCCGAAGCAGCGCAGGATCCGCCCTCGGAACGGGTCATAGGCGAGCGTGAGCGATCGCCGGGCCTCGGATTGCCCCAATGGCGGGATCACGATGCGCTGCCACGACCCCTGCGAAGCGTGCGCGCCAGGCGGGGGAGGGGTGTATTCCCACACATCGTCCACAACCACACCGGAACTGCTCACCTCGCTTCCGAGCATGAACCCGACGTTGCGCACGGAGTCAAAGATAAAGCCCTCGGGGGACACCGGCCCGAACTCTGGCCCCTGCTCCCACGCCGTGCCGGTCCATTCCCATGTCTGATAGTTCGAGACGGTCGCGAGGTTGCGCGAGAGATACACCGTGCGGCCGCGGCGCGGGTCGTACGCGCCCCAGCCCGCGCCGTCGGCGGGCGGATTGACGCCGGTCCAGGACTTCTGCTCCCACGCGCCATTGCGAAACGCGAAGAGTGTGTTGGTGGCCGTGCCGGTGACCGAGCCGATGAGGCCGCCGAAGAGCAGCGCCTCGCCGCGGGCCGTGTCATAGGTCCAGATGCCCGCATAGCGCCGCTCTCCCGGGGGCAGAACACCCAGCCGCGGGAGCGTGGTCCACGAGAGCCCGTCGTACGCATGAACCTGCACGCCGCCGCCCTCTGGCGGGGCCTGGCTGAGGGCGAGCACCCGTGCGCCCGCCGTGTCATAGACGCAGCCGACCGCGTATGCGGGTATGTTGCCAACCTGCGGCTGGACATTGGTCGTGGTGACGCATTGACCCAGGGTCGAAGCAATGCCCGAGCCGACAACCGCCAGAGCGGCCAAAGCGACTCCCCAGCCGCGCACGCCCCGAGGCGGCAGTGTGCCCAGTGCCGCCTGGCAGGGAGAGGCCGAACCTGGGTCACCCGGCCGATGGACGTCGTGATTCATGGCACGTTCTCATGCGAATGGCCCGCCGAGGCGGCCAGAGAAAGCGTACCACAGGATTGCGGGTTTACCCGTTCAGTTTGAGCAAAGCGGGGCGTAGAGCCCTTGAGGGCGTGCGGTTCCGGTCAAGCTGGGTCGGTCGGCGGGGGCTGGGGAGCACCACCATGGAACAGCCGCCAGCCGCCGAAGAAGCGTTCATGTGCTTCGGTGCTGGGCGTGACTTTGGCGTTTGGAGAGGGCAGAGAACTCCAAGAGCGGTTACGCGTGAATGACCCGTCCCTCGCTCGCCAGCGCCGCTTCGCGCGTCGCTTCGTGCATGGTCGGGTGGGCGTGCATGGTGCAGATGATTTCTTCGGTGGTTGCTTCGAGCCGCCGGGCGAGCGTCAGTTCAGAGATCAGCTCGGTGGCCTGGTCGCCCAGGATGTGCGCGCCGAGGATCTCGCCGCGGGGCAGGCCGCGGATGATCTTCACGAAGCCGTCGGTGTGGGCCGCGGCGATGGCCTTGCCGAGAGCGGTCATCGGGAAGGTGCCCACGCTGTAGTCCTTGCCCTTCACCTTGCCCATTTCGATCAGCTTCTGCTCCGTGAACCCGACGCTCGCGACCTGCGGCACGCAGTACGTGCAGCCGGGGATCACGGAGTAGTCGATCGGGATCGGCTCGTGGTGCTTGTTCTTGTCCTTGCGCCATGCCAGACGCTCGACGCAGGTGATCGCCTCTTCGCTGGCGACGTGCGCGAGCCAGGGTGGCCCGATCACATCGCCCACGGCGTACACGCCGGGCAGATTCGTCTTGTAATCGATCGGCTCGCTGATGGTCTTGCCGGGGACATAGTCGGTGACGATGTGCCCGCGATCGAGCTTGAGCCCGAGCGACGGATCACAGAGTCCGTCGGTGCGGCCGACGACGCCGACGGCGAGCAGGATGCGGTCGGCTTCCAGAGTCTCTTTCTTCGTCTCGTCGGCCTTGCCGTTGACGAACGGTGCGACGGTGACCTTGACGCTGCTCGCGGTTTTCTCGACGGCGGTGGTGACAGTGGAGGTCTTGAAGGTCATGCCGTGCTTGGTGTAGAGCTTCTGCAGCGCGACCGAGACGTCCTTGTCCTCAACGGGGAGGATGCGGTCCATCATTTCGATGACGGTGACCTGGGTGCCGAGGGAGTTGTAGAAGTAGGCGAACTCCATCCCGATGGCGCCCGCGCCGACGACGATGAGCTTGGCGGGCTTCTGCTTGTTGTGCATGGCCTCGCGTGCGCCCCAGATGCGGTCGCCGTCAAACTTGGCGAATGGGAGATCGCGGGCGACCGAACCAGTCGCGACAAGGGCGTAGGTCGCCTCGATGGTCTGGATGGTCTTGCCGGGTGTGGCGGGGGCGCTCGTCAGTTCTTCCTTGACGGCACACTCCTGAACTTCGATCGTGACGCGGGTGGTTCCGCCGGGGGGCGCGGTCATGAGCGACTCGGCCTTGGTGATCTTGGCGTTGCCCACGAAGTGGGTGATCTTGTTCTTCTTGAGGAGGAAGGCGATGCCGTTGTTGAGCTTGCCGGCGACCTCTCGGGAGCGGCCGATGATCCGATCCCAGTCCAGATCAACGGACCCATTGATCTTCAAACCCCAGAACTTCTGGTCCTCGGCCTTGCCCATCTTCTCAACGAGTTCGGCGTTGGCGAGGAGGGCCTTGGAGGGGATGCAGCCCCAGTTCAGGCAGACGCCCCCGAGTTTGGCACGCTCGACGACGGCGACCGACATGCCAAGTTGAGCGGCGCGGATGGCGCCGACATACCCGGCGGGGCCGCCGCCGATGACCACCAGATCGAACTTCTGCACGTCGGGCATGCGATGAGACCTCGTTTGGAGCCAACCAGCGGGCGGAACGGACGGGGGACTCTGAGGCGGGCCGGGAAGTCTCCAAGCCACGCCGGTGGCGAGTATAGAGGGCTTGGGTGGGGAGTCCCGCGGGTGCGGGTGAGACCGGAATCCCGAGGCGTTCGGCGGAGATTGTTGGTTTTGCCCGGGGCTTCTGGTACGCTGTTCAATCCGGGGTTTCTCCGCGTTCGAAGACCACCATGATGACCAGGGAACATGGGATCGGCGTGTCGCTGCTGCGGCGCGTGTGCGTGCTCGCCTGTGCGTGCGGGGTGACGGCCTCGGCGCAGGGTGTGGAGCTCGTGTCTCACCAGCCCTATTTGTCGCCCGGCGCGCCCCTGGATGTGCTGCATCTGGACGTGTACAAGCCGAGCGTCGGCGATCTGCCCAGCAAGCAGACGACGATCATCCTGCTGCACGGCGGGAGCTATGACGGCGGCCGCAAGGAGGACTTGTGGACCTTCGGGGTGGAGCTTGCGCGGCTGGGGTACACGGTCATTCTGCCGAACTACACGCTGACGACCTCGACATACGCGTCGTTTCCGCAGGCGGTCCGGGACACGATGAACGTGGTGTACTGGGGGCGGACGACAGGGGCGTCGATGTTCGACGTGCCGACGCGTGTGGTGCTGGGCGGGTTCAGCGCGGGGAGCACGATCGGGATGGCGGCGGCGATGGCCGCACCGCAGTTCACGAGTTTTCCCCCGCCGGATCAGCGCGGGTACGTGATCGACGGGGCGATCGCGGTGTCTGGCCGGTATGACCTGGTGTGGAACGCCGCCATCGGGATTCCGGCGACGGTCTCGGCGTATCTGGGCGTGCCGTATGGCGCGCCGGGCTGGACGCTGACCTATGCCTCGGCGTCGGCGATCGGGTACGTCAACGCATGCTCGCCCCCGACGGCGTTGTTTCACGGGAGCGGTGACGGGCTCGTGCCGTCGGGGAACGCGGTTCGGCTTGCAGGTGCACTGACGGCCGCGACGGTGCCCAACGAGTTGAACATCGTGCTGAGCGGGTCGCACGATCCTGCGGGGGTGCTCGGGAGCACGCCCGCGGCCCGGGCCGCGCGGATCGATCAGGCGGTGATGTTCATCCTTCAGAACGGCCAGAGCCCGTGCGGGCGGACCGCACTGCCTCCGCCTCCGCCGCCCACGGGCTCGTGCTGCCAGCCCGATGGCGGGTGCGACGTGGTCCTGCAGGCGGAGTGCACGGGAAGCTGGCGCCGGAACGCGACCTGTCAGCCCAACGTCTGCCCGCAGCCGGGCCTGGCGGGCGCCTGCTGCATCGGAGCGACGTGCGCGATGCTGACGCCGGAGGCCTGTTTCGGTCCCCGAACGCGATTCACCGGGAGCACGATCGAGTGCGGGACGCTCGCCATGACACCTTGTTGCAAGGCCGACTTCAATCAGGACGGCTCGCTGAGCGTGTCGGATGTGTTCGACTTCCTGAACCTCTGGTTCATCGCGGATCCGATCACGTCGACCCTGAGCAACGGCACGAGTGCTCCGACGGTGAATGACATCTTTCAGTATCTGAACGACTGGTTTGTCGGATGCGGCTGATGCAAGTTGACCCGCTGCTGACGGGCGATCATCGGTTGGGAATGGCCACGAGGTTGCTGGGCTGCAGTCTGTCGGGTGCGCCCTTTCGGCGTTCCTTGACGCCCTGTCCGTTGTAGAGGTTCAGCGGGTGGCGCTTCTGCACATCGCGGAGCCGAGCGCTCTTGAAGTTGGGCACTTGCGGGTCGAAGTCGTCTGTGCCGAAGACCCCGATCGTGACCATGCTCATGCTCGGGCCGTGGTAATAGAACGCCTCCTCGCCCTCCTGGCGGAGCTTGAGCACGGCCTGTTCAGCGGCCTTGCGGCTCTCGGCAAGGTCGGCCTCCGTCGGGCGTGGAATGTCGAGTCGTCCATACGCACCGACCTGCAGCGTGTAGAGCGCCGACGCCCCAAGCGCGTCCTTGACGCGGAGCAGGTTGTACTGCGGGAGGCCCCCGACTTTCTCGCTCAGGGGCGGGGCGAGAATGGCGAACGCGTACGGCCGGGTGATCTGCCCGCCCTCACCGGGAACCTGGATGTCCTGGACGCGCTTCAGATCCGCGCCGGCGCGCTCGTCTTCGGGGCCGCGATAGTCGCCCACGGCGATGATGGTGGCAGAGTTTCGCCGGATGGCGTAGGCCTCGGGGAGCTGGCCCTCGCGACGCACGCGATCGAGCATGATCCTGGCCTGCGCGTCAGCGTCGTCGCCACGAAAGACCGCGATCACGATGCACCATCCAAGATCCGTGCCGGGTGCCTGTGCGGCATCGCCCGCCTTGGGATCGAAGAGCTTGCGGCCCTCGTCGCGGAGCCGGTCCTTGGAGTCGGCATCCCCGGCGGGCGACCTCGGGGCCGGGCTGGCCGGGGTCTGCTGGTCCTTGCGCTTGGGCCACGGGGACGTGTCCGACTGACCGGCGGCGGACCCGACGGCAAGGCACGCGGACAGGGCCATGCTGAGGACAAATCGCAGACCGGACGGCATGACGAACTCCTTGCCTGACAGGGGTTTGGGTGCGTGGCTCAGGAGGATCTCCACAGTCGTTTGTGGAGAGATCCAAACCCTGCTGTCGATAATCGTATGGGCGGCACGGGCCAGCGCTCGCAGGCCGCCGAGTTGGAACCGCCCGGCCATGGATGGGCCGGGACGGCGACGCGAAGGATCGCGCGTTGGAAGGCAGAGGCCTCGCATCGGCTTGCTCGGGTCGCGGAATGCCGCCCGTGCGAATGGTCCGGTGCGACAGGCGCGACCAGAGGAGCGTTCTGATGATCCCAGTGAGCTTTTCTTCAGCGGCGGTCGGAAACGCGGCGATTCGTGCGGACTACGTCGCGCGGACGGCCGGGACCGACGGTCAATCGCCCGGACGGTCGGCGGGTCTCGACGCCCGCCGGACCGACCGTGTCGATCTGTCGGCGCAGGCCCTGCGCCTGGGCGAGTTCCGGGCCGACACGCTCGGATCCGACGACGGCTCGATCCGGCAGGATCTCGTGCAGCGGGTTCGCGAGAGCATCGCGCGTGGCGAGTACGAATCGCCGGTGAAGATCGCGATCGCGGCCGACGCGCTCGCACGCCGGGCGATCGACGTCCGCGGGTGATGTTCGTGTGCAAAACGCCTCGCCGCCTCCGGTCAGGGCGACCAGGTGACGCTTCCCAGATCGGCGATGTTGGACAACGTGCCGTCGATCCCCACGCCCCTGGCCAGCAGGCGGAAGACGGGAGCGGAGCGCGCGTCGCTCGTCAAAAGCGCGGCGACGCGCAGCACGTTCTGTGATGCGGACGATCCGTCCGCCGAGCCCACGACCTGCTCGCCGTCGTCGATGGTCCCGTTGTTGTTGCGATCCCAGACGACCTCGACCCGGCGGAGGTTGCCGCCGAGATCGGAGTGGGCGGTGGTGGTGCTGATGGTGGCGATCACGGTGTTCTGCGCGCTGCCGAAGAACCCCCCGAGTCGGAACGCACCGCCGGCGAGGCGCGGCGCGACCTCTCCGAGCGAGCTTGGGCGGATGCGCATCGGACTGTTGCCCGGGCCGAGGCGGAGCCGGTCGAGCAGATCGGGCGTGGATCCGGTCAGGGCCGCCAGGATGAACCGGCCTGAGAGATCGGGAAGCCCGATGATCGACACGTCGGAGGCCGCAAGGCCCTGGGGCGTCCATCCCTCGGCGCCATCATCGAGAAGGACCTGCAGCGTTGAGCGCGTGGTTGTGCCCCCGCGATCGGTGAACGAGGAGACGTTCTCGCCGACGATGTCGAGTCGGCCGTCGTTGTTGACGTCCTGGATCGCGTGGACGCGCTGGATGCCCAAGCTCGTCGGATCGTTCCACTCTCTCTTGAAGGCGATGGTGCCGAAGCCGTCGCCCACCAGGAGCGCGAGTGGCCGTCGTTGCTGCGTGAAGCCAAGATCCTGGAGCACGAAGATGTCGAGCGCACCGTCGCCGGTCATGTCGGCGACCTTGAACTGCAGGATGCGTGCGGTCTGGTAGAGCGGCGATTGGGTCTCGGTGAAGCGTCCGTTCAGGAATGAAACGCGGCGGATGGTGGTGTTGTCGGCGAAGAGGATCTCGTCCAGGCCGTCCTTGTTGAGGTCGGCGGCGGCGGCACGGCTCAGCGGAAACACGTATCCAATGGAGCCGAGGTCGGCGAGGCGGGTCTTGCTGATGACGCGGATCAGCAGGCTCTCGCCCGCGAAGCGTGTCCCGAACAGGTCGGCGGCCCGGATCACGATCTCGTCACGCCATCCGCCGACGAAGTTGCCGACGACAAGCTCCGGCTGCACAGTCGTTTGGAGGATCTGAGCCGGGAAGGCGTTCTGCGACACGATGCGCGCCGACACCTTGAACCGCCCCAGAATCGCGTCAAAGACCATGACGCGGGTGAGCAGCTTGCCCCCGGGCAGGGTGACGACGCTGGCGATGTCGGGGCGATCATCGCCGTCGAAGCGTCCGATGGCGATCGCGCCGATGTCGGCGTTCTGCGTGAGCGCGACGGGGTTGGCAAACGTGCCGTCGCCGTTGCCCTTGTGGAATCGCAGCGATCGTCCGGAGGAGACGGCAAGGTCGATGGCTCCGTCACCATCGAAGTCGGCGGTGATGGGCGTGGATGAGCCGGTGTCGATGATCGAAGGCGCTGGCAGGCCGCTCCAGGGCAGACCGCTCAGCAGCGTCCGCGGTTCGAGCGGTTCGCAGGTCGGCGTGGGGCCCGGGCGACGGTGGTGAAGAGGGCGTGGCATGGGCGCTCCTGGCTATCGCAGGGTGATGACGGGTGCAGAGAGGTTCGGATCGGCACTGACGCCGCGGGTGTCGGTGACCTGCACGAACATCGTGTGCTGGCCCAGGTCCCAGGGGCCGACGATGAAGTCGATCGCCCATCGGGAAGCGCCGGGAAAGCTGACGGTGAGCGATCCGCCGCCGATGGCGGTGACCTGGCGTCCCTCGCCGATGAGCGCGTCCTGGGTGTCGAAGCGGCCGTTCGCGTTGCTGTCCAGGAACAGTCTGACGGAGCCCACGCCGACGAATCGCGAGGCGTCGGGGACTCGGACGTCGGCGGTGACCCGCATGAGGTCGCCCTCGAAGGCCTGGTACCGAGGGAGGCCGCCGCTCGTGATGGGGCTGAAGCGCCGGACCAGGTCCATCGCCAGCACCGACGGGCGACGAAACGCCGAGATGGTGCGGTGCAGGTCGAGAGCAGATGAGCCGAGCCCCGGCTGCCTGTTCAGGGACAGTTGCGGCGGCCTGCGGAGCGAGATCACATCGGGTCTGCCGGTCCCGCGAACGCCGACCACCGTGAAGGGCTGCGTGAGATCGAGGAACGAAACATCGACGACCTGCGTGAAGACATCCACGCTCGTCGAGTGCTTGAACACTGTGACGTCGGCGAAGGTGCCGTCGGCCCGCTGCACGAGCTGGGAGAGGACCGCGATGCGCGAGACGAACGTCGGCGAGGGCCCGAAGCCGAAGCCCACGATCGAGCTGACGACCACGTCGGGGCGTGCGTCCCCGTTCATGTCATGCACCCCGATCACGCGGTGATCGCGTGTCGGTCGGTCGTCGCTGACGAGATCGGCGGTGCGGTCCACGAGCACGCGTGTGCTGGCCAGTGTGAGCGAGGCGGCTGGTCCGAAGCCGCTCGCAAGAATGGGGACGGTCTCGATGGTCTGTGCGGCTCGTCTGGCAAACGGCGCGACCAAGTAGGTCCGGAATCTGCCGAAGACCGCTTCGGTGACCCCGTCCCGATCAAGATCGGCGAGCGCGACCTGGGTGATCCACCCGATCGCGGTTTGCTCAGCCCGAAGCGCGAGCTCGCCGCCCTGAAGGCCGTAGATCCGGATGGTGGTGGCGGTGTCGAGCCCACCCTCGGCGCCGGTGTTGAGCGCGGTGACGATCTCGCTGATGCCGTCGTTGTCGAGGTCCGCCGCGCCGGGAGTTGCGAAGCGCTCGTTCGCCGTCGTTGTGATCGGGGGCGTGAAGGGCAGGAACGCTCGGCGACCGCTGGCGAGCGTGTCTCGGCGCAGCACCACGATCGTGTCGCGGGTGCCGTCGGAAGCGCTCGGCCCCGCGGCCTGCCGACTGTGGAGAACGATGTCGACGGGTCCGGTGTCGGAGGTGCGGATCGGCGTGATGCTCACCGCCTTGCCGACAAGGCGCGCATGGGTGCGGACCTTGAGGCCGCCGCCGGCGGTCGGCACCAGTTCGCGAAAGTTCAGCGCCCCTGAATACGCCGAGCTGATCTGTGCGGCCAGCAGACGGATGTTCCCCGGTGTGGAGTCCGGATCGACCGCAAGGAGCCCGGTTTCGGCGGCCAGCCGGATAAGCGACCGGGCCGGCTGGAATCGGCCTGCGCCGTCGCCCCGGAGCAGCAGCACCTCGCGGCCGGAGGCCACGAGCAGGTCCTGACGCCCGCCGGCGTCGTAGTCGAACGCGACCGTGCTGGTGATGCCGTCGGTTCGGTTGAGCACTTCTGAACCGGTCGCCGAGAGCGAAAAGCTCAGGAGCGACCGCTGCTCAAGTGGCTCCAGCGGCAACCCGGGGGAGGATAATCGGCGTCGGAACGTGCTCCGCGTGCGGGTGGCCGACCTCATGACTCCTCCTCGACTGGCCGACTTGGCGACCGTCGAACCGTTCTGCCTGATCGACATTGCATCCAGCCGTGGTGAAGTACGAGCGAAGGTTGGCGGTCCTGCGCCCGGCGGGTCGGATCGTGCGAAATGACTAGAGTTTCGGGTCCGGCCTCTCAGTGCCGCCCAGGGGCGACGCTGGTTCCGGCCAGGTCTGGGGTGTCAGTTCATGAGCGAGCGTGCAGACAGCGGCAGCGTGGCGTCGATGAGCGGGACAGGTTCCGCCGATGGGTCCGGCGGCACCCGGCGGTTCATCGTCGCCGCGTTGATCACCACCGCCGTCCTGGTCGGGTCTGCGTGGGGCCTGCTGGCCTGGATCCAGGCGACGAACCAGACGGACTACGACGGCCCGGCCAAGATTGTGTATCCGGAACACCGGTACTACCGCTAGACGAGCGTGAGCGGAGCATCGGCGGCGAAGGTCGTGACCTGGGCGATGGTGATCTCCGGGCCCACGCCCACGGCCCTCACGCCGCGGTCGTCGACGGCCTCGACGAGCACGGACCAGCGTCCAAGCCCCCAGGATTCGGAGACGATCGTCTGCAGAGCCCAGTTCGAACGTGATGGGTCCAGAGCGACCAGCGCGTCTCCGAGTGCTGCAGTCAGGAGGGGTTCGGCGCTCCCGATGAGCACGTCGCCCGCGTCACGCCGTCCGTTGCGGTTGGTGTCAAGGTACACGCGCACGCTGGAGAGCCCTGGGCCGGAGGCAAAGTCCGGCACGAAGAGCGAAACGTCGACACCGATCTGGCTGCCCACGAGAAAGAGGACGTTGGGTCCGGCCGGCGTGACCCCGATGCTCTCGATGATCGGGGCTTTGGGTGCGTTCGTGTTGAAATAGACCGCGACTGAGACCGGTCCAAGCGGCTGAGGGCCGTTGAAGGTGAACAGGTCGGGTCGGCCGACGCGCCGGACGTCGGCCATGACGAAGACGATTGGCTGCCGATCGCCGGGAGGGAGCCCCATCGGATCCTGCGATGTGAGCGTGTGCGTTCGGGCGGCGATGCCCCAGGAATCGCCGGAGCGGTAGAGCTGCAGGAGATCGGCGAAGCGGAAGGTCCCGGTCTGGCCGTTGGTTCTGGTCTCGATTGCCGAGAGAGCGATGTCCGGCTGCCGGTCGCCGTTGATGTCGCCGACACTGGCGATCTCGTACGTCGGCGAGAACGGACGGCGAACGAACCCGCCCGGATCCCACGTCCGCGTGTGGATCGTGACCGGCGATCTGAAGTGCAGGTGCGGCGGTTCGACGGGCAGCGTGACCTCGGGCATGAACTGTGCGGCGAGCAGTGTTCGACCCGTGTATCCGGCGATCGACCCTGGCGTCAGACTCGCGTCGGTGTTGTCGACGATCGTGACCAGGATGTCGCGCATCGTGTCGCCGGTCAGCTCGGCGACGGCGATGCTCGTGGGAATGCCCGCGCCCAGATCGACGGTCGCGCGCAGAATCGGGACCAGCTCGGCCTGCGGGGGAGGAAGGACCGGTACATCGCTCGACGCGGTCAGGTTGAGGACGAAGAGCTGTGCGGCAAGCTGGGCTGAGCTCGCGGCCGCGATGAGCACTTCGACGTCCCCCGCGCGGTCGAGCTGGCGGACTGTCGGGGGACTGAGCCGATCGCCCGTGAAGAGCGTGCCGCGGAACTGGAGTTGGGCGCCCTGGTCGGCGGAGAGCAGATCGAGGCGAGACTCGCCGCCAAGCAGCAGTCGTGGACCGACGGGGGAAGCGAAGTACGTGAGCGACTGAGGCCGAGCGGTGGTTCGGGAGGTGAGCGTGGGGCCAAAGCCGTCGGGTGAACCGAAGAGCACCCTGAGGAAGGTGCTCTGACGCGAGGCCTGACCGGGCTCGGCGAGGGCGATGTCGAGCCGGCCATCGGCGTTGAGATCGCCGACGGCGAGATGGCCGGCGTCGAGGTTGAAGCGTCGGAGCAGGGCGGGGGTGTCGAAGGCCCCGCCGCCGCGGCCGCGTTGCAGATAGAGATCGCGTCCGGAGGTGTAGACCAGATCGCGAGCCCCATCTCCGTCGAGATCGACGACGACCACCGAGTCGACCGGACCAGGGGCCAGGCCGATCTCGCGTCCGCCCGGATTGAGCGAACTGAGCAGGGTCCGCGGTTCGAGCTGTTCGACAACGAAGGCCCGATGAGACTTGCCCACGCGGGACAACGACGGTGTGGGAGTGTGCTGTACCATGACAAACCTCAAAGCAAGGGAGGCGCCGTGCGCTGGGCTCGGTGACCAGCATGCGACCCGGCTGGTACGATCGGATATGAGCGTGAATCGAGACGACCGCAGGCCGATGACGGGAGGTCTTCCATGATTCGTACGAGCCGGCACGACCCGGATTGCGCGCAGCTTCAGAAACGAGGGTTTCCGGCCAGGATCACGCGCATGTCCGGAATGAGCGTTCTAGCTCTGTTCGTGGCGGTCGCTGGGTGTCAGGTCCGCTATGGTGCGAGCGTGGCGAACGCGACATCTGATCCCATCTTCGTGCAGATATTCTCGCGAGAGGGTGAGTCGGAGGTTCTCGCGGCCTCGCGTCGGATCCCGGCCGGGCAGTCGGGGTTGGTGGGGCCGGTCGACGCCGCAACCAAGGACGGTCTTCGGTTGAGCGTGGCCCACGGGGCAAATCCGCTGAAGCCCTATTCGATCATCATCCCGCCGGGAAGTCACTCGGTGCGAGTCGCGGAGATCGAGAACGACGCGACCGGGCTTTCCGTCCAGATCGAGAAGTTGCCCTGAGGCCAGGCACACCATTCATGGTCAAACGCGTCCCAGCCACGCTCTGGATCTACCTCCTCATCGACCTGTGGAAGCTCATCCTGCTGACCACGGCGGTGCTGGTGACGGTGACGGCGTTTGCCGGCGCGGTCAAGCCACTGGCCGACGGCAAGCTCGGGCCGGAGGACGCGCTCAAGTACATGCTCCTGGGCATGGTGCCGATGCTGCAGTACGCGCTGCCGTTTGCGGCGTGCTTCGGGGCGACTCTGGCATACCACCGGTTCGCGAGCGACAACGAGATGACGGCGGCGTCGGCGGGCGGGGTGAGCCACAGGGCCATCCTGGTGCCGGGGCTCATCACGGGTCTCATGCTCGGGGTCATCGTGCTCGTGCTGGCCAACTCGGTCATGCCCCGGTTCCTCAAGAAGATGACCGAGCTGGTGACGATGGACGCGGCGAAGTTCATCGAGAGCTCGATCAAGCGCGGGGAGGCCCTGCGCGTGCCGGGAAGCGACGGGACGCTCATCTACGCCGACAGCGTCCAGCGGCTCGGGCCGGACCCGCGCTCCGGGTCGTTTGAGCGGATGTGGCTCGGGGGGCTGCTGGTTGTGCAACTTGATGCCGAGGGCAAGGTTCGCAGCCAGGGCTCGGCCCGGGAGGCGGCGGTCTGGCTGCGCCGGACCAGCGGGGTCGGTCCCGAGGGCCGGGGCTCCACGCGGGCCAGCACGGAGATCATCGTCAAGCCCAGGGATGCGATCGGATTCGGTCCGGGGTTCCGCGGGGCCAACAGCGAGGTGCTGTTCACCTTCCAGGTGCCCAACTCGTTCAGTGACAACGTGAAGTTCCTCTCGCTTGGCGAGATGCGTGAGCTGTACGACCAGCCGCAGCGGATCGATCGCGTGGATCGTCAGCGCGTGGCGATCGCCATGGCGCTGGCGGAGCGGCGGGCCCTGGACGGGATCGGCGACTCGCTGCGGAGCACGGGCTCGGCACGCTTCAAGGATCCCTTTGGCCAGGACGTCGTCCTTCGAGCGGCGGACATCCGGCCCACGTTCGTGCAGGCCAAGGTCGCACCGGACGCCGCGGGGACGGACCGGCCAAGACGCGAGCGCGATCCGCGGACCTACCGCGTGGTCGCCGCACGCAAGGGCGAACCGATCGTGATCGAGCGGCAACTTGAGGGTGGCAAGGTGCAGCGGCAGACGGCTGCGGACGCCTACATCCGCTTCCCGATCGCCGCCGACGTCGACCGCGGATCCGCTTCGCTCACGCTGCAACTGTTCAAGGTCGCGGCGGTTCCGATCGGGCCCGAGGGCGAGGTGGAGGCCCCGGCAGAGGCCATCGCCCCCGCTTCGGGCTTCGGCGAGGTCGAGCAGCGGCCGCTGGCGGATCTGACGTTCATCGGGGATGAGTCCAAGGACCTGCTCGCGCTCCCGACCCAGGACCTGCTGAGCCGGGCCGAAGAGCGGCTGGAGATCAAGCCCATCGATCGCCAGGTGCTCAGCGAACCGATCGGAGAGCTCAACAACCGTCTGGGCGACCTGTTCCGCGAGATCCTGAGCAAGGAGCACGAGCGCTTCGCGCACAGCGCGGCGTGCCTGGTCATGGTGCTCGTCGGTTCGGTCATGGCTCTTCGGTTGCGAGAAGCCCTGCCGCTGACGGTGTACCTCTGGGCGTTCTTTCCCGCGCTGGTCGGGACGCTGGCGATCTCCGGCGGGCAGCAGATGACCCACTCGCACGGTGCCTGGGGGCTCATGCTGCTGTGGGGAGGCGTCGCGGCGCTGTCGGTCTTCATGTTCCTCGAGTTCTCCCGGCTCATCCGCCACTGATCCCGCGTTCTTCACTGTTCACACCACCCAGTCGCGCCCACAGCGATGCACTCCGGCACAGCGATCACTCCACCCGCACTCGCTCGGGCGACCCCCGGATCACGGTCGCTGCGCCCGGTGCTCCTGCTGGCGCTTGGCGTGCTGGCGGCGAGGGTCGTGTATCTCGCGATCTTCTGCAGGTACGACCTTGTCGAGGATGAGGCGCAGTACTGGCTCTGGTCCAAGTACCCGGACTGGTCGTACTACAGCAAGGGGCCGGGCGTCGCGTGGGTCATCTGGCTCGCGACTCGCGCTCTTGGCGATGCCGAGTGGGTCGTCCGTCTGCCCACGGCGGTGTTCACGGCGATCGGGACCGTCGCCGCCGGCGGGCTGGTGCGGGACATGGCGGCATGGGCTCTGGATCGCGCGCCGGACCAATCCAAGGCGTGGGCCACACCGGCCCGCGCTGGATTGCTCGCCGCCCTGGCCTATGCCGTTGCGC
Organism: Phycisphaerales bacterium UBA4658; assembly: GCA_002405485.1. GTDB lineage: Bacteria > Planctomycetota > Phycisphaerae > Phycisphaerales > UBA1924 > UBA4658. The sequence goes on from DHLW01000202.1 coordinate 19,068, forward strand.
CGGCACTGCAGATGACCGGACTGCTCATGACGATCGACGGCCCGTATGTCGCGTGCTGGGCGGCGGCGTGCTGGTGCTTCTGGCGGGCTGTGATGCTCGGGGGCACGCGGGCGTGGGTCGGTTGCGGACTGTTTATCAGCGCGGGCTTTCTATTCAAGTACACGATGCTGCTCGTCATCCCTGGGCTGCTGGGATGGCTCTGGATGCATCGCCGGCATACGCGGATGCGTTGGCCCGCGGCGGGTCTTGGGGCCGCCGGTGCGTGCGCATCGCTGGGGCTGCTTCCGGTGCTCATCTGGAACGCGCAGCGCGACTGGCCGACGGTTCGACATCTCCTGGGGCATCTCGGCGTTCGCGGGGGGGACATCCCCGATCAGGCCCCGCGCCAGCCCTGGTCCCCGATGTTCGTCGTTGAGTTCGTTGGGATGCAGCTTGGCATGATCGGGCCGATGCTCGTGCTTGCGCTGGTGACGGGGGTGGTGCTCTGGCGGCAGTCTCGGCGTGCCCGACGCGCGGATTCGGGGGGAGATCCGCGCTGGATCGGCCAGTCGCTGCTCCTCGCCGCCGGGCTTCCGATCCTGGCGTTCTATGTGCTTGTCTCGATGCTTCACGAGGCCGAGGGCAACTGGGCCCTTGGGGCGTATGCGACGCTGCTGCCGCTGGCGGGGTGGCTCGGAGCCGACGCGGTGCGCGGGCTGCGTGGCGAGGGCGGCGACGGATCGGCGCTCTCCGGCGATGATCGCGCAGCGCTCCGTGTTCGGCGGATCTTCTGGCGGGTCGGGCTGTGGTACGCGCTGGTCGCCGCACTGCCGATCCATCTGCTCACGCAGATCGGGGATCTGGCGCTCGCGCTCGGGCGCTCGGAGACCTTTCGCGCCAGATTCACATCGGTGATGAACCGCGAGCCGCGCGATCCCGTGGGTCGGCTGCGCGGTGCCAGGGAGGAGGCGCTGCACGTCATGGAGGTCCTTCAGACGCTTCCCCCGGGCCGGCGATTCGTGATCGCCGATCACTACGGCAAGGCGTGCCAGCTCACCTACGCGCTCCGGAACCAACAGTTCGGACCGGCAGAGATCAACGCGCCCATGCCGCCGGTGCTGTGCGCGATGTCTTCGACCGGCGGGCGAAAGTCGCAGTTCGATTACTGGGCGTGGAACGCGCTCGACCAGCACGCCCTGCAGGGCGCCGATGCCGTGATCGTCGGCACGATCGAGCCCTGGGCCATCGATCGGTTTCGGCGGATGTTCGCGAGCATCGACGAGTCGAGCGTGCAACGATTGCGGGGCGAGCACCGGCCCAGCCGCGGGCTCGCCGGCGGGCGGGCGTTCGTCTACCCGTTCCCGGTGGTTCATCCGCCCAAGTCCGCAGAGGAAAGCCAGCCGTGACTGTGTCGACGAGTTCAACCCCGGGCGCGACCGCGTCAGCTCACCCCGGAGCCGCTGCGCTGGCGTCCGCGGAGGGGCCGGCCTCGTCGATCGCGTCGATCGGCCGTCCGATCACGCGGACGCTGACGCGAGGTCTGCTGTGGTGGGGGATCCTGGTGTTCATCGCCTGTGGGTGGGATCGGGCCGCATGGCTCGCGGTCAACGCCTCGGGTGAACCGGTGCTCGCGGGCGTGGAACGCGCCGCGGAGTTCGCCGCACTCGGGTCTGGGCTGCGCAACGCCGTCCGCGGAGACCTCCAAGCCGTGATCGATGTGGTGGTCGGGCTGGCATACGGCTCGATCTACCTGTTCGGGCGGATCTGGGTGTGGATCGTCCTCGCCGCAGGGCTGATCTTCGCACGCTGGGCGAGCACCGACACGGCCCGGGTGCGACGCGGGCTGCGCGAGGGCGTGTTCGTGTTCCTGACGCCCGCGCTGGCCGGGCTGGCGGCGGAGGCGCTGAAGATCCTGAGCGGGCGACTGCGGCCGGAAGCGCAGGACGGCTTTTACGCCTTCCGCTGGTCGCTGGATCCGTCGGGCAAGGGGCTTGCGTCCAGCCACGCGAGCGTGGCGATCGCCGCGGCGCTGGCGGCGGGGCTGGTGCTTCCGCGCTGGCGATGGGTGCTGTGGCCGCTCGCGATCGGGTGCGTGCTGGGGCGTGTGCTGGTGGGAGCGCACTATGTGAGCGACGTGCTGGTCGGATCGCTCCTTGGGGTGCTGGCGTACAGGATCGTCTACGCTTGGGACGCCCGGAACAACGCCGGCTCGCCGATCGACGCCGGGCGTTGTTCCGAATCCGCGCCCGCGCCATGACCACGCTGGATCGATACATCGCCCGGCAGTACCTCTTCAACGTGGTCGCGCTGCTGGTGGTGTTGTTCTCTTTCGTCGTGGCGGTGGACGTGGCGCTGAACATCGACCGGTTCTTCGCCGCCGCCGACAAGCTCAATCCCGGCGGTGGGGGCTTCCGCCGGATCGTGCTCATGGCCATCGGGGTGCTGGACATCTGGTGGCCCCGGCTGCTGCAGCTCTTCAACTTCATGGTCGGGCTGGTGCTGGTGGCGGCGATGGGCTTCACGTTCACGCAGCTCTCGCGCAATCGCGAACTCGTGGGTGTGCTCGCGGGAGGCATCAGTCTGCACCGCGTGGCGCGTCCGGTGCTCATCGTTGCGGCGTGCGTGATGGGCCTTCGACTGCTGAACAGCGAGCTCATCCTCTCCGACCCGCGCGTGGCCCCGCTGCTCATGCGGGATCAGGGTGACATCGGCAAGCGAAGCTGGGCGGAGATCCCCGTGCAGCTCCAGCGCGACGGGCAGAACCGCATCGTGCTTGCCGAGAGATTCGACCCCACCGCGGGCGTGCTTGAGAACGTCACGGTCTGGGAGCGCGATGCGTCGGGTATCGCCCTGCGGGCGCTGCGGGCCGAGCGCGCCGTCTGGACGCCTCCGCCGCCTCCGGCCCCGGCGACCGACGGCTGGTACGAGCTTACCGATGCGGAGGTCATGCCGCTCTCGCTGGGTGCCGGCGGGTCTTCGCAGGAGTCGCAAGGCCAACGAGCTCCAACCCGGCTGGTCACCGACCTCAATCCCGAGGCCCTCAAGCTCCGACGATTCGAGCGACTGGGCGAAGCCCTGTCTTGGTCGCAGATCGGGGAGATGATCGGCACCGCCCAGCCGGAACTGCGCGAGAAGCTGCAGCGCATCCGCTGGGGGCGCATCAGCCAGATCATCTCGGCGATGCTCGCGCTGGTCATCACCATGCCCTTCTTCCTGACGCGCGAGCCCAAGAACATGGTTGTGCAGTCGCTCAAGTGCGCGCCCGTGGGCATCTTCACCCTCGTCGGGGGCCTCCTGCTGTCGGGTGTGCCCTGGCCGCTGCTGCCTCCCGGCTTCGCCGCGTTCGTGCCGGTGCTGATCCTGATCCCGGTCGCGGTCGCCAGCGCGTCGTGGATGAAGACCTGAGCCGGGGTGCGAACAATCCCTCGTGGCCGCCGATCCCGCGACAACTCCGATCGATCTGGACAACAACGCGACCACGCGCCCGCTCGACGACGTCCGTTCCGCCGTCGAGCTCGTGCTCTCGGAGCTCTGGCACAATCCCTCTAGCGTGCATCGGGCCGGGCAGGCGGCCAGGCAGCGTGTCGAGTTGGCTCGAAAGCACCTCGCCGAGCTCATCGGCGCTCGGCCCCGGCAGCTCACGCTCTGCGGCTCGGGGACCGAGGCCATCGACCTGGCGATCCGCGGAGCGCTCCTGGCCATGGGGCGCCTCGGCGGGCGACGCCGACACCCGCCCGGATCCATCGTGACCACCAAGGTCGAACACGCCGCGGTCCGTGATCTGGTCGCCGCTTTGGAACGTGAAGAGGGCGTCCGCGTCCACTGGCTTGACCTTGACCCCATCGGCCGGGCCAGAGCCGATCATCTCCGTGAACTGCTCGCGTCCGATCCGGGCATCGGGCTGGTGAGTGTGCAGTGGGCCAACAACGAGACCGGCGTCGTCCACCCCGTCGGGGAGATCGCCGCTCTGTGCCGCGATCGCGGCGTGGTCTTTCACACCGACGCCACGCAGTGGGTCGGGAAGATGGACACGCGCGTCTCGGAGATCGCTCCATCGCTGCTGACGTTCAGCCCGCACAAGTTCCACGGGATCAAGGGCGTGGGCGTGCTCTACGCCGCCCAGGGCGTACGCATCGCGCCGCTCATTCACGGGACGCAGGAGACCGGTCGTCGCGGGGGAACCGAGAATGTCCCCGGCATCGTCGCCGCCGGCGCCGCGGCCCAGGCCGCCATGCGCTGGCTGGGCGATCCGGCGAACCGTCAGGCCGGGGCCGCCCTGAGGGATCGGCTGGAACGCGGCATCCTGACGCGCCTGCCCGATGCCGTCTTGAACCCCGCCGGAGCGACCGCACGTGCCGATGCCCGCCTGTGGAACACCACCAACATCGCCTTTCCTCGGCTGGAGGCCGAGGCCCTGTTGCTCCTGCTCTCGGAGCGTGGCGTGCTTGCCTCGGCGGGTGCGGCGTGCAGCAGCGGCTCGCTCGAGCCCTCGCCGGTGCTTCTGGCCATGGGCATCCCGCCGGAGCTGGCCCACGGATCCGTCCGGTTCAGCATCTCACGCTTCACCACCGCCGACGAGATCGATCGCGCCGTCGGAATCGTGGCCGAGTGCGTGGCGCGGCTGCGAGAGTCATCCAACGCCACAGGGCAAGTCCAGCGTGCAACCGCTTCCCCGCACGGGCGTATCCCTGAGTAGTCCCTCCTCCCGCTCCCGTCCCCACCACGTGCTCATGGCCGCCTCCGCATCCAAGTCGCGCCGGGCACGCACGCTCGATCCCGAGTTCGAGCAGGCCCTGGAGCAGGTCCTCGGCGAGCGATCGGTCGGGTGCCCGCACTGCCGATACAACCTGTCCGGCGTGCCCGGCCCACTGTGTCCAGAGTGCGGCAAGGATGTCTCGGATTTTCTGCGCATCGCCGACACCTCGCCCTGGCGGCTGCCCCGACGAAAACTCGTGGTCACGATCAGGATCGTCGCCTGGTGGGCGCTGGTCGTCGTCCTCAGCGTCGTCGGCACGCTCGTGGTGATCCTCGCGCTCGTGCAGTAAACCACCGGCGGCCGCGTGGCCCGTGGCTGACAGGTTGGCTCTGCGCCGAGCTACTTCCCAGCTCGCGTGGCCTCTCGGGGAAGTGTCTGGCACGTGACATACAGAACCCCGCCCTCGGGCCGAAGTTCCAGGATCCGTACCCGACGTCCGTCACCGATCTTGACGATCGGTTGCACCATGGCCGGGCGATCACCCCCGAGCGCGGCCCACAGTTCGCGTGCCTGCGGCAGACCCGTCAGATGATCGGCTGTCGCGGTATCCGCAGAGCCCATGGCGATGGACTTGCCCGCGGCCCGCGGCTGACCGGCAGGCAGCACCCAGGACGGCGGCAGGTTCAGTCGCCCCAGCGTGACCCAGGACGCGGGCATCCACAGTCCGCCGTCGTCGCGAAACTCCGGCCGAACGCTCGCGCTCACGACGCGCTCCCCGCCTTTGTCCCGCACCCTGGCGCCGACGATGATCGCGCCATCGTCGAACTCGACCTGCACCTGCTCAAGGCCCTTGGGCCAGGTCGCCGCTGGTCCGTCCTGAGACTCAAGCCACGGGCGCAGCCGAGTCGCCAACCACGCGCTCGCGTCGGTCGCCTTCAGCGCGATGGTCCATGGGGGGCTCGCCGAGGTGCGGTCGTCCGCGGCCCGAATCATGGTGAGCTGAGTGGTGGCGCCGTTCTCGACGCGGGCCGCCGTCGCGATGATCGCGGGATCGGCGATGTCAATGCTCCGCCACCACGAGGGCGGCTGCCTGGACATGAGCAGGCCCACGCCCGCACATGCAAGCACAGCTCCAGCCACGCCGACGAGGACCCGCAGCCGACGTCGCCGCGGTCGAGGCGGGCGCGTCGCCAGAGCGTCGATCCGCTCGGGTTCGGCTGCCGGCGCCAAGGTCGGGCGCTCGCCCTGAGTGTGTGCGTCCAAGTCGGGCATGCGTGCAACTGTAGTTCCTCCCGCGTCCAGGGCGGCCATAGATCCCGGACGCGGCGCCCACGCATGAGTGCCGCGTACGGGATCGGGGACGGAAAGAAAAAACCCCGTGCCGGGCACGGGGTTGGAGATCGCCACAGTCGTTGAGCGCGTCCGGGTGGGGATCAACGCTTGGAGAACTGGAACCGACGACGCGCACCGGCCTGGCCGGGCTTCTTGCGCTCGACCTCGCGGGCGTCGCGGGTCAGGAAGCCGTTGTTGCGGAGGGCCTCTTCCAGCGTCGGGTCATAGTCCCGCAGCGCACGGGCGATGCCGAGTCGGACGGCCTGGGCCTGGCCCATGAACCCGCCGCCGTTGCAGCGGATGATCACGTCCATCTTCCCAGCCAGACCGCACACCGTCAGCGGGGCGGCGCAGTCGTTCTGATCACGCAGCTCGGCGAAGTAGACGTTCACGGGCTTGAACGAGTCAGCGCCGACCTGGACCTGGATCTTGCCCTCGCCGGCGGCGTTGGGCTTGATGCGCACGCGAGCGACGGCGCGCTTGCGTCGGCCCGTGCCCCACCACCACCCGTTCTTGGCGTCCTTGGGCGTGCGGAGCTTGCGGGTCATCTGCTCGGGCCGGGCCTCCAAGGCGGGGTTGGCCGTGGACAGGCCGGCGATGTTCATCGGATTCGGGAGGTTCAGGCTGCTCATGGTGTGCTCGGGTCTCGGATGTCAGGCCATCCGGTGCGTGTCGTGTGCGGGACGTTCTTGGGGGCTGGAGAATGGAACGGATCAGACAACCATCGCAACGGGCTGCTGCGACTGGTGCGGGTGCTCGCCTCCGCCATAGACCTTGAGCTTCTTGAGCATGTGCCGACCAAGGCGATTCTTGGGAAGCATCCGCTTGACGGCGTCCTCGATGAGCTGATCGGGACGACGCTCGCGGAGCGAGGCGTAGCTCTCTTCCTTCAGACCACCCGGATATCGGGAGTAGGTCTGCCGCATCTGGTGCTCGGCCTTGCGACCGGTCATCCCCACCTTGCTGGCGTTGATGACGATCACAAAGTCGCCGCAATCCACGTGCGGGGTGTACTCCGGGCGGTGCTTGCCCATGAGCACGGTGGCGATGTCGACCGCGAGGCGGCCAAGGGGAATGCCCGAAGCATCCACCACACGCCAGGTCTTGGCGGGGACGGTCTGGGGCGTGACGAGCGTGGTCTGCCGACGCATGAGAAACTCCAACAGCGGGACTTTGAACCAAGACAGGCCGGTTCGCAGCCCACCAGAGATGGGCGGATGAGTTCGCCGCCTACCGGGCGGGGCGGGCCGATTCGCACGAGGCGGTCGGCAGACTTGTGAACTTCGGCGGCTGGACGCCGCGACCGGACCAGGCCGGAAGGAAACAGTAGCCCCTCCCGACTGCTGGTCAAGCTCGCGCCAACCGCACGCTCCCTGTGCGGTTTCCAAGCTTCCAATGGACAACAGCCACCCGGATGTACGCTTCCCCGACGCTCGCACACGCCGACCGCCGATGATGGGCACCACGTATGAGCCAAACGCCCGGTCAAAACATGCATGATGATCGTTTCGGAGGCCTCGCTCAGCAGCCCATTCTGCCCCGGACGGGGGTGATTCGCACCCCGTGGTGGCTTTGGGTCGTCACGGCGTGTCTGCTCGGGCTGGTCATCGTGCTGCAGCGGCCGGAGACCGGTCCGCCTGAGAACCAATCGCAACTCGTCGATGGCTCGGCGAAGATCACCGCCCCGACGTCGAGCGAGCTCATCCTCATGGGCAAGCTTGGGCTGGCGATGAACGGCCTGTTCGCGGGGATGCCCGGGGCCGGCACGGGAGGACCCAGCGACCCGCAGGTCATGATGCGCTCGTTTGCCGACCAGATGGCCGGATGGTTGAGCGCCGATCCCTCGATTCCGGTGAGTGCGAGCAATCCGCCGATCGAGCAGAAGAACCCAACGTCCGCGGCACAGCGGTTTCGGGCCACAATCGTCGGCGGGCTGCTCGGCTTGCCGCCGGAAGAACTGGCGTGGCGATTCCAGGATGTCGAGGACGATCTGTCGAGTTCGTCGGAGTTGCACGGCGATCTGCGCGTGGCCCGCGCGCTGCTGGGTGTCGGGCCGGGACGACCGGCCACGGACGAATCGGCCGCGTTCGATGAGAGTGCGCCGGCAGATGATGCGCCGCGGCCTTCTGCGCCGAGCGCCCGGACGCCGTCGCAGTCGGAACTCGATGGTTTTCGGGCTCGACACGGATGGTTCGCGGAGGTTGCCGAGAACCTGAACACGCCCTCGGCTCCGGTCATCACGCGAGCGCAGAGCGAGGGCGTGCTCGTGCTGGTCATCTTCGTGCTGGCATTTGCGATCGTCGGTTGTGCGGCCCTGGTGGGCGCGGTGCTGCTGATTGTCGGCATGGTCCAGTACTTCTCGGCCCGAAACGGGCGCTTCTGGCGCATGCCCCGGCCGGTCGCGGCGACAGAGTGGCCCGAGGGAGAGGACGCGGCGAGCACGCCGGACATGCGA
>DHLW01000202.1:27750-29396 GCA_002405485.1 Phycisphaerales bacterium UBA4658
CAAGCTCGCTCAGGCCGGGCTGGTGCTGATCTTCGGTCCCGACGCGGCGTGGCTGCCGACGGCGGCGATCGGGCTGCAGTGGCTCGTGCTCCCGTCGATCTTCTGGCCGATGGTTCGCGGGATGACGTTTCGGCAGTGGTGCTCGGGCATGGGCTGGCACCGCGGACAGGGGGTTGGCCGGGAGCTCGGGCTCGGGCTTGCCGGATATCTGGCGTTCTTGCCGCTGTACTTCCTGCTGGCGGTGGTGGTGGTGATGGTGACGCTCATCATCCAGCAACTGATGGGCGAGCCGCAGCAGGCCCCCAGCAACCGCGTGCTCGAGCTTGTGCAGGGTGGGGGCGTGATCGAGATGGTGATGATCTACCTGCTGGCGACGATCTGGGCGCCGGTGGTTGAGGAATCGATCTTTCGCGGCGCGTTGTACCGCTTCCTGCGCGGACGGGCCTCGATGCTGGTTGCCGTGGGCGTGACCGCCGCGGTCTTTGCGGCGTTGCATGGGTATCTGGTGTTGCAACTGGTCATGGTGGGATCGCTTGGGGTGTGGTTTGCGATCCTTCGGCAGTGGCGCGACTCGCTGCTGGCCCCGGTGCTTGGGCACGCGATCCACAACGGCTTCGTGCTGGCGCTGGTGCTTGCGGTGACACAGTTCATGCGGCCGTAGACCGACTGGCGGCGACCGCGCGTCCGGGCCGGTTCATCCGGGACTTTCAGATCGGGAAAACCCGGCCGTGCGGTACAATGCCGGGCGTGGGACATTGGACGCTTCCCAAGGTCGAGCCGAACGAGCCGGACCAGCCGCAAGGCGCGTTCGTCTGGCCGCCGCGCCCGGCGGAAGACGGATCATCGACGGAAGCGTCCGCCGAAGTGGTGGTTCGGGCGTCGGCCGACGAGCTTCGGCCGAGGCGATCAAGGCGGGCGGATGCGCCCACGGGGCGTCGCTTTGCCGAGGTTCTGGCCAGTGGGGCGTCGAAGGGGCGCGTGCGATCGGCGCTTCTGGAGGTGGAGCGGACCTGGCTGGATCTTGCCGCCCCGCCGCTGCTGGACCGCATGCGCGAGGCCGAGTGGTGGCCAGACGATCCCGCAGCGTACTGCCAGCGGTGCGGACTGACCTTCGGCGAGGATGATGCGGAAGGTCAGGAAGTCCGCGCGTCGGCTGGCGAGTCGACCCGGTGCGGAGCATGCGCCGAGAAGCGATGGGCGTGGGATCGGCTGATTCGCGTCGGGTCGTATGAACAGCCGCTGCGGCAGTGGGTTGCGGAGGTGAAGTTCACGCGGTGGCGGCGTCTGGCGCACGACCTTGGCCGGGTGCTGGGCGCCGCGCTCGCAGAGCGGGCAGAGGAGGCGCGACGGGGCGATCCTCGGCTGGACAGTGCGCTCCGCCAGCCGATGCTGCTGGTTCCGGTGCCGACGACGATCCGCCGACTGATGGTCCGAGGGATCGATCACACGCTGTGCATTGCGCGGGGCGTGCGGGCGGAGATCGGTGGCGAGATCGTGAGGCCCATCGCGCGGGCGCATCGGCCCTCGCAGCGGGATGTGCTGCCCAGCGAGCGGGCGTCAAACGTGGCCAAGGCGTTCTTTCCTCGGCGTGGGGCCTGGGGTCTTGGGGGGGTGAGTGGGCAGCCGACGCTGGCAGGGCGGCAGAG
>DHLW01000202.1:29704-30341 GCA_002405485.1 Phycisphaerales bacterium UBA4658
AGAAACTCCCCTGATCTGGGCCGGGATCCTGGGTCGAACGGGGGTGCATGGTGAGGACCGGGAAACGGGAATTGTGGAATCACGGAAGATGTTGTGAGACAAGGGTTTGCGTGTGGTGATGGGGAGAGTCTTTGCGGACTTTTTGCATGAAGTCTTGAGGAGAGCTTGACTGGATTTGGGAGGGGGCTAAGCTTCACCCCGCCTCTGAAGGAAACCGACGGGGGCCGGGACGGAGGACGCCGGATGGCGTCGGAAGTCCCACCATCCTTGCCAAGTGAAGACAGTTGGGTGGTCCGCGAGAATGTGCGGCCGGGCAATCGGTCCAAAAGCCGAGGCGTAGCAGCCAGCCCGAGCCGACGAAGCTGCCAGGAGGTCACAGCCCTGGCGGCTGGGCATTTCTTGTGGATCATCATGCACCTTAGTTTTCTGTTCGAAAGAACAGAGAGCTTGTGATGAATGATAATGCCTAGTCAGTAACCGTTGGATTTGCCATCTGACGGGTCGGGATCCGCGAGGGTTCCGATTGACCCCTGCGACGAGCCGAGAGGCGGATCGCGGGAAAACAGGTCAGGCCTTCAAAGGTTTGCAGCAAACCGATCGCAAGATCGGAAGCAAAGAACTTTAATTGAAGAGTTTG
>DHLW01000135.1:0-2710 GCA_002405485.1 Phycisphaerales bacterium UBA4658
TCCACGATCGTCGGGGCGGCCGGCTTGGGAAGCCCGAGGTAACAGTAGTTCCCGCCCGTGAGCGCGTTGAGGCCGAGCGCCACCATCGCGTACCCGACGCCGAGGAGAACGGCCAGGCCCCAATCCCCCCAGCTCGATCGATATCCTCGGACGAAGTAGTCGTGGAACGCCGAGTACAGGATCGACCCGTGCAGGATGAATGAGATCCANNCGCGCCACCATCGCGTACCCGACGCCGAGGAGAACGGCCAGGCCCCAATCCCCCCAGCTCGATCGATATCCTCGGACGAAGTAGTCGTGGAACGCCGAGTACAGGATCGACCCGTGCAGGATGAATGAGATCCAGAACGCCGCGCTCTCTGGTCCGGTCTGGGTCACGGGCGTGAAGATCCACTGCGAACAGAGCCCAAGCCCCCAGAAGTGCAGGAGTGTGCGGAGCAGTCGCACCCGCGTCAGGATCGCAAGCGGCGCGACGATGCCCACAACATCGCAGAGCTGGCATGGCAGCGCGACATCCAGGCGAAACCGCGACGGCATCAGCCACCAGCCGATCACGACTAAAGATGCGAGCAGTCCGGCAAGGCCCAGCAGGCGATCAACCGAGCGCGTGCGTTCGGCGCCCCCCCGGCTCGTCCACAGCATGACGAGCGCCGAGACCACCGCGAAGACCGCGACACAGGAAACATGCTGCAAATAGACCGTCATCGACGACAAGTCCTCCATCCGGAGCACCATGTCGGACCGATCCACCGCCCGACGCTAAAGTTCACGCACGTATGGCCAGGCGAGCGGCATCCCAGCAGATCAACGACGGCACACCGGTTCTCACCGCCGCCTCGGCGGGCGACAAGGCGTCGGCCGCGCCGCCCCGGCACCCAGTGACCACCTTCGACCGGGTCCTGGGCCAGGAAGCCGCCAAAGGCGTGCTGAAGTCGTCTCTGGCCTCTGGTCGGGTTCACCACGCGTGGATCTTTCATGGACCAACCGGCGTGGGCAAGCGCACGCTGGCGGTCGCGTTCGCGGCGTATCTGCTGGATCCCACGCTCTCGCCCACGCTGACCGGCGATCTGGGGCCCGAGGACGGCAGCCCCACGCAGACGCTCGTGCGATCCGGCTCGCATCCAGACCTGCACGTGGTCGCCAAGGAACTCGCGGCCATCAGCCGAAACGACAAAGTCCGCGACGGCAAGCAGATCACCCTTGCCAAGGACGTGATCGAGGAGTTCGTCATCGAGCCGGCCCAGCGCAGCCGTGTGCTCAGCGGCCCCGCGGGGCGGGCAACCAAGGTGTTCGTCATTGATGATGCCGACGCCATGACGGTGCAGACCCAGAACCTCCTGCTCAAGACCCTCGAAGAGCCGCCCGAGGGCACGGTGATCATCCTGGTCTCCAGCGCCGAGGATCGGCTGCTCCCAACCATCCGCAGCCGGTGCCAGCGGGTCGCCTGCGTTCCGCTTGATGACCCCGACATGACCAAGTGGCTGGCGCGTCGCGGCGATGGCTCGGGTTCGGATGGTGCGGGCGGCGGGCTCGGAGCTATTGCGCCGGAGACTCGACGGTGGGTGCTCCGGTTTGCCGGCGGATCCCCAGGCGTTGCCGAGGCCGCCCTCGAGCATGGTCTTTTGTCCTGGGACGCCGCGCTCAAGCCCAAGCTCGACCTCGTGCTCTCCGGGACGTTCGTTCCGTCCCTGGCCGCCGAGATGGCCAAGCTCGTGGATGAGCGGGCGGCGGCGGTTGTGAAGCAGAACCCCGACGCGAGCAAGGACGCCGCCAACAAACTGTGGGCCCGTCGCATGCTCGCGTTCGTCGCCGAATCGCTCCGAGTGCGCCTCCGCGAACGGGCTGCCGCACTCGGACCTGACGCGCTGCTTCGCGATCCGGAGATCGATCGTCTCTTGAACGCGATCGAGGCAATCCTCGCCGCCGAGGGGCACCTGGCGACGAATGTCAATCTCGCGCTGCTGATGGAGAATCTGGTCGCCCAGATGAGCGCGGAGGCGGTTGGCGCCGCGGGACATCCGAGGTAGAGTGCCGCGGGGCGCCGAGGCAGGAACGACAATGCCGATTCGCGAGGATGAACTCCGCTTGCTCTCCCGTCAGGCGATGCCGATCCTCGACGATCGACCCTGCAAGTCGTGCGGATACAACCTCAGGGGCCTGAAGACCGACCAGAAATGCCCGGAGTGCGGCAAACCGATCGCCGGCCCGAAGGACATCCCGCGCTACTCGGATCAGATGGTCCATGCACCTCTGCAATGGCTCAAGCGGTTCAACGTGGGCTGCGTGATGCTCTTCTGGGCCGGGGTGCTCATGGTCATCTCGTCACTGGTGCTGATCATCGAGCCGCACACCATTCCAGCCGGGTTCTTTGCGCTGGGCACAACGCTCTGGGCGTGTGGGGCCTGGATCGCCGTCTCGGCTCGACCCATGACCAAGGCCATGGCGATCGATCCGGCCAAGGAGTGGCGCAGCTCAAGGATCTGGAGCCGCTGGACCCAGGTCTGCTGGCCGATCTCAGCCGTGCTTGTGATCGCATGCCTCGACACCGACGGCTCGCTGCGAAACGGGCTGCTCTTCGCGGTCGGGACAGCGTCGGTTATTGGACTCGTGGGCTTCTGGCCCATGGGAATGATCCTCTCGAATCTCAGCTACTGGGCATCGGACACCGAGCTTGCCGACCACCTCCGCAACGCATCCTGGCTCGCCGTCG
>DHLW01000135.1:2894-14560 GCA_002405485.1 Phycisphaerales bacterium UBA4658
CGGCGGGGTTTTCGGGAGCATCCTGATGCTGCTGGCGTGGGCCGGCGGCATCATCTTCCCCATGGGCTACGGCATGGTCGGTTTGTACAAGCTCTGGCGCATGTCCCACTGGGTGCTGCTCAACCATGTCACCGCCGACGCCCGCGACGAGCGGCTTCGGGCTCGGGCAAGTCGGGTCCTGCAGCAGCCCTCCGCAAAGCCGCCGACAGCAGACAGGCCTCGCTGACCCTACGATTGCCGACATGGCAAGAGGCGCAAAGGGCAAGGTGCTTGTGGCGATGAGCGGCGGAGTCGATTCCTCCGTGGCCGCCGCCCTGCTCAAGCGGGAGGGATACGACGTCGTCGGGGTCTTCATGCGTCTGGGCTCTCCGGGAGAGGCCATCGATGTCCTGGCGCCCCTCGACGATCAGGTCTGCGACGCGGGTGCGAAGAAGTCGGTCAAGATCGGCCACCAGGGATGCTGTTCGATCAACGATGCGGCCGACGCTCGTCTGGTCGCCGCCGAACTCGACGTGCCGTTCTATGTCGTGAACTTCAAGAAGGACTTCGGTCGGATCATCGACTATTTCGTCGACGAGTACGTCGCCGGCCGAACGCCCAATCCCTGTGTGCGATGCAATGACTGGCTGAAGTTCGGCAAGCTCCACGACTATGCCACGCAGATCGGCGCCGACTTTGTCGCAAGCGGTCACTACGCGAGGGTGGGAAGCCGGGGGGTGGATGCCGGGCTTGGCCCGGATCCCCCTGACCGCTGCCTTCTTCGCGCTCTCGACCACTCCAAGGACCAGTCCTATGTCCTGTTCGGGGTTCCGCGTCAGCAGCTCCGCCGCATGCTCCTGCCGATCGGCGGAATGCACAAGACGCGGGTGCGCGATCTCGCCCGGGAGCTCGGGCTGCCCACATTCGACAAGCCCGATTCGCAGGAAATCTGCTTCGTTCCAGACAACGACTATGCCGGGCTCGTCGAACGCATGAGGCCCAACGCCGCCGCGGAGGGCGACATCATTGACCCACAGGGACGCGTGATCGGCACCCATGCCGGGCAGCACCGGTTCACGATCGGCCAGCGCCGAGGCGTGGGTGTCGCGCTCGGGCATCCGATCTTCGTGGTGAACAAGGATCCCGCCAGCAATCGCATCACCGTCGGTCCCCCAGAGCAGCTCATGGTCGACGCCTGTGTCGCCGACGAGGCCAACTGGCTTGTGGAGCCCCCAGCGCCCGACCGGACGCTGCGCGTCCTCGCCAAGTACAGGTACAACACCCAGGCAGCTCCCGCGACCGTCCATGCCCTCGATGATCGCCCATGCGACTCTCCGACACCCAGCGGCCGCTTCGGCAGGTTCCACGTGGCCTTCGACGAGCCGCAGAAAGCCGTCGCCATCGGGCAGGCAGTCGTGCTGTACGCCTTCAATGAGCCCGATCTCGTGCTCGGCGGAGGCTGGATCGGTTCGACCAAGACCGGCGCCGGGCAATGAGCAGCACTCACGCCCAGCAATGAAACAGGCCGCACTCGGCGGCCTGTTCTGGTGATCGGCTGTGAACGATCGGCACCCTGAAGCGAAGCCCGAAATCAGTCCATCGTCTGGGTGCGTCGGCTGCGATTCGGGTCCACGACGTTCACCGACTGGCCGGCCCGATTGCTGGTCGAGAAGAAGGTGTCGTGCACGTTCCCCTTGAGGAACTCGGCATGCCCGTCGGTGAAGACGAAGTTGCCTCCGTCCCTTCCGTGATTGTCTTCCGGGCCGTAGAACCCCGGCCGGGTCTTGCCCGCCACGGAGTTATCCTGCCCGCCACCTGCTCCGTACCACGCATCGGTCGAAACGTCCGGGGCGAGGGTCTCGTCACCCCAGATCGGGGCCGGCTTGACGATCACCGCCTCGTCGGTCTTCATCCCGGCGATGTACAGGTAGCTGATGTTGTACGAGACAACGTCCTCCTGGTTCCGGGGCGGACGCGGGATCTTGGTTCGGCCCGCGGAAAGCGCCGCCGCAAGACTCTGGCGGAGCGAGAACGGGCGCCAGTTGTAAAAGATGTCCAGCCGATCTGAGGGACAGTACAGCACGCCGAAGCCCTCGATGTACTGGGCCAGCAGCGGCGAGATGGACGTGCTCGGATAAAACTGGTCATCCGGGTTGCCGCTCAGCCCGGTGAAGCCGTCACCCGGGCTGATGGTCCCGTCTCCCCTCTGGAACAGGCTGAACAGCCCGGCGACTCCGCCGTAGCGGTACACCAGGTCGAGATTCGGGGACGTGGTCGACCCGGGAGGAATCGGATACCAGTCCTTGTTCTCCTGGGCATACAGCGCCATGGCCACACCCATCTGCCGGGTGTTGCTCAGGCACACCGCCGACCGGCTTGCGGCTCGGGCCTTGCCGAGCGCCGGTAGGAGGATGCCCACAAGAAGGGCGATAATCGCGATGACAACAAGAAGCTCGATGAGCGTGAACGCGGCGGAGCGAGGCCGAGGGCTCGTCATGAACGTGGCTTTCCGCACACGGGGGGGAGAGAAAAGGTCCAGCAGTGGTCAGAACGACACACCAAGGAAACTCTGGGGATGCTGACGACTCTGTGTGGATTGTGCGGTTTCTTTCGGTCCTGTCAAGTCGTCACCTCTTGAAAGTACGTTCTGGGCGGACCGGGGCTGCACGATCGTGCGAGTTCGATGCCGATTTTCCCCATCCGACTCCATGGTCATCTGCCCGGCATTTTCCCTGATGAAAAATCGTTCAGGGCGGCGTTTTTGAGAATCTCCCAAGGTTTCTTCTGGTTTCGGCTCTTGACGAGGGTGTCCATTGAAAACAGCCGGTTCCGAGCACGGAATTCTGTTGGTACCCGAGAAAACGCCGGGTACTCTGGAGGACACCACGCGATTCCTCGTGGCGTGTCTGTTTGCCCAGTTGTGGGGGTATTGACCCCCTCCAGAGTTCCTTCCGTAAGGAGGTTTTCATGCGTCTGTCTCGCTTTGCCGCCGGCATCGCCATGCTGGCGGGTACGTCCGCATCTCTCGCCCAAACGATCGACGGCACTCGTGACGCCTCGTACGGCACCGCGAAGTGGCTCCAGACCGTTCCCACCAGCTTTGGTGACAATCGCGCCGATCTCTGCCAGTCCATCGGCAACGGCGTTCGGGTCGCTCTGAACAACTCCAACACCGCCGGCGTGGATGGTTCCAACGGTGGGCCGTCAAGCGGCGCGGGAGTCATCACGGGCATTGAAATCGCGATTCCGCTCATCCAGCTCGGCAATCCGACTGGTCCGGTCCGCGTCACCGCGTTCAACTCGGGCGGGTTCTATGACTACCTCTCCAATCAGGTGGTCGGTGGTCTCCCCGCGGGCACGGGCAATCTCGGCGGCAACGGATCGGGCGGGTTCCTCGGCGGCTCCGCTCCGCTGAACGGGATCAACTTCAACAACTTCGCCGGTGACCAGTTCGTGTCCGTCGCGAACACCGCGGCGACGAACATCGGCTCCGTCACCATCGACGGCACCGCCGACGCCGCCTATGGCAGCGCGCTGTGGGTGCAGACGATCGGCACGGGCTTCGGCAACTCGACACTCGGGCAGATCGGCTTCGGCAACGGCTCCGAGATCGACGGGTTCTTCGCCCAGATCGCCACGGTGAGCGTGGATGGGCAGCCCGCCGCCCCGCACCTGATCATGGTGATCGCGGGCAACGTGAACACCGACTTCAACAAGGTCAGCATCTTCATCGACACCGGCGCGGCCGGCGGTCAGAACGTGCTCGCCAACAACAACCCCACCGCCGAAGGTCTGAACAACCACCAGGGCCTGACCTTCGACAGCACGTTCGCGGCCAACTATTACATGAGCTTCCGCGCCGGCGGCGCCGAGCCGGTGACCTTCGCCGACTTCGCCCGCCTGCACATCGGCAACACCGGCAACGGTGGCGGCGGCGGCTTCCTCGGCGGCGGCGTGATCCCGCCCAACGCCATCGTCGGCACGGGCTCTGCCTGCCCGCCGAACCAGGCTGTGGCCGTTGGCAGCGAGCTCAACGCCGTCTACTCCACGGTGGATCGCGCCAACAACAAGCTCAATCTGTTCTTCGCCGGCAACTTCCGAGCCGACGACTTCCTCGCTCTGTTCTTCGACGTGAACGAGAATCCCGCCGGCGACCTTGGCCAGAACACGCTCCGCGGGCCGAGCTTCGACTTCGGGCCGGGCACCGCGAACGTGGACATCGGCATCGCTGACGGTGGCCGCGGATCGCTCAATCGCATGGGCTCCTTTGACGGGACCAACCCCGGCCTGACGTTCGATAGCAACTTCCACGCTGACTACTACCTGAACATGCACGTCGAGAACGTGAACCGTCTCGTGAGCGACAGCGCGGTGCTGCGCACCAACGGTCGCTTGGTCACTGGTGGCGGCGGATCGCTCGACTTCGGCGTGTTCCACGGGTTTGACATCCCGACCGTTCTGCCGTTCGACGGCAGCAACTGGTGCTGCGACTATCCGGGCGGCATCCAGCGTCAGGACGGGTTCCTCGGCAACGTCTTCAGCCACATCCCGGCGCGCGAGAGCAATCGCGTCCTGCAGGGCTACCTTGACAGCAACAGCAACGCCTTCCCCGCCAGCGATGCGGTCTGGGGCGACTGGCTCGGTGTGACGCCGAACCAGGGCAACCCGGTTGCGCCGCTCGCGCTGCGTCCGCGTGCGGGCCTGATCCGGGCAGCGATCAACAACTCGAACGTGGGCGGGATCTCCGACACTTCGGCGACCGGCGCCGACTCGGTGACCACCGGCTTTGAGATGTCGATCGACCTCGGTGAGCTCGGCGCCACGCCTCGCTCGCGAATCAAGCTCGCCGGATTCATCATCGGCGGCGGCTTCACGAACGTGAGCAACCAGATCATCGGCGCTCCGGCCGGCACGGCCAACCTCGGTGATCCGCGCCTCATCAACCTCTCCAGCGTCGCCGGTCAGCAGTGGATCCTCGCTGCGAGCTGCACCGCCGACCACGACCAGAACGGCGCCGTCGAGGTCAATGACATCTTCGGCTTCCTCAACGACTGGTTCGCGGGCAACCCGAGCACCAACATCAACGGTGGCATTCTCGAGGTCACCGACATCTTCGACTACCTCAACCTGTGGTTCCAGGGCGACTGCCTCGGCTGATCGCCGGGCGATTCTGCCTGACACTCTGTCTGCGGGGCCCCGGCGTTCGGGGCTCCGCTCAATACGACGACAAGGACCGCCGGGCGCGTGCTCGGCGGTCTTTTTTTTCAGGTCCCCTGGCATGCTCGGCGGGCCGGACACCGCAACACGCCGAGCGTCAGATCTTCTTCATGATGAACAGGTAGTTGAACCCGCGCAAGAAGAAGTTCTGTTCCTCGGCGGTCTTGTGCCACTGCCCGTGCCCGAGCTTGGCGTTGTGCCGAACAACGGCGATTATGTCGATGGGTGAGAACCGTCGCCTGAGCCGGTCGAAGAGCTCGAAACCAATCGGCATGAACTCGCCCGAGCCCTGCCCGGGATCGCCCTTGGAGCGTTTGCGCCAGGAGTCCGACACATAGAGCCCGAGGTATCGGCGGGGCTTGAGCACACGATGCAACTCGCAGATGACCATGTCCATGGCGTCGTAGTACGCGCCGGCGGAGCGATTGGCGCCGGCGTCGAGCTTGCCGATGCACCTTGGGTCGTCGGAATAGTGCACGTGCGTGGAGTATGGGGGATCGATGAACACGAAATCCACGGAGGCGTCGCCAAGCGGGAGCGCTCGTGCGTCGGCCTGCCGGATGTCCTGTCGACGAGGGACCAGATCGAAGCCCACGCCCCGACGACCGAGGTCAGCGCAGACGTCCAGCGTCGTGCCCGAGCCGCACATCGGATCCAGGACGAGGTCGTTCTCGCGCGTGTAGCGGGTCAGGAGCTGCCAGATCACCCACGAGGGCGACGCCCCGACATACTCCCGGTCGCCCTGCATCGCGCTCACAAGGACCCGCTTGCCCGTTGCATCGGTCCGGAACACGTCGTAATGCTGGCTGGGATACTCCCACAGCGTCGTGGTCTGCGGTCGAAGCGGGGGACGCTTGCCAGGCGGCGGTGAGCCGCCCCGAACACCCTCATCTCGCGATGGCGACGGACGAGCGCTCCTGGGGCCGGACGGCGCGGGGCCGTCAGAACGCCGACGTGGACTCGGACCGCCGGTGCCCTGGCTCACGCACGATCTCCGGTCATCTCCTCGCGCAGCGCCTTGAGCAGAGCGGCCTTGGCATCGGCGAGTGCGAGTTTGGGCTTGGCGCCCGCGGCCCGAGCGTGGCCGCCCCCAAGGAGCCGCTTGCAGACGCTGTTCACGTCCACCGCGAGCGGACCGGGCTTGGAACGGGCGCTGATCTTGGTCATCGGCGGTTCACCCGGACGCTGAGGCGTCTCGCACAGCACGCAGGAGACCTCCACGCTGGCGACGGTCAGGAGCATGTCGGCAAAGCCGGAGGTGTCCTCGCTCCCGGCGCCGGTTGCCGCGAAGTCGACCAGTGAGAGCGTCATGATCGCGGCGTCGTCCGCGGCGCGGACGCGATGCAGGGAGAGCGAGCCCAACGCCCGGCCCAGCAGAGCCCAGCGCCCGGGGACGTCCTGCTGCTCGATCATCCGATACAGCCGCGTGTGATCGACGCCCGCCTCCAGCAAGTCGGCCGCAAGTCGCAGCGTCGCGGGGGTGACCGACGAGTACCGCAGCCACCCGGTGTCCGTGGCGAGCCCGAGATATAGCGGTTCGGCGACGTCGAGTGGGAGCTTGGCCGGCGATTCCACGCCGCACAGCCGCGCGCAGATCGGCGCGAGCACCTGTGTTGTCGAAGCGCAGCGTGCATCCACCACCCTGCGATCGGCGATCTCGGGGTCGCCGTGCAGGTGATGGTCAACAATCAGCACCCTGGCCGCATGCCCCACAAGCGCGGGCTTGACCTCGGCAAGCTGCGACCAGGACCCGGTGTCCACCACCGCGATCAGGTCCCCATCCAGCGCCGGATGCGTGTCCTGACCGACAACCCGCACCTGGGTTTTGCCCGCGATCTGGGCCATCCACCGTGGGGTTGGCCCGGCGACCGTGACACGGGCCGTACGCCCGGCGTGCTCGAGCGCACGGGCCAATCCGAGCGATGATCCAAGTGCGTCGCCATCGGGCTTGGTGTGCGTGGTTACGTCAATGACGCGGGCCTTCCGCAGCGCATCCGCAGCGGCGTCTGACGAGACCGTGCTGGCCCACTCACCGCCGGAGCGAAGGACCTCGGTTGGGGCATCAGTCGTTCGATCCGTCGGCATGAAGCATCTCTGGTGGGCTCTGTGTCAGGGGTGAAATAGGCACGAACGGCAGTCTAGGAGCGAGCGAATCATCGAGTGACGCACGGGCGGAGCCCGCCCCATGTCCGCCCGCCGGACTGCCGAGCGATCCGCGATCGTGATTCACGCCGTACCCGGCAGGAGCTGCTTGGCGTGCGGTCGATGGTCCGCTCGAGGCGTTCTGGAATGCTCCACGATCTCGGCAACCCGGGCGCAGTCGCGACTGAGCTGCTCCTTCAGAAGCTGGAGCGACGCAAATCGGACCTGCTCACGCACCCAGGCGATGATCTGGATCCGCACTGGCCAGCCGTACTCCGGAACCGAGGGCAGGGGTGACCAGTGCGCATGCTCGACGCCGGCATCGGTCCGAAGCAGATGGGCCTCAACGGTCCGTGCCGACCCGTCGAAGGTCGGCTTGGTGCCCACGCTGAGCGCCGCGGGCAAGGTCGAGCCATCGGGGAGATGGGCGAGTCCGGCGTACACCCCGTCGCCCGGCACCATCGTCGTGGTTGCGACATTCGCCGTCGGGAAGCCGATGACCCTGCCTCGGCGATCGCCGTGAACGACCGTGCCGATCAGCTCATGCGGCCTGGAGAGGACGACGGCGGCATCCCGGGCTCGCCCGTGGCCGAGCAGCCAGCGGACCACCGTGCTGCGAGCCGGCACAAGCTGTTGATCCGAGAGGGCAACCTGCACGGTGGGAACGACCTCAACGGTGAATCCGAAGCGGGAGCCAAGCTGCGCCAGTACACGGTTGTCCCCGGCACGCCCGCGGCCGAAGTGGAAGTCATCACCCTCGACGAACGCGATCGGATGGAATCTCTCGACCGTCCGCCGAACAAACTCCTCCGGCGAAAGCCCAAGGACCTCCGGCGTCGGCTCCAGTCGAACGACCTCGTCGGCGCCCGAAGCCCGCAGCCATCCCTCGCGCTGGGAAAAGTGCGACAAGCGGGCCGGGGCAAGCTCCGGACGGAGCGATTCCAGCGGATTCGGATCGAATACCAAAGCGACGACACGAGCAGCGTGGGCCGGTGCGGCGTCGGCGATCGCCCGGCTCCGGGAGATGAGGGCCTGATGTCCGCGGTGCACGCCATCAAACGTGCCGATAGACACCACCGCGGGCGGGGGACTCTTCGGGGATTCTTGGGAACTCCTGCCGGACATGGCTGCTTCGAACACTAGGCCAAGGCGGGCAAGGATCCGACTGCAAGTGCCCATACACTGCGCCGATCGGTGTGTGGTTCTCGGTATCGACGGCACCTCCTTGAGGCACAGTCTCACGCATGGCGATCTTCTCGCGCAAGCCCAAGCCCGCTGCACATCCCGCACCCGGCAACGGATCGACTCTGCCCACGCGATCCGATGGCGGTTCCGGATCCAATGAAGCACGTGTTCTGGAGATCGGTCGCGAGATGCTCGACCGCGCTCGCAAGCACAAGTCCGGCCTGCTCAGCGCCCGCTTCTACTCCGACAAGCTCATGGAATGGTCGATGCAGGACCAGGCCTTCAAGGTCCAGCTCTTCCGCTTCGTCGACGCGTTTCCCATGCTCAAGAGTCCGGAGGACATCTTCGAGCACCTCCAGGACTATCTCTCCCAGCCCGGGGTCAAGGTGCCAGCCGCCATCGACCTGGGCCTGAAGGCCGGCGGCATCGCCAAGGGGCTTGCCACCAAGCAGATCACGTCGCAGATCACCGGGATGGCTGAGAAGTTCATCGCCGGCACGGACGCCGCGAGCGCACTCAACAACCTCAAGGATCTCTGGAACAACGGCATCGCCTTCAGCGTGGACCTTCTCGGCGAGGCCTGCGTCTCCGAGCTCGAGGCCGAGCAGTACCAAGCCAAGTACCTGGATCTGGTCAACAACCTTCCCGGCGCGGTCGGTGGCTGGAAGCAAAGCCCGCGGCTGGAGTCCGACCACCTCGGCCCCATCCCTCGCACCAACGTCTCGATCAAGATCAGCTCCCTTTCCGCACGGGTCGATCCGATCGATACCGAGGGCTCGATCTCCGCGCTCATGCAGCGCATCGTCCCCATCCTCGAAGCCGCCAGAGCCAAGGGTGGTGGGGGCGTCTTTGTCAACTTCGACATGGAGCAGCGCTCCCTCAAGGACCTCACGCTCGAGCTGTTCATGCGCTGCTGTGAGAAGGTCGACTTCCAGGCCGGCCTTGCGATGCAGGCGTATCTCACCAGCGGCGAGGACGACGCCCGCCGCATCTGCGAGTGGGCGAAGCGCACCCGCCGCGTCGTCACCGTGCGCCTGGTGAAAGGGGCGTACTGGGACTATGAGGTCATCCACGCCGAGCAGATGGGCTGGCCATGCCCCGTCTGGCGGACCAAGCGAGAGACCGACGCCTGCTTCGAGCGCATGACCGACATCTTCCTCGATGCCTGCCCGCGCGATGCGAAGAGTGGGGGAGTCAAGCTCGCGCTCGGCTCGCACAACGTCCGCTCCATCGCCTATGCCCTCGCCGGACTGGAAAAACGCGGCCTGCCCCACGCCGCACTCGAACTGCAGATGCTCCACGGCATGGCCGACCAGCTCAAGCACGCCGCCGCGGAGATGAACCTCCGCGTGCGCGAGTACGTCCCCGTCGGCGAGATGATCCCCGGCATGGCCTATCTCGTTCGCCGCCTGCTCGAGAACACGTCCAACGAGTCCTGGCTCAAGGCCGGCTTCCTCGACAACGCCGATCCATCCCTCCTTCTCGCCAGCCCTCACCGCCTGTCTTCTGCATCCTTTGCTTCTGGTGGCACAGGCGTCCCGCCTGTGTCTGCTTCAAGCGATCACAAGCCCGACCTTTCCACCATCGCCAAGGAGCGCCACGCCCTCACTTCAACCGTCCCCGGCGTCGGCGACGGTCGGCCGTTCTTCAACGAGCCCTTCCGCGACTTCTCTCAGCGGGCCGTGCGTGATGCCTTTGCCGCGGCTGTCGAGCAGGCCCGCGTGCCCAAGGTCGAGAACACCACCAGCGTCGATTCCGCCAGAACCATGGTCGACGCCGCCGAAGCCGCCTTCACGTCCTGGCGCGACACCGACGTGCTCCAGCGTGCCGCCGTCCTCACCCGAGCGGCCCAGCTCATGCGTCAGCGTCGCGACGAACTCTCCGGGATCATGATCAAGGAAGCTGGCAAGACCTGGCGCGAGGCCGACGCCGACACCTGCGAGGCCATCGATTTCTGCGAGTATTACGCGCGTCAGGCCGTCAAGCTCTTTCAACGCGAGCGTGTCGGCCGATTCCTCGGCGAACTCGACGAGGTCTGGTATCAGCCCCGCGGCGTGGCCGTCGTGATCGCTCCATGGAACTTTCCACTGGCCATCTGCTGCGGCATGACCGTCGCCGCACTCGTCAGCGGGAACACCGTCATCGTGAAGCCCGCCGAGCAGACACCCGGCATCGCCCGCATCCTGTGCGAGATTCTCTCGGAGGCCATCGACTCGCTGGGCATGTTCAAGGGGCCGTCCAACGTGGTGAACTTCTGCCCGGGCCCCGGCGAGACCATCGGCGCACACCTCGTGCGCGACGAACGGGTCGCGGTCATCGCCTTCACCGGCTCCCGGGACGTCGGGTGCGACATCCTCAACGCATCCGCGCCGCTCTCGCCGTTCAGCGGCGACCGGGCGGCCTATGCCAAGTGGGCCACCGGTCCGCACGCCCACGTCAAAAAGGTCGTGTGCGAGATGGGCGGCAAGAACGCCATCATCATCGACACCTCCGCCGATCTCGACGAAGCCGTCCTCGCCGTGCGTCACTCCGCATTCGGCTTCCAGGGCCAGAAGTGCTCGGCGTGCTCGCGTCTGATCGTCGTCGACCCCGACGGCGAGAACGGCCCAGCCATCCGCAAGGTCATCCAGCGCGTCGTCGAAGCGACGAGAGCGCTGGTCGTCGGCGACCCGACGCGCCCCGGCACCGACATCGGCCCCGTCATCGACTCGGAGGCCCAGCAGAAGATCCTCTCCTGCATCGAGAAAGCCAAGCAGGAGGGCTGCACGCTCGAACTGGCTTTGACGCTCCCCGATTTCCGCTCCCTCCCCTTTGTCCCTCCACACATCTTCAGCGGCGTGAAACCCTCGCACACCATCGCGCGCGAAGAGATCTTCGGCCCCGTGCTCGCCATCATGCACGCGCACTCCTTCGAGGACGCGCTCACCATCGCCAACGGCCTGCCGTACAAGCTCACCGGCGGCGTCTTCAGCCGCAAGCCCAGCCACCTCGAACTTGCCAAAAAGCAGTTCCGCGTCGGCAACCTGTACCTCAACCGCGGCATCACCGGCGCCCTCGTCGCGCGCCAACCCTTCGGCGGCTTCGGCATGTCCGGCGTCGGCTCCAAAGCCGGCGGCGCGGACTACCTGCTCCAGTTCGTCGAG
>DHLW01000135.1:14704-14921 GCA_002405485.1 Phycisphaerales bacterium UBA4658
CTACCTGCTCCAGTTCGTCGAGCCAAGAGCCAGCTGCGAGAACACCCTCAGACGTGGGTTTGCGCCAGAACTCTGACCCTTAGTCCGACGCCCTCAATCCGACGCCCTCATTCTGACGCACTCAATCCGAGGCCCTCAATTCGAGACCCGTGGCGCAAGCCCCGGAAGTCACAAGACAAACCGTCGCACAGCCCGCGGAGCGGGCGACCAGAGCCGT
>DHLW01000135.1:15079-23977 GCA_002405485.1 Phycisphaerales bacterium UBA4658
GAGAGCCGTAGCCCGGGGCGCAAGCCCCGTGAAAGCGTGCCCGACTCGACAAGATCACTGCCGGTTTCCCGAAGTCCGCGAAGCGAACGACACTTCGCAGAACCGCACGGGCTCGCTCTTTCGCGTGCTCCGCACGCTCGACTCCCGCGACACCCGCAGACTTTGATTGCCACACTTGGCCCGGGGCTCGCGCCCCCGGGCTACGGCTCTCGCCGCCCGCTCCGCGGGCTGAAGCCCGCTCCCAACTCAATCCTCCGCCCGCGTCTTGCTCCCCGTGTGCTCCACCTCGATCTTCTGAAACGTCATCGAGACGTCTTCCAGATCCCGTCCCGCGACGATCCGCTGCCGCACGTGGCTCACCATGGCGTTCGTGAGCTTCACCGTGTAGAACCGCTCCAGCCCGCCGCTCGCGTTGGGTTGATAGAACTCGAACATGACGGTCTTGAGCGTCTCACCATTCGCCGCGGCCTGGAAGATCTGCGGCGACGCCGCGCCCCATTCCTTGGTGAACGTGATCGGCAGGTGCCTCGCCTTGCCCGAGGGCATGCCGTCCTTGTCCGTCGGCTGGCCGAGTTCGTGCAAGTACTCAAAGCCGACGATCCGGTCCCGTGTCGTGTCCGTCGTCCCCTCGCCCTTGAAGCGCCCCTGCCTGGAGCCCTCGATCAGCACCGTGAACTCGCCGGCACCAAGTCCAAGCGCCGTGGGCTTGGATCGTGGCCTGGGCAGGGTTGGATCGTCTCGCGGCGGGGGCGATGGAGTGTTCGGAGCAAACTGCGCCGACACCACCGTTGGTGCCGTTGGCAGAAGACCGGCGACCAGAACCACAGCAGCAGCAAGAGCAAGGGTCCGAGGCATGCGACTCTCCTTCAGGCGTCTCCGTCTGGACGCGGTCGTCCGGATTCTCCGTCACTCCGACCGGCGAACCGTGCCGGCCGGTTCATGCTCTTCGCACCGCGAGGTCCAGAATCTCTGGCTCGACGCGTGCGGATCCCCCAAAGGTGGAAATGGCCGGCGCAAGCACCGCGTCCACCGTGGTGCCGACGGAAAGCTGAGCGGCATGCCGACCCCAGTTCCAGCCCACAGCTCGGCACTCGCGCGTTCCCGATCCGCCCGATCGACCGGCGTTCGAGCGCACGCGGATGCTCAGATGCTTGGCCTGCGAGCCCATCGGCCGGGCCTCGGTGATCCGCAGATCGCGCACGAGCAGCTTCGGCCGGGCGTTGCCCGCCCCGAACGGCCCGAGCCGGTCCAGATCGCGCACCGCATCCACATCCAGCTCGGCAAGCTCCGCCTCGCAGTCGATCGTCACCCGGGCGCACAGGTCGCCCGGAGCGATCGCCGCGTTGGCATATTCCGTGAACGCATCCACGAAGTGCGAGAGCTTCGGCTCAACGAGGTGCACGCCCGCCGCCATGCTGTGCCCGCCGTACTTCTCCAGATGAGCGGCACAGTGCATGAGCCCCGAGTGCAGGTTGAACCCGTCCACCGAGCGCCCGGACCCGTGGCAGATGCCGTCGCGCTTCTGCATCAGGATCGTCGGCCGATGAAACCGCTCGACCAGCCGCGAGCACACGATCCCCACCACGCCCGCGTGCCAATCCTCGTGCGCCAGCACGATCGCCCGGCGGTCATTGCCGGTCATGCCCGCATCCTCGGCCATCTGGCATGCCAGGTCAAAGATGTCGCTCTCCACCTTCCGACGCTGATCATTCTGCTTGGACAGGTGCTCGGCGATCTCCCTGCCACGTTGAGCATCGGCGACGGTGAACAGCTCCACCGCCTCGCGCGCGTGCCCCATGCGCCCAGCCGCGTTCAATCGCGGCCCAAGTCGAAACCCCACCTCCATCGCTCCGATCTCCTCACCCGCGAGCCCGCTCGCCTGCACGAGCGCGCCAAGGCCCGGAAGCGGCGAGGACTTGGCTCGCACGAGCCCATAGGTCGCCAGCACCCTGTTCTCCCCGACCAAGGGGACGATGTCCGCGATCGTTCCAAGCGCCGCCATCGCCAGAAGTTCGATGAGCACCGCCCGCACCGGCTCGTCGGCCCGGGGCGAGCCCGTCGCCGCGGTCCCCAGCCGCCACGCGAGCTTGTACGCCACCCCCGCCCCCGAAAGCTCGCCGAAGGGATACTGCGAATCCGGGCGACGCGGATGCACCACGGCATAGGCCTCGGGCAAGTCTTCCATCCGAGTCGGCGGGGCGTGATGGTCGGTGATGATCAGGTCGACGCCCCGCCGCCGAGCTTCCTGTGCCGGGGCGATGGCGGTAATCCCGCAATCCACGCTCACGATGACCTTGGCCCCCGCCGCGGCAAGCTCGGCAATCGCGGCGGAGTTCAGCCCATACCCCTCATCCAGGCGGTGGGGGACATAGGTACTGACCCTGGCGTTCGGATCGATGGTGCGGAGCGTGTGGTACAGGATCGCCGTTGCCGTGATGCCGTCGACGTCGTAATCCCCATAGATCACGATGGGCTCTCGGTCGCGAACGGCCCGCACGATGCGCTCCGCGGCCCTGTCCAGGTCCGGGATCAGGGACGGATCGTGCAACTGAGAGAGTTTGGGATTGAGCAGCGCCTGGGCCTGCCGCTCATCAGCAAAGCCCCGCGCTTGCAGCACCCTGCGCAGGATCGGTCCCGAGGCGTCGGCAGGACCGCGAAACGTCCATCTGGCGGTGAGTCCGTTCACGAAGCCATGAGTGTACCGTGGACCCGGTCACCGGCATCGCGTTGAGATTGGGTCGCTGAAACAGCCCCGGCTCTGTACACTGCAGCCACGGCGGAAGGGTGGGGAGGGGGCCGCGGACCGCGGGAGTGCGTGCATGGTTCGTTTGTCCAAAATCTACACTAAAACCGGGGATGATGGATCCACGGGGCTGGGCGACGGGACTCGGGTGGAGAAGACCGACCTGCGTGTCGAGGCCTATGGCACGGTGGACGAGGCCAATGCGGCGATCGGTCTGTGCGTGGTAGCTGCTGGCGCTGACCGCGGGCCCCACGCAGCCGCGATCTCCCGGGTGCTCACAACCGTGCAGAATGACCTGTTCGATGTGGGCGCGGACCTGTGCTGCCCGATCGAGCCCGGGGAGAAGCCGGGTTCACGCCTTCGGGTGACGGCCGGGCAGACTCAGCGGCTGGAGATGGTGATCGATGAGCACAACGAACGTCTGAAACCGCTGGACAGCTTCATCCTGCCCGGTGGAACCATGCTGGCGGCCAATCTGCATCTGGCGCGGACGATCACGCGCCGGGCCGAGCGTCTAAGCGTTGGGCTGCTCTCGGCGCAGGGTGCGACGACGAACCCCGAAACGGTGCGGTATCTGAATCGGCTCAGCGACTTGCTGTTTGTGCTCGGACGGGTGGCGAATGCGGATGGGGCGGGGGATGTGAAGTGGGTTCCCGGGGCGCACCGATCCTGATGACAGGCACTGGATGACGATCGCCACCAGCGACTTCACGCGAGAGTTTGACGCCGAGACCGGGCGGCTGCTGCGGCATCGATTCTTCTGGTTCATCGGGAGCGTCGGGGCGGTGTATCTGCTGGCCCGGGTGTCGCTGTTTGCGGTGTATGGGGCGTTGCTGGTGGCGTCGGCGACGCAGATGGCCGACGAGTCGCTGCTGGTGAATCAGGTCAGCAAGATCCGATTGGGCCGTCTGGGCCTCTGGTTCGTGCTGATCCTGACGATTGCGGATCTGGGGGTGATGATCTGGGCGACGATCAAGCTGTCGCGTCGATCCATGGGGCGGGACGAACTGGTGCGGTTCACGCAAAACGTGGTGATGTACCTGGGCGTGACGCACGTGATCGCCAACGTGTTCATGCGAGCGGTGGGGTTTCCCTGGATCATCGGGCTGTATCACCTGTTTGCCTGCGTGTGTTTTCCATGGACTCCCCAGCAGGCGATCCGGCCGATCGGGCCGCTGCTCTTGCTGAACGCCGTCGGGGTGCTGGTCTTCGGATCGATGCCTCCGGGAATGACGGCGGCGGTGCTCATCCTGAGCGTGTTCGTGGCGGCGCCTGGGATCCTGACGGCGTGGTTCAAGCACAGCCGACGCATGGAGCGGTTCCGCATCCGGGCGTTGCAGGCCAGGTACGGGCAGATGCGGCGGGAACTCGTTGACGCCCGGCGGATCCACGAGGCGCTCTTTCCCCCGCCGATCGTTTCAGGATCGCTCCGGTTCGACTATCGCTATCAGCCGATGCTGCAGATCGGCGGCGACTATCTGTACGCCCGGCGGGGTGGCAGTCGGCGTGAGGGCCCGCGAGGGGTCGAGGGTGGCGATGATCGCGGCGTGTTCAATGTGCTGGTGATGGACGTGACCGGGCACGGCATCGCCGCGGCACTCACCGTGAACCGGCTGTACGGCGAGGTGGAGCGGCTGTTTGCCGAGAATCCTGACGCCGGACCGGGCGACGTGCTGAGCGCGCTGAACAAGTACGTGCATCTGACCCTGGCCACGCACTCGGTCTATGTGACCGCGCTGTGCGTGAAGGTGGACGAGGATCGGAACGTGCTTGAATATGCCAGCGGTGGACATCCTCCGGCGTTCCTGTGCACCGCCGACGGTCGGATCGAGCAGCTCGACTCGACGGCGATCGTGCTCGGGGCGTGCGCCGCGTGCGACTTTGATCCCTGCGTTGAGACGCGTCGATTCGAGGTCGGGGACACGCTGCTTGCGTACACCGACGGAGCCATCGAAGCCCGCAACGATGCGGGGCGCATGTGGGGCGTGCAGGGCATGGCGCGATGCCTGGCCAACGTGCACACCCGGGAGATGGCGGGGAAAGCCGGGCTTGCCGGGGTCATCGTGTCGGCCGTGGAGAGCCATCGGTACGGGCCCTCTGAGGACGACACGCTGGTCGTCGAGGTGACTCGGACGGTCCCGACCGGGTCGTCCCTGGCCCGGGGAAGTTCGGATTCCGGAGCCCGGGTGGCCGTCGCGCCGGGTGCGGGGGCGGAATAATCGACCCCTATGGCAGACGCAGGCACATCGAACGGTGGATCAAGGGGAGCAGGCGGTCCGAGCGCCTTTACGCCGGCGCCGGTTGCGATTCTCGGCCCGACCGGATACACCGGTCTTGAGTTGCTGGAGATCATCCTTCGGCACCCGGGGATGCGTGTGGAGTATCTGGGCTCGGCGCGTGAGAAGCAGCCCCGGATCGACGCGGAGTTTCCTCGGCTTGTCGGACGGCTGCGCGGCGCATCGGGAACGATCAATCCGCAGTGCGAGCCGCTGGATCACGATGCGATCGCGGCCCGGTGCCGGCTGGCGTTTCTGTGCCTGCCGCACGAAGCCGCGATGGAGCACACCCCGAAGCTGCTGGAGCGAGGGGTCAAGGTGGTGGACCTTTCCGCCGCGTACCGGTTGAAGGATCCCTCGGTGTACGAGAAGGCGTACGGGCACCATCACTCCGATGCGAAGAATCTTGAGCACGCGGTGTACGGGCTCACGGAGATCATGCGGGAGCAGGTTGCCCGGGCCCGGCTGTGCGCGAATCCCGGGTGCTATCCGACCGCCGCCGCGCTGGCGCTGCTGCCGCTGCTGAGGGCCGGCGTCATCGAGCCGGGGGGGCTCATCGTGAACGCGGCGAGCGGGGTGAGCGGGGCGGGGCGGGAGCCCAAGCCCAACACGACGCTCGTCGAGGCCGGCGAGAACTTCTCTGCGTACGGCATCGGCGTGCACCGTCATCAGCCGGAGATCAATCAGACGCTGCACCTTGGCACGCCGGCGCTCCGCGCGGGCGTCCACCCGCATGGTGTGCTCTTTGTGCCGCACCTGCTGCCGATCGAGCGGGGCATCCTGGAGACGATCTATGCGACGCCCACGAGCGGGAAAGTGGACACCGCCCGCGTCATGGACGTGCTGACACACGCCTATGCGGGCGAGCCGTTCGTGCTGCCGCGCACGGACGCACCGACGCTTCATGATGTGCAGAGGACCAACGGCGTGCACATCAACGCGAGGGTGGTGAGTGGTCGCGTGGTGATCGTGGCGGCGATTGACAACCTGGTCAAGGGGGCCAGCGGACAGGCCGTGCAAAACGCCAACGTGATGCTCGGGCTGCCCGAGACGGCCGGGCTGGCGTGAGCGGGCCGGAGTCCAGCCCGGAGCCCGACGACCGATCGTCTCCGACAAGCACACGAACCCCGTCGCGGATCATCGCGGTGGTGCTCTGCGTGTTCGGCGGCGTGGCGGTGTTGCTGTGGGCGAGCCGTGCGATGCAGAGCGGCTCATGGTGGCAGGTCTTGGCCGCCATGGCGGTCTGGGGGCTGCACGTGGTGGTGGCACGGCGTTTGTGGCGGCAGGAGTGACCAACGGACCCGCGGAGGGGCGGCCGCGGCTATTCCTTGATGCCCTCGACACGGTCGGCGATGGTGTACTTTTCCACGGCTTTCTCGAGCGAGACGCCGGTGATGTTGGCCAACGTGGCCAGCCAGGCGAGCACGTCGGCGAACTCCTCCTCAAGATTGGCGCGTTCCTCGGGCGAGATCGGGCGCTTCTTGCCCATCGGATTGGACGGAGACGCCGCGGCGCGGTTGTCATGCAGGGCGGTGGCGAGTTCACCGACCTCTTCCATGAACAGCAGGAAGGTTCCTGCGGGTCCGCGGGCGTTGTCTGTCGCGAAGTAGCGATCGTGGATGAGTTTCTGGAACGCGCTCAGGGAGACCGATTGCTCGTGCGGCATGGTCAAGAATAGTGCAACCGAGGGCGTCCTCGTGTACGCTCAGCCCCGGTTCAAGGTCTGTGGGCACTTGCATCGTGCAAGCCCACCTGCAGACCGGCACGGACGATCTTGAGCGAGCATGTCGATGGGCAACGCACGACGGTCGGCGGCATGGTGTCTGGTGGGATTCGCAGCCCTTGCCGGCGGCCTGCCCGCAGCGCAACAAGCCGACACCCGGGCCGAGCTTCTTCGCGGTGGGGGGGAAGGCTCCGGCGTTCGCACAGTCCGTGAGCAGATCGGCACAGAACCAAGCGGGGCGGAGGTCTATCGATTGACGACAGTGCCGGAGGGCTCGAACGAGGCCCGTTCGGCGCTGCTCATCGTGGGCGGGCTGGATCCACGGCAATCGCGATCTCCGGAGCTGACGATGCGGATCGCCCGGGCGGTGGCGACCACGCACGCCGCAGCGCTCGCGCGATTCGACGTGTACGTGATCCCCGCGCTCGTGCCGGATCTGCGGGAGGGTGCGGGCAAGCCGAGCGTGATGCTCGACTCGCCCAGGGCCAAGCCGGCTCGGCGACCGATTGATGACGATCGCGACGGCCGTGTGGACGAAGATCCTCCGAGCGACCTGGATGGCGACGGCCGGGTGCTCTGGATGCGGGTCCGGAACCCTTCGTCCGAGACCGGATTGACTGCGGACATGGTCCCGGAGAAAGACGACCCCCGGCTGCTGCGAAAGGCGCAGCGGACCAAGGGCGAGCTGCCCGTGTATGCCGTGCTCACGGAAAGCACCGACCGTGACGGCGACGGTTCGTTCGGCGAGGACGGCGTGCTTGGCGTCGACATCGATCGGAACTTCCCCTATCGCTGGACGGAGTTTCGGGACGAGGCGGGCCGCGTGCCGCTGAGCGAGCCGGACGCCCGAGCGCTGGTGGAGTGGCTCCAAGCCCGGCCGAACGTGCTCGCGGTGATCGGCTACTCGAGCTGGGACACGATCGTGAACACGCCCGGCGGCGGCAAGATGGACCAGACCGGTGCGGCGCCAGCGGAAAGCCACGTGCTGGACGACGATCGCGAGTTTTTCGTGGACATGGCCAGCGCGTACAAGGAGATCACACGCCAGGAGCGAGCGCCATCGCGGGACAACGCCGGGTCGCTGCAGGGGTGGGCGTACGCCCAGGTGGGGCTGTGGTCGATGAACGCGTGCGCGTGGGTGCGGGCGGATCAGTTGAAGAAACCCGACAAGCCCAAGCAGGCGGAGGAGGGCCAAAGGCCGGAGGCGAGTCCAGAGACGCCCGCGGCCAACGCTCCGCCCGAGACGCCGAGGCCCAAGAGCGTGGAGAGCGAGGAAGGGCGATGGATCACACTGAGCGACGCGTCGGCGGGTGCGGGCGGTTCGCCGGGCTTCATCGACTGGAAGCCGTTTGACCATCCGATCCTCGGAGAGGTTGAGATCGGCGGGTTTGTCCCTGGGTTTCGGCAAGACATCCCCGAGGCCGAGCTCGATCGGCTCGCGGGCGAGCAGGCGTCGTTTGTCGCCAACGTGGTGGGTCGACTTCCGCGGCTGGAGGTTGCCACGCCGACGGTGGAGCGTCTGGGCGAAGGGGTGTGGCGCATCAGCGCGTCGGTGCGCAACGAGGGTGCACTGCCGACGCGATCGGCCATGGGCGTGCGTGTCCGGCGGCACGCGCCGACACGCCTGGAACTGGAGATCGAGCCGGAGCGATTCCTGAGCGGGCGTCCATCGCAGGGGCGCGAGGCCGTCGCTCCGGGCGAGACGCTCCGGGGATCCTGGGTCATCCGCGGCGAGCCCGGGACGACGGTGAACCTCCGGCTGCGATCCCCGGAGTGCGGCGACCGGACGGTTGCGATCGAGCTCTCGGCAACGAAGGAGAATGTGCCATGAAGTCGGCGATGTTCGTGCTCCTTGCAGCCGCTGCCACGACGATGTCGGTCGCGAGTTCGCTCCACGCGCAGACGGATCCCGGAGGCAAGGTCGATGTCCGGTTCGATCGGTACTACGACTACGACCAGACGACGGCGATCCTGAAGGAGTTCGCCTCGGCGTATCCCGATCTTGTCACGCTGCAGTCGATCGGCACATCGCTGCAGGGACGTGATGTGTGGCTGGTCACGGTCAACGCACCAAAGACCGGGCCCCACGATCGCAAGCCCGCGATGTACATCGACGGGAGCATTCACGGCAACGAGATCCAGGCGACAGAGGTGGT
>DHLW01000135.1:24120-24431 GCA_002405485.1 Phycisphaerales bacterium UBA4658
ACAGGCGACAGAGGTGGTGCTGTACACGCTGAGCGAACTGGTGCGGAACTACGGACGCAACCCCAAGCTCACCGAGCTTCTGGACCGCTGCGCGTTCTACCTGGTGCCGCTGGTGAATCCCGATGGGCGGCAGTTCTGGTTCACGCAGGCGACCAATCCGCACATGGGTCGGCACAACATCCGCCCGGTCGACAACGACCTTGACGGGCTGGTGGACGAGGACCCGCCGGACGATCTCAACGGGGACGGACAGATCACGCAGATGTGGAAGGCGGATCCCGCGGGTCGATGGGTGCGATCCCAGACCGATG
>DHLW01000135.1:24563-24870 GCA_002405485.1 Phycisphaerales bacterium UBA4658
CCGCGTGTTCGTCCGGCTGCGTGACGACCAGTCACCCGCGACCGGGGTCAGGACGTATGTGAATCTGGGGCAGGAAGGGATCGACAACGATCAGGACGGCGAGCTGAACGAGGATGGACCGCTCGCCGACGACATGAACCGGAACTGGCCCTCGGACTGGCAGCCGGGGCACATCCAGTTCGGGGCCGGTCCGTACCCACTGAGCGCGCCGGAAACGCGGGCGATCGCGGAGTTTGTGCTGGGACGTCCGAACATCATGGCGGCCCAGAGCTATCACAACACCGGCGGCATGATCCTCCGCGGCCCG
>DHLW01000135.1:25016-26791 GCA_002405485.1 Phycisphaerales bacterium UBA4658
CGGCATGATCCTCCGCGGCCCGGGGGCCGCCTATCGCGAGGGGTTTTATCCGGCTGAGGATGTGCGGGTGTACGACGAGATGCAGCGGGTGGGCGAGCAGATGCTCCCGTACTACAGGGCCATGGTGCTGTTCAGAGACCTGTACCGGGTGCACGGGGGAGAGCTGAACTGGTTCGGCGAGGGGCTCGGGGCGTACACGTTCACCAATGAGCTGTGGACCGTCGGCAAGTACTTCCAGCGGGATGGACGAGAGCCGAGCGAGGATCAGATGTGGCTCTGGCGCGATCGCATGGCGTTTGGCGAGCTGTACGCGCCTCTGGTGGAGATTCAGCATCCGCGGTTTGGGCCCATACTGGTGGGGGGGCTGAACAAGTGGTCCAGCCGAGTGACGCCCGGGTTCATGCTCGAAGAGGAGTGTCACCGCAACTTCGCGTTCACGATGTACCACGCTGATCAGATGGCGAAGGTCGAGTTCGGGCGAGTCGTGGTGCGTTCGGCGGGCGGCACGCTCTGGGAGGTCACGGCGGAGCTCAGAAACTCGCGCCTCATGCCGACGCGGTCGATGATCCAGCAGCGCAATCACATCGGATCCCCCGACCTGGTCATCGCGGAAGGAAAGGGCGGCGCTCGCGTGGTTGCGGCGGCCCGGCTGGGCGGGTGGTACGAACTGCACGCCGAGCCGATCGCTCGGGAGCCCGAGCGGATTCAACTCGCCGACGGTGTGCCGGGACGAGGTTCACGAATCCTCCGCTGGTTCGTCGAGGGTCCGAGTGGGTCGTCGGTGAGCATCACGTTCTCCGGCGAGCGGGCGGGAACGGCGAGTGTCGACGCAACGCTTGTACAGCCGCAACGCTGATCGCCGGAGCATCACGGATTCGAGCGACGCTTGCCGCGTCGGGCGGCCTCTTCCTCGGCCTTCTTCCTGGCCTCTTCTGCCCGCTGCTCTTCCCAGGCGGTGATGCGAGCGTCAAGATCCGGACCGCTCAGTTGGTCCTTTTCCAGGGCAATGGGCAGCCCGGCGGCCCTGAGCCAGCCCCCCGCAAGGTCTTCAAAGTCCGCGTTGGACATCTTGTCCAGTCCGATCGGCTTGTTCTTCCGCGTGAGCTTCTCGATCTCGGCGGGGGCCACGGCGAGGATGGCGCGGGTAAGCTTGCTGGAGACGCCCGGGTCGCCCTTGGGCGCGTCTTTCTTGCGACTCTCGACCCACTCGCGCTGGCGGGTGCGGAGTTGCGACATGCGCCGATCGATGCGGTTGTGCACGTCCAGCTCCCGCGCGTACGCGCCAAACGCGATCGCCACGGTGAACAGGACTTTCTCCTGGAACTTGTCGGTCAGGTTCTTCAGCCCTGCGACCCTTCCGGCCTCGACATCGACCGTCAGGTCCTTGACGGCGTTGTCCGTGACGCGGATGACCGAGCCGAGGATCGACCACATGGCGCGGGTACGCGGCATGACCCGGGAAAGGGGTGGCGTCTTGGTCGGGATGAAGACATACCACTTCCCGTCCTCTCTCTTCAGGGGAAGCCCGACCACGGGAATCGCCGGCTGCCCGTCGAACAGGACGGCGGCCGTGTCGTCGGTGGTCATAGTGGTGCTCAGCCGGGCGCTGTTGCGATCCAGCCAGCCATATGGGTCCGCAAGGAGCGCGCTAAAGGCGTTGCGGATGTCATCGGCGTTGGGCTGCCTGGCTGGACCGCCGCTCCCGGAGGTGTCCAGCCCGATGAGCAGTTGGGTGACGAGCGACTTGTTCTTCGGGTCGTTGGGCGCGGGCGGGG
>DHLW01000135.1:26903-36044 GCA_002405485.1 Phycisphaerales bacterium UBA4658
CACTTGTTCTTCGGGGCGTTGGCCGCGGCCGCGGCCTGCTCCTGGAGTGCGGCAAAGTCCTCGGGGAACTGCTTCCCCGCCGCCAGCGAGAGCTTCTGCATGCTCTGTAGGAGCTTTCCCAGCTCGCGGAGCACCGCCCGCATCTCCGGCGAGTCGGCGTAAATGAGGTTGCTGAGCCTGGCGGTGTCGCCGGCCTTGACCATCGCCACGGCGGACTTCACCACGTCGTCGGGGGTGTCCTGGCTGTAGGGGCGTTCCCGGCGTGTGCAGCCGGCGACGAGGATCACGAGCGCGGCTGCCGCGCACACCCCCCAGCTCCACCGACGGAGTCGACTGGCTTGGAATGAGCGAAGTTGACTGGCGTCTGGGACTGGCACGGCGGGCCTCTGGAAACATGCTACCCACGGGGAATCGCTCAAGCAGTTCGCAGCCCACGACCCCTACAGTTTCAGTATGGAAATCGTTGTCAACGGCGAACGCCAGGTTCTGCCCGAGGGGGCCAGCGTCGAGGAGTTGATCCGGCGTCTGGGGCTTGAGCGGCAGGCCTGCGCGGTGGAGGTGAACAAGGAACTGGTCCCCAAGAAGCGGCACGCCGACCGGGGGCTGAACGCGGGGGATCGAGTCGAGATCGTGACTCTTGTTGGAGGCGGCTGAGACATGGGCAGCAGCAACGCAACGGCCGGCCAGAGGAGCCTCGCCACCGACCCGGCGGATCGCCCCTTGCGGGTGGCCGGACGCCAGTTGACCAGCCGGCTCATCGCCGGGACGGGCAAGTACCGGTCCTACGAGCTCATGCGGGACGCTCTGGATGCGTCCGGCGTGCAGGTGGTCACGGTGGCGGTACGGCGGGAACGGCTCTACAACGAGCGCGGGGAGTCGCTCCTGCAGTTTCTCGATCTCACTCGATACACCATCCTGCCAAACACCGCAGGGTGCTTCTCGGTGGACGACGCCGTCCGCGTCGCCCGTCTTGGACGCGAGCTTCTGGAGCAACTGGACAATCCTGGTGCGAGCTGGGTCAAGCTCGAGGTACTCGGGGACAAGAAGACCCTGCTGCCCGATCCGGCGGGCACCATCGAGGCCACCCGCCAGCTCGTGAACGATGGATTTCAGGTCCTGGCCTACACCAGTGATGACCCGATCGCGGCCCTTCGGATCAAGGAAGCGGGCGCGGCGTGCGTCATGCCCGCAGGATCCCCGATCGGGTCTGGCCAGGGGGTGCTCAATCGCAACAACATCGTGCTCTGCCTGGAGTTGCTGAAGCAGGGCGATCCGGAGTTTCCGGTCATTGTGGATGCCGGCGTTGGCTCGGCGTCGGACGTGTCGATCGCCATGGAGCTCGGCGCCGACGCCGTGCTGCTCAACACCGCGATCGCTCATGCCCGCGACCCGGTGCTCATGGCTCACGCGATGCGTCATGCGACGATCAGCGGGCGACAGAGCTTTCTGGCGGGTCGCATTCCCAAGCGACTCTACGCGTCAGCCAGTTCACCCTGGGAGGGGACGATCTCGTATATTCCGGGTGAGTGAGTCACACTCGCCGCGCACAAACGGGTGCCGGAGACCGCAGAGAGACGGGCGGCTCATCATGGAGAGACCATGATCAAGAACAAGAACAACCTGGCCAGCGCACTTGCGGGCATCTTCTCGGTGATCGTGGTCGTGTTGATTCTCGGGTTGATCGTCTGGTTGCTGTTGAAGTGAGCACGCCGAACCGGCGGCGGCTTGAGCGGCGCATCGTCCCATAAGCCGACGGCGAACCCCACATGAATCGGGGGGGAGTCGTTGCACACCGAGCCGATAACAGAGAAGTTGTGAAGGCCAGTGGAACAAACTGGCCGCGGGGTCTTGTTTCGGGTTGGGGCGGTGGTCTAATACCTTGTGCTATAGGGACTTACGGCTCGGCTGGGGTTTGTGTTCCCTTCCGCAACGTCGTTGGTCATCTCTGGCGAGCCCAGCCCTTCTGACAAGGGCGGGTCGAGATCGGAGCGCGTGCCATGGTGTTCTGTGCAATGAAGCGGCATGTGGCGGCTGTGGTCGCCACGATCGTTCTGGGTGCGATGGCGCCTCAGGGCGTCGCCGCGGATTTCATGGTCAACACGATCGGCGACAACGGCGTGGGCTCGCTTCGGCAGGCGATCGTGAGCGCGAATCAGTCGCCGGGCCCGGATCGCATCGTGTTCGCGCTCGGATCGGTGGTCAATCCGCCGGTGTTCCTGAATCTCGACTCGCCTCTGCCGATCATCGTCGATGACGTGCAGATCATCGGGCCGGGTTCGAACGTGATCATCACGCAGCGGAATCCGATCGGCAACCCGGGCAACTTCGGCATTCTGGCCGCCAGCGGGCAGATCTCGGTTGAGATCCGAGGTCTGGCGATCACAAGCGGTTCGAACGCGAGCGGCGCGGCGATCAGCGCGACCGGGGGCACGCTGACGGTGCGCGAGTGCCTGATCTACGAGAACCGTTCGACCGGCGTGGGCGGCGCCATCGCCGTGGTCGGGGCCGGGGACTGCACCGTCAACATCATCGACTCGCAACTGTTCAGCAACAGCGCGTCCACGATGGGCGGCGGGGTCTTCGTCCAGCGGAGCAGCGGGCGGGCGACGGTTCGGCTGGATGGGGCCTTTATCAGCCGAAACACGCTCGGCGGGCTCACGCTTGGGAATCTCGGCGGCGGTCTGTA
Organism: Phycisphaerales bacterium UBA4658; assembly: GCA_002405485.1. Lineage (GTDB taxonomy): Bacteria > Planctomycetota > Phycisphaerae > Phycisphaerales > UBA1924 > UBA4658. The sequence continues at coordinate 29,590 of DHLW01000135.1, forward strand.
CGTGGCCGGTGCAGGCCCGCACGACGTCACCATCGAGAGGTCCACGCTCAGCGAGAACGCCATCAGCACCGACGGGCAGGGGGCCGGGCTCTTCATCGATGGGGGCGGCGGCTCGGTCTCGATCATCAACTCGACGATCGCCGGAAACACGTCCGGGCTCGGCTCCGGCATCGCGTTCGCGAACGCAACGCTGTCGATCAACGGGGCGACGATCACCGGCAACAGCACCTTCGCCGACGCCGCCGGAGGAACGATCCTTGACGTTTCCAGCGCCGGATTCACGGTTCGGAACACCATCCTGTCCGGGAACATCGCGGCAGGGCAGTTCCGCGATCTGTCGGCGTCGCAGCAGGCCACGGGCAACAACAACCTCATCGGCGTGGGCGGGCCGTTTGTCAACGGCGTGTCCGGAAACATCGTCGGCGTGACGAATCCTCGGCTCGTTCCGCTGAACGACAACGGAGGACCGACTCAAACGTTCGCGCTGCAGCCGGACTCGCCCGCGCTGGATGCCGGATCGCCGGCCAACGCGCCCGCGCAAGACCAGCGTCGGCAGAATCGCCCCTCGGACGCGGACAACAACGGCGTGGCGCTCCCGGACATCGGAGCGTTCGAGACTCAGCGGTATCTGGTCACGACGGTCACCAGCGAAGGGACAGGTTCGCTCAGGCAGGCGGTCATCGACAACAATCTCGCTGGCGGCGGGTTCGTCAAGTTCGCCATCGGCGCTCAGGGGAGCCAGCAGAGCATCGCGCTGTCGACGGCTCTTCCCGTGATCTCCAGAACGATCTTCATCGATGCCTGGAGCCAGGGCGGAAACGCGTACCAGGGTCCGCCCCTGGTGGAGATCGACGGCGTGTCCCTTCCCGACGCGATCGGCCTGGACATCCAGTGGTCCGATTGCGTGATCCGCGGGCTCGCCGTCAACCGCTTTACCGGCTCGGTCGCCAACGGCGTGGGCATCAAGCTTTCGGGCAGGGCGGCGCTGCGCAACTGGATCTACGGGAACAACGTCGGCGTAGGCCTTGACGGAACAACCAACCGAGGAAACGGACAACTTGGAATCTGGATCGCGCCAGCGGCCAACGTCAACCTCATCGGGACCAACGCCGACGGGATCAATGACGCCAATGAACGAAACGTCATCGGCGGGATATCCGGAACCGGGCTTCGGACGGGTGTGTTCATCCAGTCCAACTCCAACGTCGTCGCGGGCAACGTCATCGGACTGAACGCCTCGGGCTCGGCGGCGATCCCGAACTTCAACGGCGTCTGGATCGAGAACGGCACCTCCAACCGCATCGGCTCCTCGGCGTTCAGCGCAAGCCCCGCATCTGAGCGGAACATCATCTCCGGCAATACCAACGTCGGCGTCTCGCTCACCAGCACCGGGTCGAACAACACGATCTCGGGCAACTTCATCGGGGTGAATCAGGGAGGCACGGCGGCGCTCCCAAACCTGATCGGGGTGCTGCTGGACAACGTGAATCAGACGCTCGTGGGCGGCACGTTCACGGGGGCCGGCAATGTCGTGTCGGGCAACACCCAGCACGGCGTCCTCATCTCCGGATCCGGGGCCACCGGCAACCTGCTGCAAGGGAACATCGTCGGACTCTCGGCCAGCGGCGCACAGGCGATCCCCAACGGCATGCACGGGCTTGTGATCCGCAACGGCGCCAGCGGCAACCGCATCGGCGCTTTCGGCGACAACAATGCAACGCTTGAGCCGCTCCGCCGAAACGTGTTCAGCGGCAACAACGGCCGCGGCATCGTCATCCGAGACTCCTCGAGTCAACTGAATCGCGTGCTGGGCAACTTCATCGGCACCGACACCAGCGGGCTTGTGGCGATCGGGAACGCGATGGCGGGTGTGCAGATCAGTTCGTCTGCGACCAACACGATCGGTTCCAGCGGCTCGGGGCGCAACGTGATCAGCGGGCAGAGTTCCGCGACGTCGGGCTTTGGCGTGGAGATCACCGGAGCCGATGCCTCGGGCAACATCGTCCGCAACAACCTGATCGGGCTCGGCGCCGACGGGACCACCCGGGTGCCCAACGCCGCCGGCGGAGTCTCGATCAGCGGCGGCGCATCGTTCAACCAGATCGGCGGAACCGGCGACAACCAGGGCAACACGATCCACGTCAGCGGCGCCGACGGCGTGCGCGTCGTCGACGCCCCGTCGCTGGCCAACTCGATCCTCCGAAACTCGATCTTCGACTCGGCTGGGCTCGGGATCGACCTCGCCGACGACGGCGTGACGCCCAACGGCCCGGCGGGCTCGGTCCGCAACGGTCCGAATACGCTGCAGAACTATCCGGTGATCAGCGACGTCTCCACCAGCGGAGTGGTGACGATGTCTCTGGAGAGCGAGGGGAATCAGACGTTCCGCATTGAAGTGTTCTCCTCGCCCACGGTCGACCCGACAGGGTTTGGCGAGGGCCTGCGATTCCTCGGCGCGCGAACGGTCGCGACCGACTCGACGGGGCGCACGGGCGTCTTCACGCAGAGCGTTGCGTTGCAGCCGGGCGAGCGGTTCATCACGGCCACGGCGACCAAGCTCGCGCCCGGCTCGGAAGCCGGTTTTCCGACCCCCCCGGGCACGCCGCTGGGAACCAGCGAGTTCTCTCTGGCCCGCGCGGTGAATACCGAGCCCACCGCTGACAACGTGGTGGCGAGCGGCCCTGAGGACTCGCTCATCGTGGTGCAGTTGCTCGCCGGGGATCCGGATCCGGGGAACACGCTTTCGTTCCGAGTCACGACGCTTCCGACGCGGGGCACGCTGCTGCAGTTTGGCACGCTCGATCCGATCGCCACCGCGAACACCAGCGTGACTGACGCGCAGGGCAGGGTCGTCTTCCGGCCAAACGCCAACGAGTTCGGATCGGCGTACGCGAGCTTCGGGTACGTCGCCAATGACGGAGCGCTCGACTCGGCCGTCGCCACGGCGACGGTGAATGTGACTCCCGTGGCCGACACCCCCGGTGTCACCAACGCTTCGACCCGAGAAGATCAGCAGACCACGAGCGGCCTTGTCATCACCCGAAACATCGCCGACGGGCCCGAGGTCACCCACTTCAAGATCACCGCGATCACGAACGGCACGCTCTTCCAGAACGATGGCGTGACCCCGATCGCAAGCGGCGCGTTCATTAGCGTGGCCCAGGGCAACGCGGGCCTGCGATTCACGCCAGCGCCGAACTCGATCGCCACGGGATCGTTCGATGTGCAGGCATCGCTTGCCGCGGCGGATGCAGGTCTGGGCGGCGGCGTCGTGACCGCGGTCATCACGGTCACCGCGGTTGCCGATGAGCCTCGCATCACCGGAGCAAGCACACGGGAGGACACTCCGACCGCCAGCGGCCTGGAGATCCGGCGCAGCGTGGCGGACGGCCCGGAGGTGACCCATTTCAAGATCGAGTCCCTGAGTGTTCAGGGCGCGCTGACGCTTGCCGGCGGAACGCCGGTTGCGATCGGGAGCTTCATCACTGTCGCTCAGGGCGAGCTGGGGCTGCGCTACGCCCCGCCGCAGGACTTCTTCGGGCCCGTCACCGTGACCGTGCGGGCCTCGACCAGCGCGACCGATGAGGGCCTGGGCGCCTCGAGCGTTGCCACAATCACGGTGACGCCTGTGAATGATCGCCCGGATCTGTCGGCGGCCAGTCCATCGGCAGTACTGGAGGACTCCGGTCCCCAGGTCCTGAGCGCGTGGGCGACGTTCAGCCCTGGCCCGCCCAATGAGAGCGATCAGACGGTGCTGGAATACTCGGTGTCGGACGTTACGAACGCCGCGCTCTTTGCCGCGGCGCCGACGGTCGATGCAACGGGGACGCTGCGTTTCACGCCCGCGGCCGACGCGTTCGGCACGTCGCAGTTCACGGTGCGGGTGCGGGACACGGGAGGCACGGTTGACGGCGGCGTGGACACATCCGCGCCACGAACGTTCACGATCACGGTCGATCCAGTGAACGATCGTCCGAGCCTGACTGCTTTCGATCCACCGGCGGTCCTCGAGGATTCCGGACCTCAGGTGGTCAGCGGATGGGCGACGTTCGTCGCAGGGCCGGCCAACGAGAGCGATCAGACGATCGCTGAGTACATCGTCAGCAACGTCGGCCAGGCGTCCCTTTTCAGCCAGCCCCCGACCGTGGACAGCTCCGGCACGCTCCGGTATACGCCCGCTCCGGATGCCTTCGGAACGTCACAGTTCACGGTGGCCGTGCGGGACTCGGGAGGCACGGCAAACGGCGGTGTGGATACTTCCTCGCCACGAACGTTCACGATCACCGTGGGCCCGGTGAACGATCGCCCCAGCTTTGCCGCGGGCAATCCGAACGCAGTGCTGGAGGACTCGGGCTCTGCGACGATCACGAACTGGGCGACGTTCGTGCCCGGACCGGCCAACGAGAGCGATCAGACGGTGCTGAACTATGCCGTCAGCGCAGTGGTGAACCCCGCCCTGTTCTCGGATCTGCCGACCGTGGATGCCTCTGGGGTGCTCCGATTCACTCCGGCGCCGGATGCGTTCGGGTCGTCCCAGTTCACCGTGACGGTGCGAGACTCCGGCGGCACCGCTGGCGGCGGGATCGACACTTCCTTCGCACAGACATTCACGATCACCGTGCTCCCGGTGAACGACGCGCCGGCGTTCTCGCTCACTCAGCCGCCGGCGGTGCTGGAGAACTCCGGAACCGTCATGGCGCCGGGCGTGGCCACCAGCTTTGTCGCAGGCCCGGCCAACGAGTCAGGCCAGCAACCGCTGGAGTACATCGTCGATCAGGTCTCGAATCCCGGCCTGTTCGAAACGCCGCCGGCGATCGACACTGCCGGATTGCTCACGTACACGGTTCCGATGGATGTCTACGGATCGTCCACGGCCCGGGTCCGGGTGCGTGACAACGGCGGCATCGCCAACGGCGGCGTGGACACGTCGCAGGGCCGGACGATCACGATCATCGTTCGTCCGCGGGCGGTGTGCAGGGACCTGTTCATCGACGCCCGTCGTGTGTGCGTTCCGCTCATCGCCACCCCGAGCCAGCTCAACGCCACACCGATCGACCCGACTCCCGGCGGCATGGCGAGCGTCGAGTTCTCGCGCCCGCTGAACCAGCCGTTCCCGTTCGGGAACACGCAGGTCCAGGTGACCGTGCGTTACGCAGACGGCTTGGTGACCAGTTGCACGAGCATCGTGACGGTGCTGGCCACGGACTGCAACAACAACGGAATCCCGGACTCCTGCGAGACCGCCGGCGGCACGCTCGTCGACTGCAACGATGACGGCATCGCCGACGACTGCCAGTGCCTGTGGGACAACGGATCGATCGCGGCGTCGGCCGCGGCGACGGCCAACGGGCAGCTCTCGCACATGGGCGGGCTGGCGGTCATGAGCGTCCAGACCGCCGACGATCTGTACCTGGCTCCGAACCAGATCCACCGGCTGTTCAGCTTCCAGGGTCAGATGTTCACGAACTCGCTCATTCGCAAGGCGAGACTGGAGTTCTACGAGGACTGCAACGGTCGACCGAGCGGACCGCCGATCAGGACGTACATCAATACCTCGGTGGAGAATGTCGCACCCGGACCGTCGGGGTTCTCGTTGCTCACGTATCGATTCGACTTCTGCAATGACGCGTTGTATCTCGAAGGCGGGCGGGTGTACTGGGTGGTGCTCTACGGCCTTCCCGACGGCACCGGGCAGGACCTGAGCTACTGGGTCACCACCACGCCGGGAAGCAATCCGGGCGGAGTGATGGGGTCGGCTCCGCTCAAGCGCTTCGGGGAGGCGACGGGCCAGTATCTGCAGTTCGTCTACGGCCCGTGGGGCGACGCCGCCGAGTGCTGCGCTGGGTGCGTGAACCTGTCCTGGCGGATCAACGGCGAGAGCTGCAAGATCCTGCATGACAACGGCCTGCCGGTCACCGGGCCGGGAGCGACGGGTTCCCCGTCGGGCGCTGATCGGGCCAATCCGACCCCGCCAAAGACCGCCGACGACTTTGTGACCCCGCCGTGCAACCCGGTCGAGGTCTGCTATCTCGATGCGTTCGTGTGGACCAACTGCAGCCCTTCCCAGGGCTATGTCGAGCTCTATGCATCCGAGCCGTGCGGACACCCGCAGACGGCGGTGATTCGAACGATGAACGTCTCGCGATGGGTGGCGACTGACCAGCAGATCTCCGTGGACGGCCAGACTCTGACCGGGTATCGGATCATCTTCCACAACCCGCGGTGGCTGCTGGAGCCGGGGAGAAACTACTGGCTCTCGTTCGGCGTCCGCTCCGGCGGGTCGCTGGTCGGCCGCACGCTGTTTGCCAAGGCTGCGAACGCGTGTGACGATCCGGGCACGTGCAACAAGACGAGCCAGTGGCGCAACGGCCGGACGTTCGACGCGTTTGCCGTGCCGCTGGAGTGGAGGGACAACGGGCTTGAGCACGCGTTCCGGGTGGTGGTGCGAGATGCGG
>DHLW01000135.1:36240-63690 GCA_002405485.1 Phycisphaerales bacterium UBA4658
CTGAACGACGACGGCGCGACCAACGCACAGGATCTGTTCGACTTCCTGAACGCGTGGTTCACGGGTTGTCCGTAAGGTCGATCCTGACGAACCCGGGCCGTATGCTTGGACCGACCACCCCCTTGCCGGTGTGGCGGAACTGGCAGACGCAGCGGATTCAAAATCCGCCGCCCCCTAAAGGCTTGCAGGTTCGATTCCTGTCACCGGCACTTTGATTGGCATGCTGTGAGGCCGAACCTGATCCGGTCCGATGGCGGCCTACTGTTGTCCCCGCGCCGGGACAGAGGAAGCAACCTCGCCGAGTGCGGTTCGTATGGGTAGATGAGACTCGCCGGGTCGCATCCAAAGGGCTCCGGCGTGGCGATGCCCGTGTCCCCGTTTGCAAAGGGAGTTCCTGTCATGGCCGATCAGCAGCAGCAGCAGCAGGTTGAGCTTCGCATCGATGAGTCCAAGATGCAGTCGACCTATGCGAACACGATTCGCACCTCGACCACCGGCGACGAGGTGGTCCTGGATTTCGGGATGAATCTGCCCGTTCCGACGCAGGACAACCGACCCGCGCTGCTCTTCACCGTGGGCTCCCGCGTGGTGATGAACTGGCGGGGCGCCAAGCGGCTGGCCATCAGCCTGGGGCAGGTCATCCGTCAGTTTGAGGAGGCCAATGGCGAGATTCAGCTCCAGCCGGCCCCCCAGCAGAAGGGTGGCCCCCGTCTGAGCGAGTAAGCCGCTCGGGAGCCTCCCCGTCCGGGCAACATACGTTCTTCAAACAGAGGGCGGCCAGACATGCCGCCCTCTGTCGCTTTCCGGACCGGAGACCTGTTCGGGCACGCCGACGGAAACTGAGGAGCTGGGCGTCCATGTGAACGGCCCTTGCTCACGGGGTGTTTCGACAATTGTTCGGAGGACTCAACGCACATGGCGCTCGAATCCACGCTGCCGCCGCAGCCGCCGACTCAGGATGAACTGGCCCGATATTCCGCTCCGCTCAAGGCGCTCTCAGCGCGTGTGGCGCAGGTCGTGGTCGGGCAGGACTCGATGATCCGCGGGCTGATGATCGGGTTGCTGACCAACGGCCACGTGCTTTTGGAGGGCGTTCCGGGGCTCGCCAAGACACTCACGATCTCGACGCTGGCGCGGGCGATCGACGCGAACTTTCGGCGGGTGCAGTTCACGCCCGACCTTCTGCCTGCGGACCTGACGGGAACACAGATTTACAGTCCGCGAGACGGCACCTTCAGTGCTCGCAAGGGTCCGATCTTTGCGAACCTCGTGCTCGCCGACGAGATCAATCGTGCGCCGGCCAAGGTTCAGTCCGCACTGCTGGAAGCAATGCAGGAGCGGCACGTCACGATCGGAGATGAGACATTCGATCTGCCGGATCCCTTCCTCGTGCTGGCGACGCAGAATCCCATCGAGCAGGAGGGCACGTATCCGCTTCCTGAAGCTCAGGTGGACCGATTCATGCTGAAGCTGCGGGTCGGCTATCCGGATCGGACCCAGGAGCGGCAGATCCTGGATCGCATGGCCTATTCCCGGCCGCCGACGCACGTGCAGCACGCCATCTCGCTGCGGGACATCGTCGCGGCGAGGGAACTCACCGATCGCGTCCACATTGACGACAAGGTGCGGGAGTACATCGTGGACATCGTGCAGGCGACCCGCGATCCCGTCGCCGCCGGAGTCCGGCTGAACACTGCCAAGGCGGGTTCTGGTCGTGGGCCCGGCGAATCGGATCGCGATGCGGATCGCCGACTGATCTCCTTCGGCGCTTCGCCTCGGGCAACGATCTGCCTGGCGCTGGCGGCCAAGGCAAACGCCATGCTCGACGGGCGCGGGTACGTCACGCCGCACGACGTCAAGACCATTGCGATGGACGTGCTTCGACATCGAGTGATCGTGTCGTACGAGGCGGAGGCGCAGGAGATCACTTCCGAAGCGATCATCCGCCGCATTCTGGACACGCTCGCCGTTCCATGACCCAGACCCACCAACAGGCCCCGCGCCATGACGCCCGCCGAACTGGCCAAGCAAGTCCGACTTCTGGAGATCACCACCCGCCACAGCGTGACGGAGGTGTTCGCGGGTGAGTATTCGTCCGCCTTCAAGGGTCGCGGGATCGAGTTCAGCGAAGTCCGCGAGTATCAACCGGGCGACGATGTGCGGACGATCGACTGGAACGTGACGGCAAGAACGGGTCGGCCGTTCGTCAAGCGGTACACGGAGGAACGCGAGCTCACGGTCCTCCTTGCCGTGGATCTCTCGGCATCTGGCGACTTCTCAACGCAGCGTCTCGCGAAGCGGGAACTGGCCGTGCGAGCGTCCGCCGTGCTGGCCTTTGCCGCAAGCCGTCAGGGCGATCGGGTTGGGCTTGTGCTCTTCACCGACGAGATCGAGCTGTACTGCCCGCCCAAGAAGGGCCTCAGGCACACGCTCCGCCTGATCCGGGACATGCTGGCCTTTGAGCCGCGGCGTCGGGCGACCAGCATCCGGGTCGCGTGCGAGCACATCGCACGGGTCGCCAAGCGCCGGGCTGTGGTGTTCATGGTCTCGGACTTCCTCATTCCCTCGGCGGCGTCCACCGCATATGACGCGTTGAGCGCGATCACGCCTCGCCATGATGTGATCGCCGTTCGCATCGAGGATCCTCGGGACTTGGAACTCCCTCGTGCGGGCATCGTCGATGCCCAGGACCCGGAAACCGGACGCACGCGGACGATCGACACGTCGTCGGCCGCCGTCCGAGCGGCGTATGCCCGGCTGGCACACGAGCGGCGTTCCGGCGTCGCCGACGCGATCCGTCGGGCCGGAGCGGACGAAGTCGCGCTCAGCACGGATCGCGAGTACGTACACGATCTGGTCGAACTGTTCCACGCCCGGGAGCGCAGACGATGACGTGCCAGTGCGCGGCATCATGAGTCCATGAATCCATGCACCGATCAGGGCCCAATCACCTCGTGTATCCGCTCTTGACGATCGTCGTCGTCGGGGGCACTCTGCGCGCCTCGGCACTCGGGGCGCCCGCCGAGGATGGTCGATCGTCGGGCGCTGGCTCACCTCTGTCGGACCCATCGCCTCAACCGGTCACGCAGACGCTTCGGTCGATCGAGCAGGGTCTCGATGTTCGCGCGACCGTCGCGATCAGCCGGAGCGATCTGAGCGTCGCGGATCGGGCGGTGCTCTCGATCGAAGTGGACGCACCTTCGTCGGCTCGCGTTCTGCTGCCGGACATCAGCGAGTTTCCCGGCTTTGTCATCGTGTCCACGGAGGACTCCGCGAGCCTGTCGGCCGATGGATCGCGCACCGTCACGCGTCGGCGAACCACCCTCGATCCATTTCTTCCCGGCGACAAGGCGATCCCGGAGATCGCGATCGAGGTTCGTGGAACGTCCGGGGACACTGCATCGCACGGCGGGCGAGCGCCGCGGGCTCCGCTGGTCTCGCTTCGCTCCATGCCGATTCCGGTTCGTGTGCGGGGCATCGCGCCCGCGGGGACCGACGCGCAGACGCCCCTGCGTCCGCCGCCGATTCTGCTCCCTGCCACCGCGGATGCGGGACGATCGGCCGCGCTCCTTGGAGTTGCTACCGCCGTCACGGTCGGGGCGGTGGGTGTTGGGAGCGTGCTGGCGGTTCGGCGGCTCCGAGCCCGACGAACAGTCGCTCCGAGTGATGTCGCACGATCCGCGCTGCAACGCCTGATCGAGCGACGCAGCGCGGCGATTGACCCATGTCCGCCAGAGGAGGCCATCGCCGAAGTCGGCCGGGTGCTGCGTCGGTGGTGCGCTGATGAACTGCTGTCAACATCGCCCGGAGCGACCGTCCAGGAGATCATCCCTCGGCTGCTCACATCTGATCGCCTCCTGGAACGTGAGCGGGCCGAGGGTGTTGCGATCCTCACGGAGATCGATCGTTCGATCTATGCCCCGACTGTTGCTGCGGATCAGGCCGGTCGCATCGATGCCCTGATTGCCCGATCCGTCGCGTGGATCGATGCGTGTGCAGGTGCGATTCGGGCCGCTGGCCCGGAAGGGGGACGCACATGATGCCCTGGTCTGACGCGTCGGAACTCCTGGAAGGGGTGCTCTCGGGGAGAGTCTCCTGGCACTCGCCGTGGGCGCTTGGGCTGCTGGTGATTCCTGCGGCGGCGCTCGTGTGGTCGTGGCGACGCCGAGATCGACGAACCGGATTGACACTGCCGATGCACGATGGATCGGAGCGTCTGCCGCGGACGATTCGACAAAGAGTGCTCTGGCTTCCAGGAGTGCTGCGTGCCTGCGCGCTCGCGCTTGTGATCGTGGCGCTCGCCCGTCCGCAGCTTGGAGAGGGACGGGTGATCTCATCCACTGACGCAGTCGCGATCAAGCTCGTGGTCGACCGCTCCGGCTCGATGGGCCTGCCCATGGAGATCGACGGGCGCGAAACCTCGCGGCTTCCGGCGGCCAAGAGCGTCCTGAAGGAGTTCCTGCTCGGGAACGGACGGGAACTGGCCGGACGACCCAATGACCTGATCGGCGTCGTGCAGTTCGCGGGATTCGCCGACACCGTCGCACCGCTGATCCACGACCATGTCGCCCTTCAGGAACTGGTCGAGTCGATCCCGCTTGCACAGCATCGCTATGAGAACGGCACGGCGATCGGAGACGCCATCGCCCTCGCGGCCGCTCGCTTGCGCACCGCCGAGCAGGACCTGAGCGGCCGTGAGCGAACCCTCGATGGCGAGGACGTCCGCATTCAATCCAAGGCGATCATCCTCCTGACCGATGGCGACAACAACGCTGGCGAGCACGACCCGCAGAAAGCCGCGGCTCTTGCGGGAGAGTGGGGCATCAAGGTCTACGCGATCGGCATCGGGTCCGACAGCTATCGCACCATCAACGACCCGATCCTCGGCCGCCGACGAATCCCGATCCAGAGCGAACTCAATGAGAACTTGCTCCGCGCCATCGCCGAGGCCAGCGGCGGGAGATACTGGATCGCCTCCGACGGCGCAACGCTCCGCGAGATCTACGCGGAGATCGATCGCCTCGAGAAGTCCAGGATCCAGACCCTGGAGTACACCGACTATCGGGAGCTTTTCGGCGTTCCGGCACTCGTCGCCTGCCTGCTGCTCGCCGCGCAGCAGATCCTCGTCGCCACAGTCCTGCGGAGGGTGCCATGACGACGATCATCCTGCAGGATCCTTCCGCCCTCTGGTGGCTGCTTGGAGCGGCGGGGCTGCTTCTGGTCGGTCTTGCGGGTCTGTGGAGGCAGGAACGGGCCAGGAAGAGGTTCTTTGACTCCGCGGATGGCCGCTCGTGGACGCGCTCGACCGTGCGAGGTCGGCGGGTCGCATCGGTCGCGCTCTCTGCTGTCGGTCTTGGGTGTCTGGCGTTCGCGCTGGCACGGCCCTCGACCGATCCGCAGCCTCAGCGCGTTCAGCGGGTGGGCCGTGACGTGATGTTCGTTCTGGACGTCTCACGATCGATGCTCGCTCAGGACATTCGCCCGAATCGGCTGGAGCGAGCGAAGCTTGGCGTGCGCGACGCGATCGACGCGGCCGAAGGAGACCGTATCGGCCTCATCGCCTTTGCCGGGACCGCCGTGCTCAAGAGTCCGCTCACCAGCGATTACGCCTTCCTCCGCATGGCTCTGGATGACACGACTCCCACGACGGTCGGCCGAGGCGGCACGGCCATCGGAGACGCGATTCGAGCGGCCGTCGGCGTCCTGATCCCAGAATCGGACGCCGCACCCAACCGCGATCCCGACCGAGTCCAGACCGATCGTTCCAAAACCATCGTGCTCATCACCGATGGCGAGGATCACGAGACCAATCCGATGAACGCGGCGAAGCTCGCGGCGGAGAAGGGCATCCGCATCGTCACAATCGGCGTCGGCTCGGAACTCACCGGGGCCCCGGTCCCCGGTGCGCCGCTGATGAACTCCCGCGGGGAACTGGTCGAGCAGCGCTCCGCCATGGTTCACGACGGACGCCAGGTCCTCAGCCGGATGGATCCGGCCGTGCTGCGGCAAGTCGCCGAGGCCACCCCCGGCGGCATGTTCATCAACGCCGGCACGGGGAACATTGACATGGACACGCTCTACCGGCGGCTGCTGCAGACATCAGGGCCCAAGATTGAGGAGCAGACGACCACCGTGCGATACACCGAGCTCTTTCAGATCGTGCTCGCGCTTGCCGTTGCGATTCTGTGCGTGGAGGTGCTGCTGCATGCACGCTACAAGTAAGATACGGCCTTTTACGGCATCGAGCATCCTCGGCGCGTTCTGTGCCCTGTCGCTCTCTTCGGTTGCTACGGCACGCACGCCGCGCGCCCCGAGTCAGACTCCTTCGGAGCCGATGTCCGTGCAGCAACTGGCCCAGAGCGCTGCCGAACTGCTCCGCGACGGGAAGCATGAGGAGGCCCTCAGTGCGTTCGACGACGCCATCCGCGCTGCCGGTCGACGGGTGCCGATCGAGCTCACGCTCGGCCGGGCGGCGGCGCTCGCGCTGACTCAGCCCGGCGAGGCGGAGAGCACGCTCCGAGGCATCCTCGGTTCCGATTCGCCGGAGCATGTTCGTGCCGCGGCGGCATTCCATCTCGGAGCGATTGAGGCATCGCGAGCGGAGCAGGCGCTGCCGCTCAAGACTGTCGAGTCGTCAGGGGCGGAGGCCCTCTCAAACGCAGACGCGGCTCTCGCCACCCTCCGACGGGCAGAGCGCTTCTATCGCACTTCTCATCAGCTTCACGCCGGCGACGGTGCTGCGGCGACCAACGTCGAACTCGTGCAACGCCGGATCGGCGCGATCAAGGACTCGCTGCGTCGTCAGCAGGAGCAGGCACAGAAACAACAATCCGGGAAGAAGGACGCGTCCGACCAGTCGCGCCCTGAGCACTCTGAAGCCGGCGAGCCCAGGCCCGACCAGCAGCAAGGCCAGGGTGAGCAATCGGGCGACGACTCCTCGGCGTCGACCAGCCGATCGCTCTCGGATGAGTTGCGTGATCTCGCGGATCAGCAGCAGCGTGCGGCGGACGAGTCAAGCACGCAGGCACAGAGAGGACCCGACGATCAGACCAAGGACCAGAGAGCCGCAGAGAGCGCAACTCGGCAACGGGCGTTGAACGAGCGGACGCAGCAGGCCGCCAGGAAAGCAGGCGACCAGCAAACGCCGCGGCAGGACGCTTCCTCGACGCCGAGTGAGACGCCGACCCAGCAGAAGCTCAAGGAGGCCGCGGCATCCCAGAAGCAGGCCGAGCAGCAGCTCAAGGACGGGAAGTTTGACGAGGCCGCAGCGGCTCAGCAACGTGCCGCCGACGCTCTCCGCGAAGCCCAGCGTTCCGCCGCGGCGGATGAGGCCCGTCGCGAGTCCGAGTCGCAGCAGCGGGCCCAGCAGCAAGCGCAGCAGCAGGGGGAGCAGCCGCCAGGGAGGCCGTTCGACGCGACCGCCGCACAGATTCTCGATCGCGAACGGTGGGTTCGAGAGCAGCTTCGACGCCTGCAAGCTCAGATGCGGTCGCGTACCGCACCCGTGGAGAAGGACTGGTGATCAGATCGCTGACCATCATCGGGCTCATTCGGCTAGCTGTCGCCTGCTTCTGTGCATTCAGCACGTTCGGCCGCATCGCGCATGCGCAGTCCCGGGACGCGAGTGACGCCAGCATCATGGTGGAAGCACCCGCCGAGGTGTTCGTTGGCGAGGTGCACCAGCTTCGAGTGGTCCTGCGCGGCACGACGGCGACCACCCCGCCAACCATGCCGGAGATTCCGAACGCGTCGATCGAGTATCGCGGTGTCAGCACCTCCACGGGGATGACCATCATCATCAACGGGCAGGTGCAGTCCTCCGGCGGCGAAGTCGGTCACATGTACGCGCTCATGGCCCGGCGGCCCGGAGAGATCGTGGTCCCGTCGATGACGATCGACATCGGCGGCAGAACGCTCCGCTCTAGCCCCGTGACCATCAAGGTGCGTGAGGTCCCCAAGGCGCCTGACTTCACGCTCACGGTCAAAGGCCCGGAAGGGCCGGTCTATGTGGGTCAACCGGTGCCGATCCTGATGGAGTGGCGCCTTGGGCGCAACGTGAGTGCACCCGCCGCAACACTGCCGATTTCCGGCTCGGCGCATGAGGTCTATCCGGACTCGCGCATCGCTACTGCGCCATCATCGACGCAAGCTCAAATGATGGTCGACGGCGACCGGACGGCGGTGCTCTTTTCCTCGGGCGTCATCACTGCCGAGCGGATCATCATTCCAACCGAACCGGGCGTGATCACCGTCGGCCCGGCCCGAGTGGATTTCGGCGCCGCGGCCGGCCAGCGTGCTCCGAACATCATGGATCTTCCGGGATCCGACCGCACCGTGTACGAGCGGCTCTTCTGCGAGGCCCAGCCGCTGCGCATCTCCGTCATCGATCTTCCCGTTGAGGGCCGCCCGCAGCAGTTCTCCGGTCTTGTCGGCTCGTACTCGATCTCCACATCCGCGGACGTCACGTCGCTGAGCGTCGGCGATCCGATCACGCTCACGGTCACAGTCACAGGCCCCGCACCGCTCTCGCGCGTGCCTGCGCTCGACCTTGCCCGCCAGATGTCGGGCGCTGCGGAGTTCCGCATTCCACGCGAGCCCGTCCTGCCACAGATCACCGGCGCCTCCGCCACGTTCAAGCTCGTCATTCGTCCGCGTTCTGCCGCTGTCACCCAGGTCGGGCCGGTCTCCCTCAGCTCCTTCGACCCCATCTCCCGATCGTACAGGATCGCTCAGTCAGCGCCGATCAAGCTGACCGTCGCCCCGTCGCAGTCGGTCGCCCTCCCGGGCGATGACACGTTGTCCGCTGGCGCACGTCAGACCACGCCCGATGCCGATGAGACCGAACGGAAGTCCGGCGTCATCATGCACCCGCCGCGTCCTGGATTGGGTGATCTTTCGTTCTCCAAGGAGGATCCGTCTACGCGGTGGGTGCTGGCCGGTGTGCTTGCGGGCCCGCCCCTGATGTTCGTCGCGCTTGAATGTCTACGACTCGTGCAGTGGGGGGCCCGGCGGGATCCGGCGAAGCGTCGCCGAAAGCGGGCGCTGAGCGCCCTGCGTCGCGAACTTCGAGCCTCCACGTGCCCTTCTCGGGCGCTCACGCACTTCGTTGCGGACTGGTTCGATGCCCCGCGAGAGTCCTTGACTGCACGCGAGGCCGTCGCACTGCTGCACTCCTGCGATCATCCGTCCGTACCCGCGCTGGCCGACGCGCTCCTGAATGCCGACGAACCGCGCTTCGCGCCGGCCGCTCAGAGCGCACTGAGTCCCTCGAGCGCCAGGATACTCGAGATCGCATCGGGCTTTGCTCGCAGTCATCACGCTCGCCATGTCAGTGGAGCAGGCATGAGAGGGCGCGTGCTCGTCGGAGGACTGCTGATCGCGGGCCTTCTCTCAGTGATGCCCGCCGCACGTGCTCAGGCAGTCATGCCGATCGGTTCGGACTGGGAGACTCTCGCACGAGAGTTGGACGCCGCGCTCCAAGCTGCCGAAACAGGTCGCGCCGTCTCAAACGACGCGATAAGATCGCTAGGAGACCGTTTCGAGGCAGCCGCTTCCTCGTCGACAACTGCGCGACTTCGTGCCGCGGCGTTCTACAACGCCGGGATCGCTCATCATCGCGTCGGAGACCTCGCAGCGGCGATGCTCAACTTCCGCCGCGCAGACCTCATCGCTCCTGCGCTGCCGGGGCTCGCCGAGCGGCTGAGTGCGACACGAGCTCAGGTCCTTGGCGACGCCAGTGCAACGACCAGTCGGACGCCGCACCAGCGCACATCCGTTCCGTGGACGCGGCATGCGGAGGCGGTCCTTGTATCTCTGCCGGAGGGAGCCCTCACCGTCGTGGCGTGCGCCGCCTGGGCGTCGCTCTGGTTGGCGGGTTGCCTCCGATTGCTCACGTCTCGCATCCGAGTGGGAATGGTCGTGATCGTGCTCGGCGTGCTTTGCGTGCTCACAAGTGCGATCATCGCTCATCGCTGGTATCGCGAGCATGCCGCACACTTCCACGCGGTGCTCATCGTGGAGACCACGCCGCGCGATCATCCCGATGAACTGATCGGCCAGCCCTCGGGTTCCGCGCTGCGAGCCGGACACGAAGTGCGGATTGTGACCAGCACGGTCGGCGGCGATGGCCGAGTGTGGTGTGAGATTCGGTCAGATGGTCGCTCGGATGAACCGGGCGAGCGCGCGTGGTGGCTTCCACATGACGCCCTTCGCCGGATCGCCGACACGACGCCACGCCGAGTCACACCTGCAGGAAGCTGAGGTGCAGCTCCGCGTGCCGAAGCTGGTACGCGCGCCACTCATCGGGGGTCAACGGTCCGAAGAACGGATGCGGAGCCGTTGGCCGAGCTCCCGGGGCCGACACCCGCTCGAGCTGCTTTCGCAACTGCATCATGCCATCCTCGAAGGTCACGCTGCTATCCCACACCTTGGCGTCGACGTTTCGGCTGAGCTTGAACCCGGGCACAAACGGTCGAGAGAGCACGCGGTGCTTCACGAGCGGCCCGAGCACGCGAATCCACAGCGGAGCCCTCGTCGGGAAGCCCTCGAACGATGAGCGCATGCCCAGCGCGACGTGTGCGAGAATCGCACCGGGCGTGTGATTGCCCAGTGCCACAAGCGCACCCTTCGCGTGCGCGGCCTCGATCGCGTCCAGTTCTCGCCGCAGATCTTCAAAGGTGGCGTAGGAGACCAACCGCCGCCGGCATCTTCGTGTGTTCACCATGCGCCTCTGACCTCAGTCTGGAAACGCGAGCTTCTTCGCAAGAGCGAGATCGGAGCCGAGCAGCACGCGATACGCCCGGGCGCACGATGCGTGTGGCGCGTGGTCCTTGCATGCCTCGTCGACCATGGCTCTGGCTTCCGGGAAGTTTGCGGTGAACGCGAGATACATCGATCGGATGATCAGCAGCCGCTCTTTGCGCAGCTTGTTCCTGCGTTCCAGCCCGAAGAAGGCGATGATCGCCCGTCCCCTGGCGTTCGCGCTCACCGGCGTCGGCACGACGCCCACGAAGGTGAACAGCGACTCCGGGTCCTCCGCTTGCGCGCCGATCGGATACGCAAGGTACGGTTTCTCGGCTGCGCACTCTGAAGGGCTGGTTCCCCGGAGCGTCCGCGTTCGCGCCACGGGAAACGCGTTGTTCTTGTACGTTGAGTTGCACGTCTTGCAACTCGCCAGATAGTTCCGGTAGTCGAACGCAAGCATGTAGTACCCGAGCTCACTCTCCGAGCCAAGGTTCGCGGGCAGATCGCTCGGCGGTGCGCCCTTGTGCCACGGCTTGACGCTGCTCTTTGGGCGGAAATGCTCCACGTCATGCTCGATCGCGGCGTCCTCCAGCTCGCGCTCGCAGTACCCGCACTTGTTCCCCTGAATCTTCATGAACACGTGCTTCACCTCGCCCCAGTTCTCGCTCACCGCGTCCTTGGAATATGCACCCGCGGCCTTGAGTGCGGCGGTGTTCTTCGCGGCCTTGTTCAGCCACGTCGAGCCGATCTTCTGCCGAAGATCGGCATCGGATATCGCGTACCGGATCATCGCCGAGCCCTCCGGCTCCGCCGCGACGCCGCTTGCACGCCGCCTCGACGGGCTGGCGTGCCGGGCGACTTCGATCCTGTCAGCAGCCGCAGATACTCGACCGCCGCCCGGGCGTCCCCCTTGCCAACCTTTTTGGCAAGCTGGGCGAGGGTGCTCTCGGTCTCGGGATCGCGCGTGCTCTCCATGTCGAAGTACGGGCTCTCCAGCACCTCGTCGGATGTCTTGCCTCGAAGATCCTCGTTGATCTGCGTCACCAGCACGCCGTCCTGAGCGTCCTCCATGACGTGGATGTTCGCCGGCGCGAGCGTCCCAGCGATGAGCGGACTGTGCGTGGTCAGGACGAACTGCAGTTTCGGCAATGCCTTGGCCACCGATCGCACGACCGTCTGCTGCCACTTGGGGTGCAGATGCAGGTCGATCTCGTCCACGAGCACCACCCCGTTCATGCTCGAGAGCTTGGCCGTGCGTCTGCAGCAGTCATGCAGATGCCCCAGCAGATCGCCGACCCATCCGATGAACGCGCGATATCCGTCCGAGAGCGCGGCGAACGGGACGAGTGCGTCGTCCTTGGCGTACAGGTACTGACCGTCCTCACGCGAGAACTGGCCCGTAAAGCGGACCTCGCCGGGGAGAATCGCATTGAGCAAACGCTTGACCTCAGCCGCGCGGCCCCGCGCCGAAGGCAGCCACGAACCCAGCGGACGCAGCGCAACGTGGTCCTCAAAGATCCCCGCGACGCGCGTGTATCTCGGAGCCCGCAGCTTGGACCGTGTGCCCTCGTCGATCAGCCCGGTCTCCACGCGCCGAGTCGCGCCGTAGGCGACCATGAACATCGCGGGGCTGTAGTCCCCGTACATGCTGTCGACGAACGGTGGCGCTGTCGCCGCCTCCGACAGCATCTGCTCCATGTCGCGATCGCGGGCCTGCCTCAACCTCGCATGCTTGAGCGGATTCAGCGGCACACGCTCAAAGACCATCCGGTCCTGCACTTTGCCCGGAGTGGACTCCAGCCGCGCTAGCAGATCCACCAGCGTCTTTGGCGGCTTTGGCACGTCCGACGGGTGCAGCACAACCCGGGACTTCACCAGACATTGCACCGGCTCGCGACGTTTCGCGTCCGCTTTGGTCCTTCGAACCAGCCGATACGGCAAAAACCCCGACTGCTCGGCGAGCACCGGCGCCAGCGTCGAGAGCACCAGGGCCCGCAGCACCGTCGTCTTGCCCTTCCCATTGCCTCCAAGCAGCACGTTCACGTTCGGCAGTTCCGGCTCTTCCAGCCCGCTCGCCGCTGACGGCGTCCTGCCCGGTCCACCGGGATAGGTCAGGGCCAACTCGGCTTTCCCAAAGCACCGGAGGTTGTACATGTGGACCGAGTGGATGTACATGTGCGTCCCCGTCTGCGCTTGCCGAGTCGCCCCGCATCCCTTGCGTAGAATACCATGAGGAGGTTTTCCATGCCCTTCTACCTCAAGCTCGGCCTGCTCCCCAAGAAGCGTCACGTGCAGTTCCGTCGCCCCGACGGGTGCCTGTACTCCGAAGAGGTCTTCGGCACCGAAGGCTTTGTCGGCCCCACGACGACCATGTACCACATTCACCCGCCGACCCAGGTCTATGGGTGGAAGCCGCTGTACTCGACCAAGGTGGAGTATGTCGAGCAGGACATCATGCGCATGCGGCACGTCAAGAGTGCCCCCCTCCCCCCCAAGGGCGACTTTGTCACCGGGCGCGTGGTGCTGTTTGGCAACAGCGATGTCGAGATGGCCGTCTGCAATCCGGCGGAGCAGATGGCGTATCACTTCAAGAACGGCCAGGGCGACGAGTGTTTGTTCTTCCACTTCGGCTCGGGCCTCTGCCACACCATGCTCGGCACGATCAAGTTCGGGCCGAAGGACTACGTCGTCATCCCCAAGGGCGTGATCTATCAGATCGTCTGGGACAAGCGTGACGCCGCGAGCGTCAAGCCGGGTGAGCCGTCGATCGCCGACATGCCCTTCGGCAAGGTGCTCCTGATCGAGACTGCCAACGGCAGCCACATCGGCCCGCCGCCGCGGTATGTGTCGAAGGCCACCGGACAGTTCCTCGAGCACGCGCCGTACTGCGAGCGCGATCTCCGCACGCCCGAGTTTCCGCTGACGTGGGACCAGAAGGGCGACTTCCCCGTCCGCATCAAGGCCCGCGATCTCGTCCATGAGTACATCTATCACTACCACCCGCTCGACATCGTCGGCTGGGACGGCTGCTACTACCCCTACGCCTTCAACGTCGACGACTTCTCCCCGATCACGGGCAAGCTGCACATGCCCCCGCCGATCCATCAGACGTTCGAGGCCCACAACTTCGTCATCTGCTCGTTCTGCCCGCGGCTCTTGGACTATCACCCGCAGAGCATCAAGGTGCCGTACAACCACTCGAATCTCGACTCTGACGAAGTGCTGTACTACGTCGAGGGTAACTTCGGCTCGCGCAAGGGCATCGAGGTCGGCTCGCTGACGCTCCACCCACAAGGCATCCCGCACGGCCCGCACCCCGGCACCATCGAGGCCTCGCTCACGGCGACGCACACCCAGGAACTCGCCGTGATGTGCGACACCTTCCGCCCGCTCTTTCCGACCAAGGCGTCGCTCGAACTCGACGACACCAAGTATCCGGCAAGCTGGCAGGGCGAGCACTTCCCGGGCCTTTCCAGCGGCAAGATGCACCTCAACGGCGTGACCGTCCCGCCCATGCACGCCGCGGCGTTCCCCAAAGAAACGCATCCCGTCAACGTGCTGCGAGTTGATGCGACCACCAAGGAGATCGCCGCGCCCTTGCCTGGCACCAACGGCGCCGGTGCCGCTGCGACAGGAGTTCCCGGCGGCGGCACCGCCAACGTCTGGGCACCTTGACGCACGTGCGCCTGCACCACGTCGCCATCATCGCTTCGGATTACCCGCGCTCGCGCGACTTCTACACGCGCGTGCTCGGCCTGCCGATCATCCGCGAGACCTTCCGCGCCGAACGCCAGAGCTGGAAGCTCGATCTCGCCCTCGACGGCGGCGTGCAGATCGAGCTGTTCTCCTTCTTGAACCCGCCGCCACGCCCCACGCACCCCGAAGCCGCCGGGCTCCGCCACCTCGCCTTCGCCGTCGCGAGTATCGAAGCCGAGGTCGCTCGCTTACAGACACTCGGCGTCGCCATCGAGCCCGTTCGCACCGACCCAAACACCGGCAAGCGATACACCTTCTTTGCCGATCCTGACGGCTTGCCGATCGAGTTGTACGAGCACTGACCCGAATCTGCCTTGGTGGCTTTGGCGTCCCGCCTGCGTCCGTCGATCATCCCTATTCTTCTGCCCCTCATGCTCCGCCCAGTCCTCCACAGCAAAATCCACATGGCCCGCTGCACCGCGGCCAAGCCCGACTACATCGGGTCCATCACCATCGACGCCGACCTCCTCGAACGCTGCGGCATGCGCGTGAATGATCAGGTCACCATCGCCAACTGCCGCAACGGCGAGCGGTTTGAGACCTATATCTTCCGCGGCCAGCGCGGCTCCGGGTGCATCGAGCTCAACGGCGCCGCCGCCCACCTCGTTGAACCCGGCGACAAGCTCATCATCATGCACTACGCCTGGATGTCCGACGACGAGTATCGAAACCACCGCCCCAAGGTCCTGATCATGCGCGACGACAACTCCATCGAACGCGTCATGCACTACGAGTCCGAACGCGAGTGGTGATCGCCCCCGCAAAGCCATCCCTGCCGGCCACCCTGGGCTGGGCGTGCTACCTCGCCTGCTCCTGGACGTGGGTCATCGGCATGTTCCTGCCCGTGCTGCTCGTCCGCGACTACGGCGTGTGGGGGTTCGTCGCCTTCGCCCTGCCCAACGTGCTCGGCGCCGCGGCCATGGGCTTTGTCGTTTCCTCGCCCGAGCACAGCCGAGCCATCACCACCCGCCACGCAACCGCCGTCGCCTGCTTCTCCGCGATCACCATCGCTTTCCAGGTTGTCTTTCTCTTCTCCATCGGCACCATGTTCTTCGCGTCCGAACGGCTGACCTATGTCTATGCCGCTGGCGCGCTCGTGGCCGCCGCGATCGCCGGCCTGCTTCGAGGGGTTGGCGCGGCCCTGATCTGGATCGCGTCGCTCGTCATCCTCGCCCTCGCCTGGAATGGCAACGGTCTCACCCTTCCGCGATCGGAAGCCCCGCCGACGGATCTCCTTCTGCTCGCCCCCGTCTGCGTCTTCGGCTTTGCCCTCTGCCCCTATCTCGACGGCACTTTTCACAGGGCTCGTGTGCATCTGGGCGCACGCGCCCCCTTGGCGTTCGCGCTCGGCTTCGGCGTGCTCTTCTTCGCAATGATCCTCGGCACGCTCACCTACGCCGAGCCAGTCGCCCTGCTCCTCCAGAACCCTGAACTCGCCGTGATGCTCCCCGGCGTCCTGATCATCGGCTGCCACATCGCACTCCAGGCCGCCTACACCAGCCTGCTGCACATTCCAGTCCTCGCCTCCGCCAAGCCATCGCGTCTTCCCGTCGCCGTGTTCTTCGTCGCGCTCATCGTCGGCGCCGCGATCTCGGCGTTCTGCTGGTACCACACGCCCTGGGGCATCACCTTCGGCGAACTCACCTATCGGCTGTTCATGTCCTTCTACGGGCTCGTCTTCCCGGCCTATGCCTGGCTTTGCATGATCCCGACCCGCGACGGCCACGCCGGTGTCGCTGGCCCGCAAGGCCGCCGAAAGCTCGGCGTGCTCATCCTCGCCATCACGGCGGCCACGCCCTGTTACTGGCTCGGCTTCATCATGCGTGATGAGTTCTGGCTTGTCCCCGGGCTCGTGGTCGTCCTCATCAGCCGACTGCTCGTCCGCGGTCGACTCTACCCCGCTCAACCTTGAGGCGGCCGCCCAAACTCGGGCTCGCCAGGAGACGGACTCGCTCCCGGCGACGCCGGCTCTGCGGCCGGGGGAGCGACATCCTTGACCAGTTCGGCCATCGTCATGTTCAGCGTTCGGACCTTCCAGTCCGAGGGCGCAAAGACATGAGTTGACCACGCCGCGTTCAGCCCCGCCGCCTCCGCCCTCACACCCTCCTGCGTCGCGGCAGCGGGCGCGACCGCCGCCGATTCACCCGTCTGCGGCGTCGGCTGCGTCGGTGGCAGTGTTGCAAGCACGCTCTCATCCACCGATGCGGACATCTTCCACCACGACCGGCCAAGGTGCGTCACGCTCACGATGTTCACCACCAGCCCATCAAACGTGCGGACTTCGATCCGAGGTCCAGGCGTCTGCCCTTCCGTCGGAGCCGCCGGGTCCAAGCTGGCCAGCGCCATCACATCCTGGAACATCAGCCCGTTGAGCGTTCCCGCGATGCTCTCAGTCGATCCCGGGTCCTTGATCTCCTTCCCCGCTGGAATGTTCTGGAGAGCCATCGCGTCGTTCTGCTGCGCCCGGCTGACCACCACGCTTGATCCATCCGCGTGCGTCACGCTCACGCTCCGCACGCGCTCCCTCCGGATATCCGCGAGCTTGGTGTCCATCCATCCAGTCGCTTCCCGAGGCACGTCCACGCGCCCCGCCGCAAGCCACGACTGGTTCTCACCAACTCGACGCACGTACACCTCCGGCGTCATCCCCGGCTTGATGTTGCCCAAAATGATCGAGGCGATCGACTTGCCCTCTTTGTCACTCAAGGTCACCAGCGTGCTCTGCGACTCCTCCCCGTTTGCCCCGGGCTGTCCGGCCGCGGCGGCCGGGACCGGATCCTGAACGCCCAGCTTGTCGAACTGCTCCGGTCTGCTGGTCTTGCGCTCAACCTCGCGAAGGTCGGCCAGGCCGACCACCACGCCGCGGACGCTCTCGAGCTTCGCCGGATAGTCACCCTTCTCCCTGACGCGCCACTGACCGTCCTGATTGACGACCGTCACCGTGCCCGTGGCTCGTGTCACCGTGATCTGGGCGATGTCTCCGGCCCGCTGCGCGAGCGTGGGCAGAAGCACGCGGCGATCCAGTCCCTCGCCGATCTCGGCTCGTTGCGGCGATCTGGATCGGCTCACCACGACCGCCCCGACAACTCCCGCCGCCGCCAGGATTCCCAGGATCACGACCACCTTGCTGTTCATGCCGATGCGCCCCGTTGAATCGTCCCTGCGAAACCGTTCCTCGCTTCATCCCTTGGTCGCCATGCGATCCGATCGTCGCCTCGAAGATCGGTACGCCGCCAGCCCGATCGCCCCCGCGCCGACGAGCACCGGCATCAACCCGATGTTGATCGCCTTCAGCGTCGTGCCCATCTGCTCGGTGTCCTTGGTGAGCTGGAACTGCACGTCCCTCAGCTCCTTGCGGGTCGCGATCAGCTCGGCCCGGAACTTGTCGATCTCCGTCTGCTGCTCGGGGGTCAGGTACACCCTTCCGTCCGCGGCGTCGGGCCGCTGCCGCTGCATGTCGTTGATCTTCTGCTCGGTTTCGCGGAGCTTTCGCTGCAGTTCCTGCTCCTTGGCCTGATACGCCTGCTGAGCGCTCCGCTGCAACTCCTCGACCTTGGTGAACGGCCGCGAGAACTTCCCCCGGGCCCGCAGCGACGCCAGTTCCGACGACCCGCTCAGGTTGTCTGCCGCGTTCACTACCAGCGAGCCATTATCGCTGAACTCGTCGTACCCCAGCAGGATGTTCCCCAGACGCGCCTCATTCACCCAGAACCGGTCCGCCAGCAAGTCCGCGTCGGCGATCACCACAACGTCGATCGGCCCGGCCGATTCCGCCACGTGCGGCGCGGGCTCGGGGGCACCCACCTGGCCCTCGGCGGGCTTGGGCGCTCCATCCGCAAACGCCGATTGCACCTTGCCCGTCACCCGTGCAGCCAGGGTGAGCTTGGCCGTCCCCGGCGCATACTCCGCCAGCAGCTTCTTGGGCTCGGGGATGAACGACACCACCGACGCGTCGGCCAGCATCGCCGTCGCCGAGGTTGTCAGCAGCGGCTGAAACTCCGTCGTCGCCCCATCCTTGCGGGCCAGCGAGCCCGCCGTCCCGACGAACATCCGCTCCAGTTGCCCCGTGATCGGATCGCCCGCCGATCGCGAGTCGCCGCCCAGCATCAGCCATGCCACGTACGGCACGGTCTCCGGACGATTCTCGCTCCCCACCCGCACGCTCACCGCCGACGCCTTGTCCAGAACCACCTTGTCCTTGGAATACGCGACGCCCCACGCATCCAGCAGCTTTGGCAACTCGCTCGCCTTGGGCATGCTCATCGCCTGCATCGGGTTCATGCCCGGCGGCACATCCGCCTCGCAGTTCGGATCCACGAACACGATCGCCCGACCGCCCTTGAGCACGAACTGGTCGATCGCATATAGCGTCTGCTCACTCGGGTTCTTCGGATGCACGATCAGCAGAACCTTGATCTCCGGCGGGATCGCCGCCGCCGTCGTCTCCACCGTCTTGACGTCAAAGAACTCCTTCAACTTGCGGCTGATCTGCCACGCCGGTGTCCCGCGCCCGCCCATGAACGGGTTGCCCTCCTGCCCCTCGATGGGCAGCCAGGACATGATCCCGATGCTGCTCTTCTTCGGACTCGAGAGCAGATACACCAGCCGCGTCAGGTCGTACTCAAGGAATGATTCCTTGCTTGGGTCGAAGAACTTGATGACTTCGGTCTGATCAACGCTGTTGGTCCCGACGAGCCCGAAGTACAGCCGATCACCCGCAAGTCCCCCAAGCCCGCCGGATCCCGCCGGCAATGCCGCCAGCCCCGCCTGCACAGCTCGGTCCTCGGCTTCGGAATACGGCTCCGGGTCCACCACCCGCAGGGAGAGCTTTCCCCCCGACGCCCGCACGAGTTCGTCCAGCATCTCCCGGACCCGCCGCACATACCCCTGGATCACAGGCGCTTCCGAAAGCTGCTTTTGCGAAACGTACAGCGTGAGCGTGATGTCTTCCTGGAGCTTCGCGGCGATCTGCCTCGAACCCGGGCTGAGCGTGTACAGCTTGCCCTCGGTCAGGTCCACCCTGGCCGAACGCATCGCCTGACCAGCCACGATGTTCACCGCCACAAAGAGCACCAGCCCAGCCCCGAGCGCCGCCGCCGACATCCACGCCTTGCTGTTCATGTCCGTGCCGACTCCACGATGACCCCGTGCCCGAGGGTCGGACCAAACTCGGATCACCCGATCCGGCATCGATCTGCCCCTCGACCCAGACACTCCGATAGACGCCCAGTGTACCCTCGCGGGCTCCCCGAGGGGACCGACGCCACACGCTCTGGATGCACACGATTCCGGAATCCGGCGCCCTTTTTTCCCGCTGCAATTCGGCCCTGTTTGTCCGTACTCCGGCGCGACTCGACATACCCTGCCACCCTATGCGCATCGTCCTTGTCAACTGGGCCCGGATCTGGGACGGAGCGTCCTACGGCGGCGGTGTCAACCAGTACTGCCAGGCCCTTGCCATCGAGCTGCTCCGCAACGGCCACGAGGTCATCTCCCTCTTCGGCGGCACCACCTTCGTCCGCGATCACTCCACCGGCAAGGTCGGCAAGTGCCACATTCGCAGGCACGACGACTGGCTCACCGAGTTCAAGAACGCCGGAGGCATCAAGGTCTTCGAGGTCGTCAACTCCCCGGTCATGGCCCCGAGCATCGTCCAGTACGAGGATCCCCTGGGCGAGGTCAGTGCACCCGAGCTCGAGCACCAGGTCGCCAAGCTCATGACCGCCCTCGCCCCGGATGTCATCCACTGGAACAACATCGAGGGCTTCAGCGTCGGCTGCATCGACGCCATCCGCGCCGTCTGCAAGGCCCGGCACATCTTCTCCCTTCATAACTATCACACCATCTGCCCCCAGGTCTACCTCATGCAGGGCCATCGCAAGACCTGCTATGACTTCGACAACGGCCACGCCTGCGCGACATGCATCGAGGTAAAGCCTCGAGACGCCGAACGCGAACGGCACATGCTCGCCTACGACAAGTCCAAGGGCGTCGACCCCCACGCCGTGGGCCACGCCCGGCACGCGTGGCTTGGCGCCCTGGGCACGCTCAAACGCACCGTCTGGGGCCTCTGGGAGATCCGCCAGGCCAGAGCACGCCAGGATCGCATCAAGCGCGAACTCCATGCCCCCGGAACACTCGTCGACTTCGATCGCCCCGCGACCGTGCGCGATCCCCACCCGCCAGCCGGCGGCGACAGGTCCGACCAGCGCGGCAAGACCCCGCATCTGCTCGCGGAGCTCAATCCCTGGACCCCGCCGCCCCCGGATGCCCCCGAGCTGCAGCCGCTCACCAACAGCATCGAACCGCCCACGCCGATCGCGCCAAGCGTGCGCAGCCCGAACGACTATGCCCGCCGCCGCGCCGCGATGGTCGCCATGCTCTCTTCGTGCGATCGTGTTCTTGCCGTGAGCGACTTCGTCCGCCGCAAGTTCGTCTCCATGGGCGTGGATGAGCGCGTCATCCGCACCATGCCGATCGGCTCTCGCATCAACCGCGTCATCGCGCTCAAGCCAGATCTGGTCTTTGATCCTCCGCCGCCGGAGACCGGCATCCCCTGGCACAGGCAGCGCCCGCTCCGCCTGCACTTCATGGGCTACAACAACTATTACAAGGGGCTCCACGTCGTCGCTGACGCCCTGGAAATGCTCGACCCGGCACACCTCCGCCAGATCGATCTCTCCATCTTCGCTCTCGAGGGGCATCGCATCGAGTGGATGTTCCGCCGCCTGGAGCCCCGCCTGGCTCGGCTCACTTTCCGCGGCGAGTACAACTACCACGACATCCCCTGGATGCTCGGAGGCAAGGATCTGACCCTCGTTCCGAGCGTCTGGTGGGACAACGCCCCCCAGACCGTCTTCGAATCCATGGCCTGTGGCGTCCCCGTCCTTGGGGCCGACATCGGAGGCATTCCCGACTTCGTCCGCCACCGCCACAACGGCCTGCTCTTCACCGCCAACAGCCGCCCCGCACTTCGGCACGCTCTCATCGAAGCCATCGAAGACCCGCACCTGGTCTGGAGCCTTCGCGCAAACGTCGCCCCGCCCAAGAGCATCGAGGAGCATGCCAGGGAGATCATCCCCGTGTACCAGGGCAGCGAACCGCCTTCGTATGTGCCCCCGGCGTCCGATGTCGAATGTCGGATCCACGGCAAACGCATTTCCAGCCCGGCTCATCATGTGAACTAGACTTCCGTGGCCAGCCGCCCTCGACCGTCCGCACCCCCGTTCGAGCCCTCGTGTGCCCAGCGCCCAGACACCCAACTCCTGCATCGCACCACCCGCTGTGCATCGGCCCGTGGAAGTCGCTCCATCCACGCCCGACTCCGGCGAGCACGCTCCGGTCGCCTCCACGCCCACCGACCGCATCTGCGCACTGATCGTCACGTGGAACCGCAAAGCCCTCGTCACCAACGTCCTCAATGCCCTGTCGCGGCAGACCTATCCGACCAAACTCATCGACCTCGTCATCGTCGACAACGCCGGAACCGACGGCACGCTCGATCACCTCGTCAGTTCGATCAATCCCGAACGCGTGATCGACAACCGCACCGAACTCGCTCGCGAGCCGCGTTTCGACACCCCGCGACCCCGCACCTGGGGCAACCCCGCTGCTCCGAACTCCCTCGGTCTCGCCTCCGTCACCATCGTCCGCAACCAGGCCAACCTCGGGGGGTGCGGCGGATTCAACACCGGCTTCGCGTTCGTCGAGCACTGGTTTGGCAAATCCGGCTTCGGCGGGCCGGACTACGTCTGGCTCGTCGATGATGACATCGATCTCCCCACCGACACCCTCCAGCACCTTGTCGAGACCATGCGGTCCGACCCCGCCGTCGGCCTCGTCGGCTCTCGCACCTGCGATATCAACGACCGCGCCCGCACCATCGAGACCACCATCTACTTCAACTCCGCGACCGGAGCCATGCAGGACGACGCCCCGCCTCACCATCCGAGACATGACCACCACAAAAAGTGGATCCAGTCCGTCGGAGGCCCCCGGGGCCAGGGAGGACCCGACGGCTATCGCGGCGCCATGGACGTCGACGTCGTCTCGGCGTGCTCCATGCTCGCCCGCTGGAAGGCCGTCCTCGGCGATGGCGGCAAGCACCCGGGCGTCGGCTTCTGGGATCACCGGTACTTCATCTATTGCGACGACGCCGACTGGTGCCTGCGCTTTGCCAAGGCCGGGTATCGCGTCGTTCTCAACCTCAACGCCGTGGTCTATCACACGCCCTGGAATCTCAAGCTCACTCCGGCCCGCATCTACTACGCCAACCGCAACCGCATGTGGATGGTCCAGAAGGTCCTCCCAACGCCCGCACTCCGCTCCGTCACCGAACAGGTCATGCGGGGCTTCCTCTTCGACGCGCTCCACGCCGCCGCCCACCGCCGACTCTTCCATGCCGACATCATCCTGAACACGGGCCTGGATGTCGTCAATGGCGTGGCCGGCAAGACCGGCTCCGACGGCCCGCCGCCGATGCCCATCCTTCATGCTCTTCGCGCCGCGGGGTGCCTCAGGCACGGAGCGCGTGTCGCCGTCATCTGCAACGTTCACGACAGCATGAACTGGGTCGAAGCCCTCAAGCTCCAGGTTGCCGCCGCATTCGCCTCCGGCGGCGAACCCGGCGAGGTCCTTCCAGAATGGCAGATCATCGCCCGCAACGACGTCAACACCCCGCCCCCGCCCCCCGGGGCCGTCATCTACGGACGCCACCTCAAGTCTCGACTCAAGAAACAGCTTTGGCTCCTTCGATCCCGCCCCTCGGCGGTCATCGTCTTTGACCAGATCAACGACTTCCCCGTCCTGCTCGCGGCCCGGCACACGCTCCACGTCGACCACCGCAAGCCCGATCAGGTCCAACTCGAGCGCGACGGCTGGACCCGGAGGCTGGCCTTCTTGCTCCGCTGGTTCAAGGCCCGCCGATCCCTCCTCGGGTACGCCCGGCGCGTCGAGCCCTTCCGGAGCGCAACGAGGTACGGATGAGTCCGCTCTCTTCCCTCGAATCACGCGCGCCCGCCGACGCTCCCGGTGCTGAGCCAAAGCTCAACGGATCGCCCGTGCTCTCGCCCACCCGCCCGGATGTGCCGGCCACATTGCCCATCGAGCCCCCGGCAACGCCCTGGCCCCGCACCGACCGGCCGCTCACCATCGCCATCATCGGCTGGGCCCGACTTTCCAGCCAGGAACGCGAGGGCTCCGGGTACAACCTCAACAAGTCCGAACTCGCTCGCGGGCTCGTGCTTTCAGGTCACAAGGTCGCCTATCTCGCGGCCGGCATGACCAATCGTCTCGGACCCACGCTCAGCGCCGGCGCTCCCGCGATCGTCCTGCGCGAGCAGTGGGGGGGCATCGACTGCTACGAGCTTCGCAACAGTCCGAACGCCGCCCCTGCCGCGTTCAACTTCACGAACATGGCAACCGAGATCGCCGAGCCCGCTTCCTCCGCCATGGTCGTCGGCTGGCTCCGGTCCGTCGGCGCAGTCGTCGCTCACGTCCACTCTCAAGAGGGTTACGCCCTCGACCTCATCCCCACCATCGAGGCCGCTGGCATCCCCGTCGTCGTCACGCCGCACAACTACTGGTTTCTCTGCCCTCAGGTCGACCTCCTGCACCACGAGCACACGGTCTGCACCGACTACGACGGCGGCCGCAAGTGCCAGGGGTGCCTCCCGGGCAAGAGCGTCGCCAAGCTCCGCACCACTCGCGCCTGGGGCCAGTCCCTTGAGTATCTCCTTGGGCTCTATCCGGCCGACGTGATCCGCAAGCTTGCCTATGGCGTCAAGCCCACCATTCGAGCCCTGGCCAAGGGCCAGTTCGCTCGGCGATGGACCGAGCCCAAGCTCAAGCCCGACGCCCTCAACGATCCGGAACTGGCGCTCGGATTTGATTCCGTGCAGCGTGATCCGCTCCGGGGGACGGCCATTTACCACCACCCCCCGATCTACGCCGAGGACCGCCCTCGCGACTATGCCCGCGCCGAGTGGTCCACCAACGAGCAACTCCTCGATGGGCGCGACCGCCATCGCGTCTCGCTCACCATCTACGGCAAGCGTCGCGATGCGGGCGTCGCCGCACTCTCCGCCGCCTCGCTCGTCACCCCGCCAAGCGACTATCTGCGCAAAGTCCACGTCGCCATGGGCGTGCCCGAAAACAAGACCCGCTGGGTCCGACTCGGACAGCCGCACTTTGACCAGATCAACCGCCGCGCCAGGCGGTCGCCCTTCTACGACGCCCGACCATGGGATCCGAAGTCGGCAACTCGACCGCTGCGCTTCGGCTTCTTCGGGACCACTCGACCAAACAAAGGCCTCGAAGTCCTGACCCGTGCCATCCCGCTCCTCGCACAGTCCGTCCGCGAACGCTGCCAGTTCATCATCCGCGCCCAGGGCTACGAGTTCGGCTTCCGCAAACGGCTTTCAGTCTTCCCAGAGGTCAGCGTCCACGGCGGATACGACCTGTACGAACTCATCTCCGCCGCCGGCACCTACGACGTCGGCATCCTCTCACACATCTGGCTCGAGAACTCGCCTCTTGTGCTCCTGGAGAACTTCCACGCCGGCAAAATGGTCATCTGCTCCCGTCTCGGCGGTCCGGTCGACTGGATCCGCACGCCCGAGGACGCTCCCGACGCCTACAACGGCCTCTTCTTCACCGGCGGCGATGAGCACATGCTCGCCCAGCAGATCACCAGAGTCGTCACCGGAGAGGTCCCGATCCCCTCCCAGCGCGAAATCCATGATCGCACCACCCTCGTCTCCTATCCCGCCCATGTGCGCGAGGTCGAGAGCATCTACCACGAGCTCATCCGGGCCCGCCGAAATCAGGTCGCCGGCCCTGCCGCCACCCGCAGCCACGCGCACTGACCGAGCCTTCTCGGAGCATCGAGCATGAACGCCCCGGCAGAACCTCCCGCTTCCGCTGCCCCCGCCTGGCCACCACCAGTTGCCCCCAGCGGCATGCGCTGTCGTCGCTGCCAATACGACTTGTCCACTCTCCCCGTCAAGATCCCCGACGGCGTCGTGCAGTGCCCCGAGTGCGCCATCCTCTCCCTCGTTCCGCAGAACACCGCCGTCGCTTCCGACTCGCTTCCTCCAATCGCGCCCCGAGTCTTTGCGCCCGGGGGTCCGCTCTCCACCGTTGCCTTGGCCCTCGCGCTGCTCGGAGTGCTGCACCCGCTCCTGGCGCCCCTCGGCATGGTTGCCGCCGCCGCCGCGCTCGAGGTCTCGAAGGGCCGCCGAGGGCTGTTCCCGCTCATCCTCGCGGCAATCTTGACGGTCTTTACAGTTGTCCTCCCGGTGTTTGGTGTGTTTCTGTGGAGACCCTGACCGGCCGCCCCCAGGGGTGCTTCCCGCCCTGGTTCTGGCAACGTGCCGCATCCTCGGGTTCGCGTATACTCCTGCAAGGTGCCCCAGACCGCAGCGCAGCACGGTTTTTCCCCCGTCACCCCCTCGGAGGTGCCGCCGGAGTCGCGCCCGACTGATGCCGACCCCTCGGATACCGAACTGACGCCCCCCGAACCTGCATCCGCCGATCCGGCCTCACCGTCGACAACCAAGGTGACCGTCGCCTCCCGCTCCCGTCGACCGACGCTCATCGATCGCGTCGAGGCCTTCATCTCTCGGCTCAGCACCCGCAACAACTTCTGGCACCGCGTGTGCTCGCTCATCTGGCTCCCCTTCGCGTTCCGCAGCGGGATCAAGATGAAGCGGCTTGACGACAACACCTTTCACGCCGTTCTTCCCTTCCGGCGATTCAATCGCAACTGGTACAACGCCATGGCCGGCGCGGCCCTGCTCGGCAACGCCGAGATCGCCGGCGGCATGTACGTTTTCGGGGTCTGCGGCGGCGACTACACCGTGGTCTGCAAGCATCTCGAGTACCGATTCCTCCGCCCCTGCTTCGGGCCCGCCGTCTACCGCATCACGCCCCGCGGCGACATCGCCGCGATGCTCGCCCACGGCGGAGAGTTCAACATCACCATCGACATGGACGTCTGCCAGGGTCTCCCCAAGCCCAAGGTCCTCGACAAGCTCGAACCCAACGCCCCAAGCGAACGCGAGAAGCGCGTCGGCCGAGTCGTCGTCACGTTCCACGTCACGCCCAAGATGCACCACAAGAACAAGGCCGAGCGCCGCGCCGCTGCGGTCTCCGACTCCGCCTCGGCCTGATGTGCCGGTGGTCGCCGGTGCGACTCCGGATCTGCCGCGGCGCGAGCCCCCGTACCATCCTGCGTGCAAGACCTCAACGCCCTCTCGCTCGATGCCCTCTACGCCGAGCTCTCCCGAGACGGCGCACTCGGCTCCCTCATCAAGCTCGCCCACGATGAGGACCTCGGTCAATCAGGCATTCCCGGTGACATCACGTCCCGCGCCTGCATCCCGGAATCTGCGTCCGCCAGAGCCCAGGTCGTCGCCCGCCAGCCGGGCGTGCTCGCCGGAATCCGCTGCCTGCCCACGATCCTGAACCGCTTTGCCCCGCACTGCTCGCTGAGCGTCCGCGCCGCCGACGGTCACCCGCTTGCGGCGCAGCAGCCCGTCGCGCTCATCCACGGGCCCACGAGGGAGATCCTCGCCGTAGAGCGAACCCTGCTCAACCTCCTCTCCCGCCTCTCCGGAATCGCCACCCGCACACGCGCATTTGCCGATCGCATCGCCCACACCCGCGCTCGCCTCCTGGACACCCGCAAGACCACCCCCGGCCTCCGCGGCTTGGAGAAGTACGCGGTCCGCTGCGGCGGCGGCTTCTGCCATCGCATCGGGCTCTTCGACGCCATGCTCATCAAGGACAACCACCTCGCCGGCGTCCCCATCGATCAGCTCGCCCCGTTTGTCGCCCAGGCCGTTGCCCGCGGGCGAGCGCTCGCCCAGGAGCACGGCGGTCTTCGCTTCGTCGAACTCGAGGTCGACACCCTCGAACAGCTCAACGCCGTCATCTCCGCCGGACTCTGCG
>DHLW01000135.1:63855-64267 GCA_002405485.1 Phycisphaerales bacterium UBA4658
CCCGATCTGCTCCGCGCCGCCGTCCGCATGCGCGCCGGCGCGGGCGCCACCTGCCTCCTTGAGGCCTCCGGCGGCGTCTCGATCGACTCCATCGCCGAAATCGCCGAGACCGGCGTCGATCGCATCTCCGTCGGCGGGCTCACCCATCAGGCTGGCGCGCTCGACCTCGCGCTGGACATCATCGCGGATCCCGCTTGACCGTGCAGCAAATGAAGCACCAGCCGACGTCAGGAGTCTCCCTTCGTCGGCTGGTCATGCAGCAACGGCATGGCTGTCTCGGCTTGATGCTCAGACGCAGGAGCCGAACCAGCAGTTCAGAAAGTCGAAGATGTCGTTCACGCCCAATCCCCCGCCGTTGAAGTCCGCACGGGGGTCGCCGGCAAACCAGGCGTTCAGAAAGTCGAAGATGTCG
>DHLW01000075.1 GCA_002405485.1 Phycisphaerales bacterium UBA4658
CTCGTCGAGGTACTTCTGGAAGTCCCCCATCTTGTAGGAGATGAAGCAGAACGCGTGATGGAGCGTCAACCACTCGACATCCGACGGATCCTCGGCGAGGTCTTTGCGCAGGCGATTGAGTTCGGCGAGCAGGGTTTCGGCTTTCATTCGTGGACTCCGATGCGACCGGCGAACGGTCGAATCGATTCATAGGCCGTCTGGGTCGGACGGGTGCGACCGAGCGCATCCGTCGCCGAGCTTCACAAGCGACGGGGGTATGGGGGCGGTCGCTCCGGAACGGCGCACAACTGTGCGAAACGGCGCGAAAATCCACGAATCTGTGTCGCCCGATGGATGGTTGTGGGGAGAACTTTGTGCATAAGTCCTGTGCGTCGCGAACACGAGCGACGGCGGTGGATGTTGGGCGGTTGCGGCACAGTCGTGCGTCATCGGTGGCACACCCCACACGAATGTGTGGGCACAGTTGTGCGTTCATCAATCGGACGATGCACGATCGGCGTACCTCTTCGGCGGGCTCGGTACGCTCGCGTCGACACAGGGAGGTGTTCGTGCAACTGCCGAACTCGACGCGATGGACGATTCCCGCAGGCAGGAGATTCGCTCTTGGAGGGGTGGTGAACTCGGGTGAGACCCACGAGGTGCTGGTGACCGATGCCGCGGGGCGGATGCTCGCGCGATTCCGAGGCGCGGGCGTCGGTGCGGTGCTTCGGCAGGAGAGCGAGCACACCTTGGTCGGCCGGGCTCTGGACGAGCCGATGGAGATCCAGTTGACGTTTCTGCACCGTCCGAACGGGGCCGCGGATGACGGTCGCATCAATGAGGCGTATGCGTCGAGGGTGGTCTCGGAGGCGAACCTCCCGCTGGGGGGCGGGGAGTATGTCCGGACGCTGGTGGCCGAGGCGATGAGCTTCGGCCGACGGCACGAGGTGACCTTTCACATTGTGGTCTGGAACGCGGCGGACGACTGAGGCGGGATCTCTGGAAGGATCAGACGGCGGCGGGTGTGGCGAGGGCCGAGCCGCCGCCGCGGATCCGCGCCCAGACGGCGCTGAGTGCAAACAGGATGGTCATGGCGAGCACCACGCACGGGCCGGGCTGCCAGGAGAGCTCGAAGCTGGCAACCAGGCCGATGCACAGCCCAAGGACACCGATGGACACGCTGAGGATGGTCACGGTCCAGAAGCGGTCGCTGAGCTTCAGGGCGGCGGCGCCGGGCAGGACGAGCAGGGCGGTGGCGAGCACGACGCCGGCCAGCCGCATGGCGACGACGATCGCGAGCGCCAGCAGGATCATGAGCAGGGTCTTGGTGAAGCGTGTGGGCACGCCGAAGGCCGCGGCCGAGTCCTCATCGAAGGCCCAGAAGAGCATGGGTCTTCGGAACCACCACGCGCAGAGGAGGACGGCGATGCAGACGACCCAACCGACGAGCACGTCCGACCAGTTCGCCGTGAGGATCGAACCAAAGAGGATGGCCTCCCAGCTTTGCACGATGCCGGATCGGCCACGTTCAGCGGCGACGGCCTGAGCGATGTGGGTGAGGACGGCTCCCAGAGCCATGGAGCCGACGAGGAACATGCCGATGGCGGTGTCCACGGGGACGGTCCGGCGGTCGCTGACGGCGGCCATCCCGAGCGCCGAGCCGACGCAGAAGAGGACGACCACGGCGAGCTGAGCGATGGGCGAGTCGGGCAGCCATCCAAGAGCGGCAAGGAGGGCGGCGAGCCCGACGCCTCCGAACGCCGAGTGGCTGACACCCTGCCCGACGAAGCCGAGTTTCTTGACGACGACGAGCACGCTGAGGACCCCGCACATCGCGACGACGCTGAGCCCGGCAAGGAGCGCGAGCACCAGGAACCCGGACCACCCGAACTCGCGGAGGTGTTCAAGCGTCTGCACGGGGCGTTCCTTGGGTGGTCGGCGTGCGGTCGGCGCGGGCGTGCTCGTGCTCGCAGCACTCGCTGGGGGCGTGGGCGTGAACGTGCATGCCGGCGAGCACGCCGCTGAGTCCGGCAACGTCGTGGCTGAAAAGCTCGGCGAGCACCTGTGGCGTGAGCCCCTGAGGGCTGGTGTGGCTGTGCAGGCGTCGAGCCAGGCAGGCGACGCGGTCGCTCCCGGCGACGACGGCGCGGAGGTCGTGGCTGACGACCATGATGGTGACGGCCAGCTCGGCATGGACTCTGGCCAGGAGCTCGGCAAAGAGCTTCTGACCGGCGGCGTCGATGCCGACGGTGGGCTCGTCGAGCGCGAGGACCTTCGCGTCGGCCGCGAGCGCCCGGGCGATCATGGCGCGCTGCAACTGGCCACCTGAGAGCTTGCCGATGGGCTTGTCGGCAAAGGCGTCGGCACCGGTGAGTTCGAGCATGCGTTGCACACGCGCGCGGGCGGCGGTTGGCACAGCCGACCACGGGGGCACGCGCCATGCCGCTCCGAGGGTGACGATCTCGCGGACGCTCAGGGGCATGGAGAGTTCGGCATCGGCGCGCTGGGCGACGTAGCCGATGACGCCGGCGGCTCGGGCGCTTCTGGGCGGCATGCCGCAGACGCGGACGGAGCCGGCGGTGGGTTCGATGAGCCCGAGCATGAGCTTGAGGAGCGTGCTCTTGCCGCCGCCGTTGGGACCGAGGACGCCGAGCCGCTCTCCGGCATTGACGGTGAGCGAGACGTTGTCGAGCGCGGGCGCGGGGGCCCCGGGATACTGAAAGGTCACGCCGGAGAACTCGACCGCAGGAGATGGCATGGGAGGGTCAGGAGTCGGCCGACGAACGTGCACGCCGCCACGGCGCGTGTGCATCCTCTTCGGGCGATGGTAGAGCCCGAGCACATCCTGGGCGGCATGCGGGCCAGTGTGATCAAGGGACGATCTGCCCGACCAGGGGGCGGGGCGGGAGCGTCAGCGAGCGCTGGTGGCGGACGGACTCTTGCCTTCGGCCTGGGTTCCCGCGGGCACTGGGGCCGGGACGGATTCCACGCCGACAAGTGCGGCCTTCAGCTCGGCGAGGTTGGATTCCATCATCTGGAACCAGTCCCCGCGTCCGAGGGGGTCGAGCATGCGGAGGGTCGCGCCGGTGGCCGAGGCGATCGAGGCGCCCGCTCTCTGGCTGAGCTGCGGCTCGACAAAGACCGTGGTGAGCGCGTGCTCGCGGACGGCCCGCTGCGCTTCGGTGAGGGACTTGGGCGTCGGCTCGGTGGCGAGCAGCCCCTTGATCGCGACGGTCCGCAGGTCGTACCGCTTGGCCAGATAGCCCCAGGCATCGTGCCCGACAACGAGCGTCCTGGTCCGGGCGTTCTTGAGACCCGCTTCATACGCCGAGTGCACGCTCTGAACGCGCTTGAGCGTGGCTTCCTCGGCGAGCCAGATTCGAGCGGCGGTGTCCGCCGAAAGTCCGGGCGCACCCGAGGTGTTGGACGGCGTAGCGACGGCCTTGTCGGCAACGACATCCCGAAGCGTCTGTGCGACCGCCGAGACCATCTTCTCGACCAGCACCGGATCGAGCCAGATGTGCGGATCAACGACGTGCAAGCACTCCCCGTCGGGCCCGTGGGCGTGGCCGGAGTGGTCGGCGTGATCATGATCCATGGTGATGCCCACGACGTCGGCCAGCACCACCACGCGGCGCTTCGGGTTCTTGTGCTGCTTCAGGAACTTCTCGACCTGAGGCTCTAGGCCAAGACCCACGATCACCACCACATCGGCGCGGCGAAGCGTGGCGAGCTTGGCCGGCGAGATCTCATAGCCGTGCTCGCTTACGCCGGGCGGAATCAACGTCTCGAGCCGATGCGGAACCGCTGAGTCTTCCAGCAGGGGACGAACGATGCCTTGAACGGGGGGAATACTCGCGACCACCAAGAGTTCGGCGGGCTTGGCAGCGGTTGATGTCGCGGGCTGCTGCCGGGCCAGTGCGCCCGCGGGCAGGAGCAGGCAGACCACAACCGCCACCAGGATCCGAACCATGCCTGAAGCCGTCAGCGTGGGGATCATGGACAATTCATAGGCGATCCGCCGGCTGAATGCAACTGAGATGCAAGAAGGCGAGGCGGGGGGGGGGGGGGGGGGGGGGGGGGGCGGGGGGAGGGGGGGGGGGGGGGGGGGGGGGGGGGGGGGGCGGGGGGGGGGGGGGGGGGGG
>DHLW01000107.1:0-5292 GCA_002405485.1 Phycisphaerales bacterium UBA4658
GGGGGGGGGGGGGGGGGTTTTTTTGGGGGGGGGGGGGGGGGCGGGGGGTATCGAGTAGCCCGCTGGTCCCCGGTGGGCCACCCAAGGCACCCGTCCCCGAATGCCGACTCCCGCCTCCCCAAACGCCGAATGCCAAATGCCGAATGCCTCTCCCCGCCCTCTTCCTCCCCCTCAACCAACTTCCCTCTTCTGAAAGAGCATCACCGCCAGCGACAGGAACACGCCGACCTGCGTCATGGCATATGCCAGCACCAGGCCCACGTGCGTGAGAGGGATCTTCTGATTCTGACTCACCGCATCCAGCAGCCAGAACGCCTGCACGTTCGGCACAATCCCCCACACGCCCCAGGCCACGTGGTTGTACCGCGTCGGACGAGTGAAGAGGAAGTCGCCCTCTTGCGGCGGGCGCGACACAAACGGGTCTGATGCCGTCGTCGGCGCGCCCGCACGCACGATCGTCAGGTCACGGACCTTGTGGCTCTGGGCCACGAGTGCGGGCGGACGGGTGCGGTCGCTCAGGGCGCCCATGTCGCTCGCATCGCCGACGAAGGGCGCAAACGGCGGCGTGATCATCCCAAGACCGCTCGGGTTCGGGCCGTAATGGATCGGCGTCCCCGGGGCGATGCGCACCCGCGGCTCGGTCTCGAGCTTCAGGTCGTACGCGTCCTCGGGATTGTTCAGAGGCTTCATCCCTTCGCGCTGCGGCGTGGCCGACTGGACCCGGGCGATGAACGTGTTGTCGATCGCGTGCCGACCGATGAGATGGTTGCTCATGAGCCCGAAGACAAAGACGCCCGCGCAGACCACGAGCGTCATGACCTGCCCCAGCCGTGCCGAGGCAGCGGTCGCCACCGCCGTGAGCACGAGCATCGACGCCAGCAGGCAGACGCTCGCCTTGGTGATCTCGGGCTTGAAGTCGTGGGCGAGTTCCTGCAGCTTCCACTCCGGGTTGAACATCAGCACGCCCAGATACGCCAGCAGCATGAGCGGGCACATCGCCAGCGTGGCGACCTGCGGGAAGCTCCAGGAATAGAAGAAGTTGCACCACACCCCGAGCCCCACGCTCAGCAGGATCGCCAGGATGCTGAACACCAGCACGGGCTGGTCCAGCTCGTCGGCGGTGGTCGCCAACACCTTGTGCCGAACCGCCATCAGCACCCAGACGATCATGGTCACGACCGTGATGAGGATCGCCGCCGAGACGCCCAGATACTTGCCCAGCACGACCGTCACCCGCGAAACGGGCTTGCTGACCACGGTGAGTACGGTCTTGCGGTCAATCTCCTTGCTGATCACCGCCGTGGCAAGAAAGGCCGCCAGCAGCATGCCGCTCACAAAGACCGTCGCCAGGTTGATGTCCAGCGCGACCTTGTCGTCGGCGGAGACCTCAGCGGACGAGGAGTAGTCCATGCTGAACGCCGCGGTCGCGGTCGTGAGCAGGATGAACAGCCCGCTGAGCGCGGTCAGGATGAAATAGATGGGCTGCCGCACGCTCTCAAGGAACGTGTTGCGGGCGATGGTAAAGACCTGGGTCGTCATGGCGGAGCGGGTGCCAAGGGGCCGGGAGGGCGGGGAGAGAGAAGGGGCGAGGGACGGAAGCGGCCGGACGTCGGGTGCCGCGGGGCGTAAAGAGAGGCGGTGGTTGCGGACGGGGCATTGCGGATGGGATCGGCTGCAATGCGAGACTGGAACCGGAAGAAGGTGTGCGGTTCCGACCCTGGCGTCGAACATAGCGTGCCGGAGGTCGTACATCAACGTACTGGTTGATCCCGCCCGGAGTTCGCCTGGGGTGCGGCAAACCAGCATCGATGCACGCAAGACATGGAGCGTGCGCCGGGCTGGCAGAGCATCCTGGGGTCTGGACGGGATTCGCCATCGGGTCCGCCAAGGGCGGCGTGGCGGGGGTTGGGGAGGGGTGGAGAGGGGGTGGGGGTGGCGTTCTGGCGTTCTGCCAAGGACGCGCAGGACGTGCGCGGCCAGTGAATCTGCGGGCCCGGGTGGACGAGCGTCCACTCGGGGACGACAATCAGCCCACCATTTCCTGCCCCCGGGGGTCTTGAGGGGCAGGCACCATGCGTGTTCTGGCGTATGGACGGGCGTGAGGTGGAGCGGGACCGGATCTGCGACGGACACAGCGCTCGAACGGGTCGAGTTCAACGGGAAGCACCAGGGATGAAGGCCGACTATCTGTCGTATCGCAAAGCCACGAGCGTCTGCCTGCTCGGGCTGACCCTGCAGGCCGCGATGGGTCTGACGTTGCTGATCTACGGCCTGCTGGCCACCAGGCAGAGCGGGCTAGTCACGGTGGCGGAC
The DNA here is from genome assembly GCA_002405485.1 of Phycisphaerales bacterium UBA4658. Lineage (GTDB taxonomy): Bacteria > Planctomycetota > Phycisphaerae > Phycisphaerales > UBA1924 > UBA4658. The sequence continues at coordinate 2,314 of DHLW01000107.1, forward strand.
CCCGCCGCGGTCTCCGGCGGCCTGTTCATCCTGCTGGGATCAATCATCTGGCTGGTCCTGGCTGTGCTCTTTGACCAGCACCGCCGCGAGCGGATCGAGCACATGGAAACCGAGGCCCTCATCGCCTCGGGCGCGCGGGAAAGCTCGGCGTTCAGCGAGGGGGGCGGGCGTGGCGGCAACGACGACCTCCGCGTGGCGGCCAAGCGGCTGGCCTGGATGCACCGGATCCTGGTGCCGTCGGCGAGTCTGGTCCTCGCCGCGGCCCTGGCGGGGATCGGGCTCTGGCGATTCCAGCTTGGACGCCCGGTGCTCGGCGAAGAGAAGTTCGTGTCGGCTCCGAACATCGGCGTGCCGATCGCGATCGGACTGGCCATCGCGCTCATCGGCTTCACCTTCGCCCGCTACGTCGCGGGCATGGCCAAGCAGGAAGTCTGGAAGCACCTGAGGGCAGGAGCCGGCGCGTCGGCCGGGGCGGCGGTCGTCGGGCTGCTCACCGGGGTCGCCCAGTTCGTCGATTACGTGTCCATCAACGACCTCGTCAAGTACCTGCACGTCGTGATTCCGGGGATCATGGTGCTGCTCGCCGGCGAGGTCCTGTTCAACTTCCTCGGCGGGCTCTACACGCCGCGGCGCCTTGGCGAGTTCCCAAGACCTGCTCTGGACAGCAAGATCCTGAGCTTCGTCGCCGCCCCCGATCGCGTCGCGGCGAGCATCGGCGAGGCCCTGAACTACCAGTTCGGCTTCGACGTCACGAGCAACTGGTTCTATCAGCTCCTCACCCGTTCGCTCGCGGTGCTCCTGCTCACCGGGGCGGCGGTCGTTTGGCTGCTCACCGGTGTCGCGGTCGTGCAGCCGAATGAACAGGGCATCCGCGTCCGGCTCGGGGAGCGCGTCAGCGAGACGCCACTCGGTCCCGGGTCGTACTTCAAGCTCCCCTGGCCCTTTGAGACCATCGAGACGGCGGACACGACGCAGGTCCGCCGACTGGACCTTGGCGCTCCCTCCCCGAAGCTCCCCGCGGGCTCGCGTTCGATTCTCTGGACGAACGACCACGGGGTCGAAGAGGTGTACTTCGCTGTCCGCCCAAGCGCCGACGATCGCTCGGCGACCGCCGGCTCCATCCCGACCGACCAGCGCGTCCGCGACCTGGCGCTCGTGACGGTCGAGATCCCCGTGTACTACGTCATCAGCGACCTGGTGAAGTTCGATCGCCTGGGCGCGCCGGCTCAGCGCGAGGCCATGCTTCGCGCCATCGGTCGCCGGCTGGCGTTCACCACGCTTGCGGCGTACACGATCGACGAGGTCGTCGGCGGGGCGCGGCCGTCGATCGGGGCCGAGATCCGTCGGCAGGTCGAGAGCGAGTTTGCCAAGCTCGATGCCGGCGTGCGGGTCACGTTCGTCGGGATCGAGGGCGTGCATCCTCCCCGCGAGACGGCCAACGGCTTCGAACAGCTCGTGCAGGCCGAGCAGAAGCGCCGCGGCGCAATCGCCGACGCTCAGAAGTCCGCGAACAAGTCGCTTATCGACGTGGCTGGAAGCGTTGAGATGGGCCGGCGGATCGTTGCGGCGATCGACGAGGTCGATGCGCTGCGCAGCCGCCGGGCCACGCCCGAACAGATCGCCGCCAAGCAGCGCGAGGTGCAGGACCTGCTCGTGCAGGCTGGGGGCTCGGCGGCGTCGATGATCCAGCAGGCCAGGGCCGACCGCTGGACCAAGCACATGAGCAAGCGTGCCCAGGCCTCGGCGCACGCGGGACGCATCGCCGGCTTCCGGGCCGCGCCCGACGTGTTCCTCTCGCAGATGTACTTCAACACGCTCAAGGAGGCAACCGCCGACGCCCGCGTGTACATCGTCTCCGGCGATGACCGGACCAACGCCATCGTCAACCTCGAGGACTCCTCGTCCCTCGGCGACATCTTCCGGGCTCCAAAGAAGGAAGACGAGTGATCGTGAGACGAGCCCCGACGCTCGCCTGAACGCAGAAAACGGATCGAGAATCGGCAGCCTGAAATCACCGCGGCCCGGCTCCGGCGGGCCCATGACGGAGTGGACAGTCACGTGCAACGCATCCTGATCATCGTCATCGTCGTCGCGCTGGTGCTGGCGTTCATGGTCACCTATGTCGTCCGCTTCAACGAGGCGGCCGTGGTGACGCTCTTCGGGCGAGCGGATGAGAACAGCGTGATCCGCGAGCCCGGGCTGAAGTTCAAGCTGCCCTACCCCTTCCAGCGGGTGGTCACCTATGACACCCGCGTGCGGTACATCGAGGCCGCCCGCGAGACCCAGCAGACCGCCGACAAGAGCCAGTTGCTCGTGTCGAGCTTCGTGACCTGGAAGGTGAGCGACCCGCTCAAGTTCTTCCGGCGCTTCGGCGGCGGGACGGACACGGGCGCCCGCAACCACTATGAACGGGCCGAGGAGCTGCTGCGGGCCAAACTCCGCAACGCCATGGGCGCCGTCTCGCAGTTCCGGACCGACGAACTGCTGAACCCCTCCGGTGAGATCACCAAGATCGCGGCCCTCGAAGCCGCCATGCTCGGGGCTCTCAAGGGCGAGGGCGACGCCTCTCTCAGCGACCTTGGCATCGAGCCGGTGCGCGTCGGCATCGCGGGGATCGGACTCCCCGCCGATACGACCCGGGCCGTCTTCGAGCACATGCGGGCCAGCAGGTCCAGCATCGCCAACCAGGCCAAGGACCGCGGCGTGAGCGAGGCCAACACCATGCGGTCGGTCGCCGAGGCCGACGCGGCCAAGATCACGGCGTTCGCCAGCGCACTCGCCGAGAGCATCAAGAGCCAGGGCGACAACGAGGCCGCCCAGTACATCGCCCAGATGAAGGAGGACCCGCAGCTCGCGGTGTTCATCCAGCAGATGTCGTTCATGAAGGAGGCCTTCGGAAGCACGCGGACCACGCTCGTGCTGCCGACGAGTCTGCCGGGCTTCGAGTTCTTCAGCCCGGACGCCGTGAACAAGCTCAAG
>DHLW01000107.1:5477-25551 GCA_002405485.1 Phycisphaerales bacterium UBA4658
GCCCCCGGCCAATGCGCAGACCGGGCCGACGACCGCCGTGAAGGAGGGTTCGCAATGAGCACAATAACCACGGACAGCTCAGGCGGACCCGGGGGCGCGGGGGGGGCGGGCGGGCGTCAACGCGCACGACCCGCAAGCGTCACGCTTCGTCAGGACGGCGCTCGCGTCCAGTCGGTCAGCGAGCTCATGGACCCGGCGAACAAGTCGCTCGCCGACGCCCTGCGCATCGCTTATCGCCTGCTCATGCTCGCGATCATCGTCATGATCGGGCTGTTTGCCTTCAGCGGCGTGCAGCAGGTCGCCGAGACCGAGCGCGGCGTGCGGACGACCTTCGGTCGGCTGGACGACCGTGTGCTCGAGCCGGGCCTGCACTTCTCCTGGCCCCAGCCCATCGGTGACGTGATCAAGGTCGAGACCAGCGATCAGAAGATCGACGAAAAGAAGGCGTTCTTCCCGAACCTCTCCGACGCAGAGGATCGCCAGCTCGCCGACCCGCAGCAGGGCGTGCAGTCGCTGGCCGACGGCGGGCGCGACACGCTCGACCCGGACAACGACGGAATGCTGCTCACCGGAGACGGCTTCATCGTCCACGTGCGCTGCGAGGTGACCTATCGCCGAAGCACCCAGAGCGACCGCACCTTCCGAACCATTGCCACCGACTCGGGAACGACCCGGGACGCGGTGGAGCGGCAGATCGTCAGCGCGGCGATTCGTCGGGGCGTCACCCTCGCCGCGTCCCAGCGGACCATCGACGAGGTGCTCACCGATCGCCCCGACACCGGTCGGCCGGCGGGCATGGCGCAGTTCACCGAGGCCGCCCGGGTCGAGGCCCAGCGCATGCTCACTGAACTAGACGCCGGCCTGGAGATTCAGACCTTCACGGCCCCGGTGAAGATGGCCCCGCGACGGGTCATCCGCGAGTTCAACGCCGTGCAGTCGGCGCAATCGGAGGCGGCCAAGACCCGTCAGGAGGCCGAGGCCATCGCCCGGCAGACGCTCACCAACGTCGCGGGCGACGCGGCCCCGCTGCTGCTGGCGCAGATCGACCGATACGAGAAGCACCTTGCCGAGAACCGCACCGCCGAGGCCGAAGCGACCCTCGGCGTGATCCAGGACATCATGCTGCGCCGGCCGGTCACGATCGACGGCGAGCGGATCACCCCCGGCACCTCGGGCGAGGTCGCCAAGCTGCTCGCCGACGCCGAGCAGTACCGTTCGAGCATCGTGGCCCGCGCCCAGAGCGACGCCACATCGTTCCGGGCCAAGCTGGCGACGTACAAGGCCAATCCGCAGGTGTTCCTGACGGCGGAGTGGGCCGACGCGCTCGGGACGCTCCTGGCCCGCGAGAACGTGCAGACCATCGTGCTGCCTCCGGGCATGCAGAGCACGGTGGTTCGCATCAATCGCGACCCCAACGTGGAAAAGCAGATCGTCGCCAAGCTGCAGGAAGCCGAAGCTCTCAAGGCCCAGGAGGAGCGTCGGGCCAAGCGTGAGCGGGAGATCTTCGAGCGGCGCTTCTCGCCCGAGGCCGTTCAGTAGTTTCACGCAGTCGGCACCCCCCACTTCCCAGTCCCGTCCGGCCTGGCGCCCTTGCCGAAGGAACGCATGATCGAAGTCTCCGCTCAGTCCCCTCGTGCAACCTCCGGCATCACCGCCCGCGAACGGGTCGTCGCCGTCGAGCATCTCACCAAGCAGTTCCGCGATTTCTGGATGCGGGCCAGGGTGCGGGCCGTCGACGACGTCTCGTTCGATGTGCTCCGGGGGGAGATCTTCGGGCTCCTTGGCCCCAACGGCTCGGGCAAGAGCACGACCATCAAGATCCTTCTCGGTCTGCTGCACAAGACCACCGGCCGGGTGAGCGTCTTCGGCAAGCTCCCCTTCGACGTCGCGGTCAAGAAGCGCATCGGCTATCTGCCTGAGGAGAGCTATCTCTACCAGTTCCTCAACGCCCGGGAGACCCTCGAGTACTACGCCAAACTCTTCGAACTCGACCACGCCACCAGGCGCCGCCGCATCGACGAGCTGCTGGACATGGTCGGTCTCGCCGCGGTCCAATTCCGACCGGTGCGAGAGTACTCCAAGGGCATGCAGCGGCGCATCGGCATCGCCCAGGCCCTGATCAACGACCCCGAGCTGCTCATCCTCGATGAGCCCACCACCGGCCTGGACCCGCTCGGGACCAGGCAGATCAAGGATCTCATCCTCGAGCTCGGCCGCCGCGGCAAGACCGTCATCCTCTCCTCGCACCTGCTGGGCGACGTGGAGGACTGCGTGGACCGAATGGTCATCCTCTACGGGGGCAAGGTCCAGGCGCAAGGCACCTGCGACGAGCTCCTGGAATCCCGCGACAAGATGACCATCGAGGCCGACGCGCTCGACGACGCCACCATCGCCGAGATCGACGAGCTCATCCGCAGACGCACGGCCGGAGCCAAGGCCATCAGCCGCGTCGCCAAGCCCAGGCAGCGACTGGAAGAGCTCTTCATCGGGATCGTCGAACGCGCCAGAGCCGCCCGAATCGAGACGGCCGGCGCCCAGCACGGCGGGCAGACGGCGGCCTTCCTCCGAGCCGACCAGGCCAGCGGCGAGGCCGTCATCGCCAACCTGCTCAAGAGCGAAGATGCCCCGGGTCCCGCCGCCCGATCCACTGCCGCCGCCGCACCGCCGGCATCCGGCCCGGATTCCAGCGTGCTCGATGAGCTCATTCGGCCCGCGGCAACTCCACCCGAGGGCCCGTCTCCGAGCTCGACCCGGACGCCCCAGCCCAAGCCGGCTGCCGATGTTGATCTCGGGATGATCGGCTCGCTTCTGGATCCCGGTGCCGGGGGCGCGGCCTCCGGCGACAGCACCCCTGGGAAGCCCCGCTCGTGAACCTCCGCGAACGACTTGCCCAACTCAACCGGCTGCAGCGATCGCGCACGTTCAAGATCATCGCGACGATCGTGATCGGCGTGCTGGCGATCGCCGCCATGGGCGCGTACCTGGTCGAGCACCAGCGCTCCGCCGTGCCCATGATCGAGGACGCCGCGCTCGAGGGCATCCGCCCCCCCGAGCCGCCCAAGGACGCCACGCTCACACAGGAACAGCAACTCGAGCTCGCCGCCGCCAAGAGCCGCTATGAGGCCGCCAAGGCGACCCAGCAGACCATCAATGACATCCTCCGCCGCAAGGCCGATCCCACGTACGTGCTCGTGTTCATCGCGGCCTTCGCCGGCATCAGCGCGTGCGTGATCTGGATCAACCTCGGGCTGACGGGGCTGGTCTTGCTGGCGGGCGGGGCGATCATCGTCTGGCCGCTGCGGGCCTTTGGGCTGAGTCTCGGCGACGAGGGGCGTCGTCTGGTGGATTCCAGCACGTTCATCGCCGCGCTCGGCGTTCTGGCCTTCTGCTTCTTTGTGCTCATGGAGCTCGTCCGGCTGCTGCTGTCGGCCTCGCACCCTGTGACGGCGATCGCCCGCAACGTCATCAACGAAGCCGTCCGCATGAAGGTCTCGCTGGTCTTCATCGTGCTGCTGATGTTCATGCTCGCCGCCCTCCCCGGGCTGCTGGATTCCGATACGCAACTCCGCTATCGCGTGCAGTCCTTCCTGCAGTACGGCACCGGCGGCTCGTTCTGGATCATCGCCCTGCTGGTGCTCTTCCTGGGCGTCGGCTCGGTCGCCTTCGAGCAGCGAGACCGGGTCATCTGGCAGACCATGACCAAGCCCGTCGCCGCCTGGCAGTACCTGCTTGGCAAGTGGCTTGGGGTCGTCACCGTCGCCGCCGTGCTCCTGGCTGTCAGCTCCACCGGCGTCTTCCTGTTCGTCGAGTATCTCCGGAATCAGACCGCCTCCGGCGAGTCCAAGCCCTACGTTGCCACCGGCCAGGCCATCAGCGAGGATCGGCTGGTGCTGGAAACGCAGATCCTCAGCGCCCGCACGGCGGTCGGCTTCCAGATGCCGACCCTTCCCCCGGAGGACTTCCAGAAAGCCGTGGACAGTCGCCTGGCCCAGCTCCAGGCCTCCGACCCGGTCGAGTTTCAAGACACGCCGGTGGTCCGCCGAATCGTCGAGGAACAGATCTACGACGACATGAAGGCCGCGTATCTGAACATCGGCCCCGGTCAGGAGCGGATGTTCACCTTCACCGGGCTGGACGAGGTGCAACGCCAGAACCTCCCGCTCACGCTCCGCTACAAGGTGAGCATCGGCGCCGACGACCCGCGAGAGACGGCAAGGGTCACCTTCGGCATGATCAACACCCAGCCGCGGGTGCAGGAAGTCCCGCTGGGACAGATGATGAGCATCCCGATCTCGCCTGCATCGATCCAGGACGGCAAGCTCGAGCTCGTGATCCTCAACGGCGACGCCTACCGGCGCATGGAGGGCGACCCCGGGTGGGCAAACAACGGCTCCATGGCCGTCGCCCCCGACGGCATCCAGCTCTCGTTCCCGATCGGGTCCTACCGCGCGAACTTCATCCGCGTCGTGGTCGTGCTCTGGCTGAAGCTCGCACTGCTCGCCATGATCGCCGTCGTCTCGGCAACGTTCCTGTCCTTCAGCGTGGCGAGCATGGTCGCCTTCGGCACGTTCCTTGTCGCCGAGAGCGCGGGCTTCCTGAACACCTCACTGGAGACCTTCGCCGCGGAGGACGCCCAGGGCAAGATCGTGCTCTGGAAGGCCGCCATCCGCGTCGTGGCCGTGCCCATCGGCAAGATCTTCGGCGGGTACGCGGACCTGAAGCCCACCGCGAGTCTCGTTGACGGACAGATCGTGGACTGGCTGAGCATGTCGCTGGCCGGCACGGCGATCCTCATCATCTGCGCCGCGCTCTACGCCGCCGGCGTGTTCATCTTCAAGAACCGCGAACTGGCGACCTATTCCGGGCAGTAACAGGAAGTGGAGTGACGCATGCGTCGTGACACGCTCATCCAACTCCTCGCCGGACTCGCCATGGTCCTGTTCCTGGCCGCAAGCGCGGTCCTGGGCACGCAGATCGCCTCGTCCACAGGCCGCAATCGCCTCGTCTACGCCGACGCCGCCGAAGACGGCGACCCCAAGACCGTCTCCCTGGGCATCGCCCTGGGCGCGTTCCGCGGCTTGTTCGTGAACTATCTGTGGATCCGGGCCAACGACCTGAAGCAGGAAGGCAAGTACTACGAAGCGGTGGATCTCGCCAAGACGATCACCCGCCTGCAGCCCCGGTTCCCCAAGGTCTGGCAGTTCCACGCCTGGAACCTCGCGTACAACATCTCCGTGGCGACCCAGACGCCCGAGGAGCGTTGGCACTGGGTCATGTCGGGCATCCGGCTCCTGCGCAACGAGGGCATCAGGAACTGCCCGAACGATCTGGGCATCCATCGCGAGCTCGCCTGGATCCACCACCACAAGATCCAGGGCATCATGGACGACGCCCATCGGTTCTACAAGCAGCAGTTCGCCCTGGAATGGTCGTACGTGATGGGCTCGCCCCCGACCGCCCCGCTTCGCGAGCAGGGCCGCGGCACGCTTCGGCAGGAGTACGTCGAACGCTGGCTGAAGCCGATCGCCGAGGCCCCCGACACCGAGGAGGAGCTGTACGCCCGGTTCCCTCAGGCCCGTGAGCTTGTCGAGGAGTTGAAGATCAAGTGCGGGCACGAGCTGAACTACGCGTTCCTGCGCGAGTTCGCCCTCGTTGACGCGCAGATCAAGGGCGCCGAGTCCACCGGCGTGCTCCCCCCAGCGCTGCAGACCAATCCGCTGGCCATGCTCATCCGCGATCCGCGGTTCTCCGCCGAGACCGGCAAAGCCGTGGTGAACTTCGCCCGCAAGCGGGTGCTCGTCCGCGATTACAACATGGAACCGGATCGCATGATCCGCTACACCGAGCGGCACGGGCCGCTGGACTGGCGCCACCCCTCCGCCCACGCGGTCTACTGGTCCAGCCGGGGCGTCGAGGAAACGTTGTTCCGCATCCACGAGGAGAACAAGAGAGACTTCGACATCCTCAACACCGACCGGATCACCATCCAGGCCCTGCAGGAGCTCTTCCGCTCCGGCGCGCTCACGTTCAATCCGCTCAACCCTGAGTTCTATCTCGCACTCCCCAACATCGAGTTCATCGACTCCTACCGCGACGCCCTCGCCGACCTCGTGCAGCGGTCCAAGTACGAGAAGGATCGCCAGCGCCCCTACCGCTTCTACTGGGCCGGTTACGAGAACTTCATGCGCGACGCCATCCGCTTCCTCTACCGCCGCGGCGACAAGGCCCTGGCCGTCGAGTATCAGCGGAAGCTCTACATGGATCCGGATCTGAACGCGAACAATCCGTTCCTCTACGCACAGCTCTCCAGGCCCATCGACGAGTTCGTCGTCGCCGAGATCCGCCAGGACAATCGCGAGGACAGCCCGGTCGTCGCGATGCAGGAGATCTCCGCCGCGCTGTACGACGCCTATCTCAACGGCCTGCTCGCCGGCAACGACCAGGTGTTCACGAACTCCTTTGCCTACGCCCGCCTCTTCCACGAGCAGTATCAGGAGAGCAAGGCCTTCAAGACCTGGATCACCGGTCCGCAGGGTCGAATGGGCTTCCCGAACTTCGACCGCTGGTCAGCGGAGATCCTGGCCCAGCTCATCCTCGACGCCGCCATTCCCGACGGCCCGACGCTCTATCGCCGAGCACCGGCGGAGCTCCAGGCCCGCACCTACGTCTTCCTGGAACGCACCCCGCTCAAGGCGGCGATCGAAGCCGCCGCCAAGCAGGGAATGCCCGCGTTCGACGTCTGGTTCCCCCCCCGCCCGGGCATCGAGCGTTTCCGCCTGGAGTACTTCCCCGAGCAGCCCGAAGCCATCCGGGGTCGAACCGAGCTCAAGTAACCCCTGCCGTCCGACGCCTCTGACCGCAATTTCGGGTCCGTCACCTCCCTGGCCGGTGACGGATCGGCGCTCGATCCGCGTCTGAGTTCGATGCGCCCGTGACTCCCCGCCACGCACCCTTGCCCACTGACCGCCGATGGCCCGCGATCCTGCGGTGGACGTGCACGGCGTCGCTCGCCATCACGCTCGCGCTCGGAAGTCTCCTGCTTGCGCTCAACGGCAACGTCCTCCCCCTCGGTCGCGGGTCCTGGGTCGGCGAGCAGTACGGCCGGCTCGCTGTCGGCCGCGAGGACCCCACCCCGATCGAGTTCTCCTGGTCCGCTGCCACTCGGCAGGATTGGTGGATGTACACCGGCTCGTTCATGTACCACGGGCCGATCTTCATCCGCGGGCAGACCCTGCTCATCCTCGCCGGCGTCCTGGCGTGCGCGAACGCCGGGGTGTGGGGCCATTGGGCCTACACCACGCGTCGGCGTCGACGCCTGTTTCGAGCGGTGCGGTGCATCTCGTGCGGGTATGACCGGGCCGGGCTGCCGGGCGGTTCGCCGTGTCCGGAGTGCGGCACGCCGCAGGCGCTCTCCGCTCCGCCAGGGTCATGACCCGCTGGATCTCCGGCGCTCGATCCGCACCCGGATCGACTGCCCCGACGCGCTGGAGGTCACGCCGGCGGGCAGTCCCGGAAACTGCGCCGGCTTGCTCACCGAATCCTTGGCGAGGTCCTCGCTGGAGAGTTCGATCATGGCCTTGACGCTCAGCGCGCCTGACCGGACGCGCTGCAGCTCGTCAGCCGGTCCGGTGAGCGTGACGTCGGTCAGAAAGCGATCTTCGACCTGCACGCTCACGCTCGCCGCGTCGTCGGTCGGAGGCAGGCTGTACCAGACCGGCACGGTCGCGATCCGCATGGTCTCAACCTTCCGCCGGATCCGCAGCAGCACGCTCGTGGACTCCGGCGTCAGCACGATGGGCCCAAGCCCATTGAGCTCCGCCGGCGGGCGCAGCGGTACGGTGAGCGTCTGCGCCCCTTCCGGACGCAGGCGACGAACGTCGCTCTCGGTGATCCCCGCCACGATCGTCAATCCCGCGCCCCCGTCGGTCAGCCGCGCCAGCGCGTCCTCCGGAACTCGCATCGTCGCCACAACGGGCGACACCGTCGGATCCCCGTCGAGCGCGGGCGCGTTGTCCTTGGGCAGCTCCACCCGGATCGGCACCTCTCGCGAGACCATCTTCACGACGCTCACGAGCACCTGCCGCGGCTCGACCTCGGCGACCGTTGAGCCCAGGGCGCGAAGCTCGGGAAGCGAACCGATGGCCTCTCGTAACTCCACCACCTGCCGCTCGCCCGGCGTGGAGGGCACGCCCGCCGTCCCCGGCATGAGCCGGATCGATCCGCCCGCCCCCCCGCCAACAGCCAGAACCGCCGCGTCCAGCGCGCGGGTCGTCGCCTCCAGCCGAACACGAACCTGTCCTCGGAACTCCGGATCCTCCGGGCGAATCACCAGGTCATTGCTCGCCTCAATCGGAAACGTCACCGACACCACGAGCGTCCGGGAGGACAAGCTCTCGCCCTCGGCGAAGATCCACACCACCACCGCAACGATGGCCGACAGAACGATGGTTCGAAGAGTTGCGGAGGACATGAGCATCGGGAATCGAAAGTCGGGAATCAGAAGCCGGGAATCGGAACTCTGGAACAGGGTGTCTTCGTGCAGGCTCGCGGGCGTGCTCAGTCTCGCGGATCCCCGATGCCCTCGGGCATCGGCTCTCCACCGGCCGGATGGGCTTCGTCGGATCGGTCGGACTGAGCGGTCGCCGGGCTCCGCACGCTCAGGCGGGCCAAGAGCATCTCCTTGAGGCCGTCCACCCCAAGGTTCTGATGCAGCTTCCCGCGCTCGGCAAGCGAGATGTGCCCGGTCTCCTCGCTCACCACCACCACCAGCGCGTCGCATTCCTTGCTGATGCCCACCGCCGCACGATGCCGAGAGCCGAGCGTCGGATCGGGCATCTCCTCGGGCTCGGCGAGCGGCAACTGCACCCCCGCCGAACGGATGCGTCCCTGGTGGATGATCACCGCCAGATCATGCAGCGCCGAACCTGGAAAGAACAGCGACTGCAGCAGCCGCGTGGAGACCTGGGCATCCAGAGCAGTGCCCCCCTCCACAAGCCCCTTGAGCCCGACCTCGCGCTGCAGCACCATGAGCCCCCCGAAGCGTGCTCGGCTCAGATAGCTGCACGCATCGCAGACCGACTGCACCATCGCCAGATCGCCCGCGGGAGTCCTGCGAAACAGCGACCCCTCGCCCAGCCGGATCAGACCCCGCCGAAGCTCCGGCTGAAACACCACGATCAACGTCACCGCGACCAGCGCCAGGAAGTTGTCGTACAGGAACTTCAGCCGCTGAAACGCCTCCGGCCCGCCGGCCACGCGGATGAGCAGCGTCGCCACCACGAGCAGGAACAGGACGCTCTTGAGCGCGCCCGCGGCACGGGTCCCCTGGACAAACCGGATGATCGCGTACACCACGATCCCGATGACCAGAACCTCGATGGCCACCTGCCACCATGGGTAGGTTTGCACACGCTCATACAGTCGGATGAACCGATCGAATCCCATACGCGCGCATCGACACCGCCGCCCCGTTCCCGATATCGACCATCCTACGCGATCGACTCAGAACTTGTGCGCGTTCCGACGCGGGCCTTCAGGTCAATCCGCGGGCACGCACCGCCCCCGCGACCACGCCCGAAGCTCGTCGATCTTCTCCCGCATCGTCACGCTCAGCGGGGGACTGGCCCGCATCGCCCCCAGGATCGCCTCGGTCGTCAGCGGACGATTCTCGGCAAAGCAGTCGTGCAGTGCCGAGGCCACCGCCTGCTCGATCTCGGCCCCGCTGAACCCGTCGCTCGCTTCCGCCAGCGCGGCCACGTCCACGTCCTTGGGGGCCTTGCCGCGTTTGCGCAGGTGAATCGTGAAGATCGCCGCTCGCGTCTCCATCGGGGGCAGATCGACAAAGAAAATCTCGTCGAACCGCCCCTTGCGCAGCAGCTCGGGGGGCAGGGCCTGGATGTCGTTGGCCGTTGCCGCCAGGAAGACCGGAGACTGCCGCTCCTGCATCCACGTCAGCAGGGCGCCAAACATCCGCCGCGACAGCCCCCCATCGGAGCTCACGCTTGCCGCCGACGCGAACGCCTTCTCGATCTCGTCGATCCAGAGCACAACCGGGGCCATCATCTCGGCCTGATGGAGGGCCTGGCGGAGCTTCCGCTCGCTCTCGCCCACGTACCGGTCATACAGAGCACCGGCGTCCAGCCGAACCAGCGGGCGATTCCACGCCGTCGCCACCGCCTTGGCGCACAGGCTCTTCCCCGAACCCTGCACCCCCAGCAGCAGCACCCCCCGGGGCGCCGACAGGCCAAGGGCCGCCGCGTCGGAGCGAAACCCGTGCGACCGCCGGCTGAGCCATCGCTTCAGATTCGCGAGCCCGCCGATGTCGTCCATGCTGGCCGGCGATTCGACGAACTCGATCACCCCCGCCGCCTCGACCGCCCGCCGCTTGTGCATGATGACCGTGGGGAGGTCCTCCAGCGAGAGCTTCCGGTCCCCGAGCACGCACTCGCGGATCACCGCGCGGGCCTGCCGCCGCGTCAATCCACGCAGATTCTTCACGATCGCGTCCAGATGATCCTCCCGGATGTTCGCGTCGATCGGGGACTGTCTGTGCATGTCCCGAAGGGTCGAGCGGATCAGCGCGAGCAAGGCCCGTTCATCCGGCAGCGGCGGCTCCAGAACCACCGAGTGCGACTTGACCACCTCCGGAACGCCCTCGTCATGATCGATCATCACCAGCCAGCTCCCTCGCGCCTCCAGCGTCCCCACAAGATCGCGCCACGCACGAAGCGTCCGCGGGTCCTCGCGCAGGTGCGGGTTCATGTCCATGACCGTGTACAGCGTCGGCTCCCGACGCCGCGACCACGCGTAGAGCGCGGCCCCGGGATTCTCCGTCCCGTTGCTCGGGGTCGTCCCCGGGTCGGTCGCCAGCCCGTCGATCGCGCCGCGCACCACCGACCAGACCTGCATGTCCGCACGCAGACCCATCGCCGAGGCGTGCGCGGCCCGCAACGCCTCATCCTCCTCGGTTGTCACGATCCGCACGCACCGCTGCTGCGACCGCAACAGCCCTTCGAGCGCCTGGTTCAGTTCCTGGTTCATGGTCCGATGCTCCCCTCAAGATCGAGCGCGACTGGCCCGACAGCATAATGTTCATTATGGCCCTTGCCGTCCGCGAGTTTCAGCCCACCCCAAACCCCAACGCCCTCAAGTGCGTCCTCAGCGCCCCCATGGAGGGCCCGATTCGTTCCTTTCGCACGCCCAAAGACGCCGACGGCCACCCCCTGGCCATGGCCATCTTCGCCCTGCCCGGGGTCACCGGGCTCCTGCTCTCGGGCTCCTGGCTCACGGTCAACAAATCGCCCGAGGCCGATTGGAAACCCATCCGACAGGGCGTGCAGAGTGTCCTTGCCCAGGTCCCGCAGGCGTGACCTCCGGACCGTCCAGCTTCGACACCATCGCCGCCCTCGCCACCGGCTGGGCACGCCAGGACAGGGCCCTCGTCCGCCTCAGCGGCCCCGCCACCCATGACCTCGGCCGACGTCTGATCGATCCCTACCCCACGCTCGGCGGCAGGTGCGCTCCGGCATGGATGCACCTGGGAAAGGGCTCGGCTCGCGTCCCGATCCACATCCTCCGGTTCGACGCACCTCGCTCGTTCACCGGCGAGGACGCCGCCGAGATCGTCCTGCCCGGCAACCCCCTGCTCATCGAGCGCGCGCTCGCCCTGCTGATGGAACAGCCGGGGGTTCGCGAGGCCCATCCCGGGGAATACTCCGCCCGGGCGTATCTCTCGGGCAAGCTCTCGCTCGTCCAGGCCGAGGGCGTCGCCGCGATCATCGCCAGCCGCACGGACGAAGACCTCGCCGCCGCCCGCCAGATCCTCTCCGGCCGCACCGGCGTCATGTACCAGAGCTGGGCCGATCGCTGCGCCACGCTGCTGGCCCTCGTTGAAGCGGGGATTGATTTCACTGATCAGGAGGACGTGGTGCCGATCGCCCCGGGCGACCTCTCGCGGCAGCTCACGGAGCTTGCCGAGGACATCCGGGCCTTTCTCGGCTCGCCGCCGCAGTCACCCACGGACGAGTATCCCCGCGTCGTGCTTGTCGGTCCGCCCAACGCCGGCAAGAGCACGCTCTTCAATGCACTGCTCGGCCGCCCGCGAGCCATCGTCAGCGACACCCCGGGCTCGACTCGGGACGCGCTTGTCGAAGAACTGGATCTCTCGCGGGACGTCCCCGGCGCAGCCCGCGTGCATCTGATCGATCTGGCCGGCCTGGTAGACCAGCCACGCTCGCTCGGCATGGTCGACGCCCTGGCTCAAGACCTTGCCCGCGAGGAGATCGCTCGGGCCGATGCGATCATCGCCTGTGACCCCACCGGGCGATTCGACCCCGAATCGCTCCGCTGGTCGGGGCACACCTCGTCCGGCGAACCCCGGAAGACCGTCATCCGCGTTCAGACCAAGGCCGATGTGCCGACGAGCACCGCGGCCGTCGACGCCCTGGCGATCTGCGCTCTCGACGGCTGGAACCTCGGCGCGCTGCGCCGGGCCATCGCCGATGCGGCGGCTCGTTCGCGCGGGAACTCCGCCGTCGTGCTCCCCCGGCATCGTCGCACACTCACCCTGGTCTCCGAACGGCTCGTCTCCGCGATCGCACTGGTCCAACCCCACGCCCGCGCCCTGGAAGCCCCGGAACTCGTCGCCGGCTCGCTCCGCCAGGCCCTCGATGCCCTCGGGGAACTCGTCGGGCACATCTCCCCAGACGACGTGATCGGCCGGGTCTTTGCCACGTTCTGCGTCGGCAAGTAGCTCCGCCCCTCACTCCTTCAGATTCTTCAGCTCATCCCGAAGGATCGCCGCCAACTCGTAGTTTTCCTGCTCGACGGCCTTGGCCAGCCGGGACTTGAGCTCAGCCTTCTGACTTACGGGGAGCTTCGGCGTGAGCGCGTCGCGCATCCCGCGGAGCATCTGCACCTCCGACGATTCGTCAAAGGTGTCGATCTGCCCGGTCTCGCTGAAATAGCTCTTGAGCGACGCCAGCGCTTCGTCAATGGCAAACAGGGCCGCCTTGGGCTCGTCGTCCTTCAGGGCCTGGCTCGCCAGCGCCCGGGCCCGCATCATCACGATGTACGGCCGGAACTGCTCCAGCACGCTGCGATCCTGCTCGGTCTCGGCGAACTTGCCGCACAAGTCCAGCACCCGCAGATTCCGCGTCGTGTCCCGGACCACCCCGTCGTACTCCTCCAAGACCATCTCGCACACGTAGCGGTGGTAATACTGGACCGCTTCCTCGCGGAGCTCTCGGCACTCGTCCTCATCCAGCACAAAGCCCGCCGCGGATCCCTGCGACGCCGTGTGGTCGTCCAGCCGCCGCTCGTGGTATTCCAGCACGCTCTCCATGCCATACGGCCGCAGGCCGTCGGGACGCCCGGACAGGCGCATCTGCAGAATCCCCAGGTCGATGCGAAGCTGGATTCTGGGCTCCCCGTCATCGCCCTCGATGAGGCGGACGTTCATCTTTCCCGGTTCATTGGGCCACGCATCCAGAATGGACGTCAGGTCCAGACTCACGGCCAGCCCCACTTGCCGGAACTGCTGCCAACGAAAGCGTTTACAGAGCGACCCCGGCATTGGCCGCCCTCGCAGTGCTCCTACGACGACCATCTACTGTACGTTCAAAGATCCGGCCGTGCTCCAATCGCCATGGGATGCCGGATGTCCCCCGGGCCGAGAATCGCCGGGCCAGCCGCGACCGGCTGAGGGCGGCGTTGGTCCCAGAAGAGCCCACCGGCCAGCCCTGGCCGGATCGACGCACGGCTCGGCGTGAGGATCAGCGGGGCTGGGCGGATTGTCCGGGTGTGAAGCTGGGTAGACCCATGAATCTCCGATCAAGCGGGTTGCTTTCACGGTCGATGGAACCATTTCGGGAGCGCCCGCGAAGGATCTACCGGCGGTCTTCGCGTGCAGTCTTTGCACCGTTCTCAGGCGGTTCTCGCCGGACGTGAGGTAGACGCGAGTGCGTGGTGTTCGAACGACGACCAGGTCGCCTGCGCGGGCTGAACTCCAGTCCGGGCTCCACCTGTACCTCAAACAAATCAACGAGAGCCCGCTCCTGAACGCCGACGAGGAGAAGCAGCTCGGCTGGGCCATCATTAATGACAACTGCCCGCGCTCCCGAGAGCGGATGGTCCGGTCCAACCTGCGGCTGGTGGTTTCGATCGCCAAGAACTATGCCGGTCGCGGGCTGTCTCTGCAGGACCTGATCGAAGAGGGCAACGTCGGTCTGCTCCGGGCCGTCGAGGGCTTTGACCCGGCCCAGGGAGCTCGCTTCTCCACATACGCCTCGTGGTGGATCAAGCAGGCCATCAAGCGGGCGCTCATCAACGCCGTGCAGCCGATCCACGTCCCGGCGTACATGGTCGAGCTCATCGCCAAGTGGAAGCAGGCGAGCCAGAAGCTCGAGCACGACCTTGGCCGCCCGCCCTCTCTGCACGAGCTGGCGGAGGAGATGAACCTCCCGCTCAAGAAGATCCGGATCATCAAGCGGGCCGTCAAGGCCTTCCGGGCTCCGGCCCAGGCCCCGCTGGACGAGAACGGGGAGGTCATGAACATCGGCGACCTGCTCGCCGACGACCGCACCGCCGCCCCCGAGGATTACATCTTCAAGGATGACGAGCTGCGGACGATCCGCAAGCTGCTGGACGCGATCGATGAGCGCGAGGCCCGGATCCTCCGCCTGCGCTTCGGGCTCGACGGGCAGGAACCCCTGACGCTGAAGCAGATCGCCACCGAGATCGGCATCAGCCGCGAGCGGGTTCGGCAGATCGCCGACGAGGCCCTCCGGAAGCTCAACGCACAAATCATGGATTCTCAGCCGAGTCGTTTCTTCCGGGAGAACCGCGCCCCCGGTCTGGAGCGAATAGACCCGCGAGACGACGCTCAGGCCGCTCGGCCCGAGACGGACTCTCGGCACCGGGGCGAGGACGATCTGGATCGCTCTTCCCCGGCCGGCACGATCGACTGCCCCGATCTGCTGATCTCCGATTCGGCCCCCGGAACGCTTGGCGATGACGACCCCGGCTATGACGCCGCGTTCGATCTCCCGACGTCCCAGTCCATCGAAGACGCCCGCCGCTCGCACCCCTGACCGGCGTTCCAGCACCATCCCCAGCGTGCTGACCGATCCGATCCTCACGGACCTCTCTCGCGCAACGTCCCGGGCGCTTCATCGTGCCCGGGCGTCTTTGTTTTCAACCCGGCCGCAAACGCCCGAACCGCGCCGGATCCCGGCCACCCAGACCCGGATCGGCTAGCATCTTTGCCCGTCCACGATCAAACCGGACGGCCACCTCCGCCTCTGGAGTGCATCGATGCTGCAACCCTCCCGGCACCGCCGCCTGCGTCCCTTCATCCTGGTCGTCGCGCTCGCGCTGAGCTCCGCCTTGGCGAGTCCGGCCCGGGCCGATGAGTTCAACGACCGCGTGAACGCGCCGTTCAAGGCGATTCCCGAGAAGCTTCGCTCGGATCTGGTCCTGCTCCCCAAGCTCGGGGCCATGGATCCGGTTCCGGCGGTGTACGCCACGCAGGCCCGTGCGGCTCAACTGGGAAGCAAGGGACCAGGGTGGGCCGACGCCGCCGCCTGGGCCCAGAAGCCCAACCAGACCGCTGTGCTCACCGCCCTTGACGAGATCACCAAGGAGGAAGACCGGCTCAAGGCCTTTGCCTTCGCCCAGCCCTACGGCGTGGAAGGGGTGAGCGTCGACCTCGTCGCCAAGGGTCTGTACACCGAACTGGGCGATCCGCCGCTGCTGGCCGCCGCCCGGCACCTGTACCTCCCGGCGCTTGAGAACGCGGGGGTGCTCTGCCAGATCGAGGCCTCGCGTCGGCACGAGGCGGGGGACCTGCCCGGCGCGCTCAAGGTCCTTGGGGACTGGCTGTTCTTCTGCCGGCAGATGGCCGACCGACCGACGGTGCGGGAGAAGAAGTGGGCGCTTGAGTCCATGAAGCTCACGCTGGAGCGGATGCGGGACGTGGTGTATCTGGACCAGATCTCGGGCAAGCCGACGATCGACGCCGCCGGTCTGCGCAAGGTCAACGACCGGCTCAAGGAGCGCCGCGGGTTCCTGCAGATCGATCGCATCGATTTTCCCGAGGCCGACTTCGTGGCCCGAGAGCAACTGCTCAGCAAGGTCATGGTCCCCAACTCCGGCCCCAGCGAGACCACCTTCGGGACCACCATGGCCCGCGTGAGCGCCAGCGAGCGTCCGCTCAAGCTCTTCAGCGCCGCGGCGTTCTGGGAGAGCGCCCGGGCCGCCCACGCCGGACAGCGCGAGTCGTCGAAGATGCTCGCAGGCATCCACGACGATTGGCGCCGCCGCTGGCAGCTCTCACCCTTCGATCGGTACGTCAACACCGCCACCGACTATCGCAAGCTCGTGCAGACCACGACGAAGTTCTCCGTGCTCAGCGGGGCCTTTGACGACGTGGACGCGATCTTCCAGCTCCGACGGGAGATCAGGGCCGAGCTCGGCGCCACTCGCCTGGCCATCGGCGTTTACGCCTTCAGCCGGCGCCAGCAGTCGCTCCCGCGGTCCATCGCAGCCATCCGTCCGGAGTTTGTCGACGCGATCGACAAGGATCCCTACAGCTCCCGCGGCAACGACCTGCAGTTCTTCGTTCCCCTGCGCGACACGCGCAAGGGCCCCAACGGCGAGGACCGCCCGCACACCATCACGCTCTTCCCGCCTGCGCCGCAGCCGCAGTTCGCTCTCGACCTGATCGCCGACACGTTCGTCATCTACTCCGTCGGCCCCGATGACGCCGCAGGCCAGGCGGTGACCTGCACGCAGACTCGTGTGGGCGTCCCGGGCGACTATCTGCTGTATCCCCCGACCCTGTCACTCTTCCGCCAGCGACTCATCGAATCCAATGAACTGAAGTGAGCCGCGAAGTCCCGGAGCCGGCGCATCGGCGCCGGGATCGTCGCGGCCAGGTCCTGCCCCGCTCCTGCTTGTCGAGTCCACACCATATGTCCTCGGCCCACAAACTCGTCATCATCGGATCCGGACCTGCCGGGTGGACCGCCGCGATCTACGCGGCACGCGCCAGTCTGCAACCCACGGTGTTCATCGGCGTGCCCAAGCAGGACCCAGGCCCGGTGCTCCCCGGCGGGCAGCTCATGCTCACCACCGAGGTCGAGAACTACCCCGGCTTTCCCAAGGGCATCACCGGGCCGGAGATGATGTCGCACTTCCAGGCCCAGGCCGAGCGGTTCGGGACCAAGGTCGTCATGGAGGACATCGTCCGCTGCGAGTTCTCCAAGGACCCGGTGCACTCACCCCACGTCCTGCACACCTCCGAGGGAGCCAAGGTCCACGCCCACGCCGTCATCATCGCCACCGGAGCCGTGGCCAACTGGATCGGGCTGGAGAATGAGATGCGTCTGGCCCGCTCGGGCGGTGGCGTCTCGGCGTGCGCCGTCTGCGACGGCGCTCTGCCGGCCTTCCGCAACCAGCCCCTGGCCGTCGTGGGCGGCGGCGACACCGCCATGGAGGAGGCCACGTACCTCACCAAGTTCGGATCAGTCGTCTATGTCATCCACCGGCGGGATGAACTCCGCGCCAGCAAGATCATGCAGCAGCGATTCCTCAGCCGACCCAACGCCAAGGTGCTGTGGAACAAGGTCGTCGTCGACGTGCTCGGCAAGGACCACCTCGAAGGCGTCCTGCTGGAGGACACCAAGACCAAGGAGCGCTCCCGCCTGGACGTCAAGGGGCTCTTCGTCGCCATCGGGCACACGCCCGCCACGAAGTTCCTGAAAGACACCGGGCTCGAGTTCGACTCCGCCGGGTATGTCGCGCTCAAGCAGCGCAACAGCTACACGAACCTCCCGGGCGTCTTCGCCGCCGGAGACGTCGCAGACGCCGCGTACCGCCAGGCCGTGACCGCCGCGGGCATGGGCTGCATGGCGGCGCTGGATGCCGAGCGCTGGCTCGGCGCTGCCGGCGTTCACTGATCGTCGGCGGAACGGGTCCGGTCCGAGAATCCCGCTCACTGTGCGGCAGCCGCGCCGCACACTCCGCACAGCCCGCGCCGCGGACTGCTGCTCTCAGCCGCAACGTGGCGTTCCCCTGCGCAGATGCGACAGTTGAGTCGTGGCGGTTGTGGCCGCCCGATTCCTGGCCGACCAACCCGGTCGGCAGCCGCACCAGCGTTAGAGCGGAGACCATCCCATGTTCAACAGATCCACCGGCGCCCTTGCCCTGCTCGTCTCGATGGCCCTGCCCGGCATCGCTCAGGCGGCGTTCAGCTCTACGGGGTTTGTCTCCAACGGTGCGTCCAGCACATCGATGCTCGGCGCGTTCGCCGGGTCGATGAGCTACACGAGTTCGACCGCCACCGCCGGCACCCTCACCATCAACATCACCAACACCACGCCCGCGTCCACC
Source organism: Phycisphaerales bacterium UBA4658 (assembly GCA_002405485.1). Classification (GTDB taxonomy): domain Bacteria; phylum Planctomycetota; class Phycisphaerae; order Phycisphaerales; family UBA1924; genus UBA4658. Next base: position 23,868 of record DHLW01000107.1, read on the forward strand.
GGCGGATTCATCACCGGTTTGGTCTTCAACATCCCGGGCCAGGGCGGATCGGCCACGCTCACCTCCGCATCCAAGTCCAGCTTCCTGAACACCGGCAGCGAGTCCGGTCAGCCCTTCGGCACGTTCGAGGCCGGCGCGGCGATCGGGGCGTCGTTCCTCGGCGGGGGCTCGCCGACCTCCGGCATCGCCGTGGGGCAGACCGGCACATTCGTCTTCGCCGTGACCTCCTCGATCGCGGGTTCAATCCTGGCCGCGGACTTCATCAACCCCAGCGGCAACAAGCCGAACTTCGTCGTGCGATTCCGCGGCATGGAGTGCGACGGCTCCGACAAGGTCCCGGGACAGGTCCCGGCCCCCGCCGCCGCCGGCCTGCTCGCGCTGGGTGGCCTGATCTCTGCCCGTCGGCGGCGCTGACCTCAGCACCCGGTGAACCACGCGTTCAGGAATGCGAAGACGTCGCCGATCGTCAGCCCGCCGCCGTCGATGTCCGCGCGTGCGTCCCCGATGAACCAGGCGTTCAGGAACGCGAACACGTCCTGCAGCGTGACCGTGCCGTCGTCGTCGAAATCCGCACGGCACGCGCGCACCGGCGCGACATTCATCGGATCACTCGCCGCGAACACCCTGAGTCCGTTCCCCGGCGTGTTGTTGATGAGCACACCCGGGCTCTGGCCGGAGGCGGAACTGTCCAGGATCGCCGTGCCCGATGTCTCCTCGAATCGGAACGCACCCACAAGGCCCGCGGCGAGCGATGAACCCGGTGTCAGCACTCGACGGTGCACCGCGGCGATGTCCGCGGCGTTCAGCGCTCGCGACCACACCCGCACCTCGTCCAGATACCCGTTGAAGGAGGGATATTCCATGCCGGCGTCGTGCTTCTCCGCCGCGAGCACGATGTACGGCCCCCAGGGCGTGACCTGGTTCAAGACGCCCGAATCCGGGAAACTCAGGTCAGCGCGATTGACGCCCGGCGATCCCACGAAGTCGAGGGTGGCGTCGACGAAGATGGCGATGCTTCCCGTCGACGCGTCGCGCACGCACGCGACATGATGCCACGCGTCATCCAAGACCAGTCGAGCGCCCTGAATGGTGTTCTCGCTCCAGGTTCCTGAGTCGCCGCGTCCGATGCCGAATCGCACGCGCCCCCCGGCAATCGAGACGCCCCAATCCCGATCGCTGGGGCCGAAGATGTCCCGATCAACGACGATGTTCCCCTCGATCCACCGGAAGTCGAACCACTCACGCCCGCCCTGAGGTCCGCCCGCGGAGGTGTTGTCCTGCGCTCGGCCGCGGATCCAGAAGTCCACCGTGAACGAACCGGCGCCGACATCGCACGGCTGGCTCGCGCCGCCCGGCTGGTTGTCGTCAACCGCGATGCGGACACGATCCTGCTGCCCCGGCGGGCCGACCCCGGTCCCGAAGAACCGGATCGCGCCCGTCGAATCCGCAGTCGCGGGCGCGACCTCGCTCAACGCGAGCATGGCCACGCAGGCGCACGCGATCGCCCGAAGTGTGCGCCGTCGATGCATGCCTTCACTCTGCCACGCCTTCTGCCCGAGGCAACACCGGCACGTCAGCATCCGGCAAACCAGAGGTTCAGGAACGTGAAGATGTCGGTGGTGTCCAGCCCGCTCCCGCCATAGTCCGCCAGCACCGAGCCGGCGAAGAACGCGATCAGATAGCT
>DHLW01000183.1:0-22678 GCA_002405485.1 Phycisphaerales bacterium UBA4658
CGCCCCCACCCCCCCAACCCCCACGTTCCCCGTCGCCCCCGAGCAGCGTCCGCGCCGCTCGCAGGTAGTACTCCACGGCGGGCACGCACGCGTACGCACCCGTGGCGGCAACGCGGTCGGGCTTGATCCGGTCGGTCAAGAGCAACCCGCGGCCGTCCCGGTCATAGCCCACGCGGCGCGGTATGAACGCCAGTCGAGCGATGAGCGCTGTTGAGAAGGAGTTGGTGAGCAGCAGGGCTGTGTCGTAGCGTCTCGGGCGGATCTTGCCGGCGACGAGCTTGGGCCCCATGACGCCCCGGGCGCGATCCACGTGCATCTCATCGACAAGATCGCTGCCGGCGAGCAGTTCGTCCAGCCCGGGTCGCAGCAGAGCGCCGATGAACGTTCCGGGAAGAGATGTGCGCAGCAGTCGAAGCGCGGGTGTGGCCATCACCACGTCGCCGAGCCACGACGGACAGATGACCAGCAGGCGCAGAGGTTTGCCTCGGATCATCGCGAGCGGCCTCCCGCGCTCTGCAGAACGATCTCGGCGGCGGCGGCGATCGAATCCACGCGATGGCCGACCTCGGCGGCGGGCGCGTCGCCGACGATGATGGTGCGCGGTCGATCGATCCCCGCGCGAAGGGCGGCGACGATGTCACGCTCGGCGTCGCCGATCATCCACGAACCCGCCAGATCAAGCCGAAGGTCATCCGCGGCCCAGAGCAGCATGCCGGGGTTGGGCTTACGCCACGGATGTTCCACGTGGAACGGGGGAACGGTCCCCCGAGGGTGATACGGGCAGTAGTACAGCCCGTCAAGATCGACGCCGGCCTCGGCCCGAACGACGGCTCGCACCCTGGCGTTGGTGGCCTCGACCTGCTGGACCGAACACTCTCCGCGGGCGACGCACCCCTGATTGGTGACGACCACCAGGGCGAACCCGGCCTGATGCATGGATCGGCAGGCGAGGGCGGCCCCCGGGCAAAGCTGCACGAGGGCCGGGTCAAAGAGCGATCCCGGGTACGCCGAGTGCGCGGTGATGGCGCGATTCACGATGAGCGTGTCGTCGCGATCCAGGAACACGGCCGGGCGCATGGACGCTGCGAATCCTCCCTGAGGCCACCCCCGAAGAAGCGGATGACCGTATCCTTGTCGAGCCATGGAGTCCGGATCGAGCGCCGGTCATGGATGAGGTGCAGATGAGCGCAATTCCGACCACCCATGTTCCCCGGCGGCCCATCGAGGTGGAGATTCCCGCTGGGGCCGGGTCCTCAAGCAGCGTCGAGAAGCCGCGGCGGAACCCGTATGTGGCCTATCGCAAACTGCTCTCCCCGCAACGCGTCAAGGAACTGTCGCAGTTGAGACCCTGGATCAGCGTGAGGGACACGGTCTGGTGCTGGGCGTGGATCTTGGCGGCGTGGGCGCTGGTGTACTTCGTGCCGACGTGGTGGTCGGTGCTCGTCGCGGTGCCGGTGATCGGAACGCGATACTACGCGTTGTTCATCATCGGGCACGACGGGATGCACCGGCGGATCTTTCCGAGCGGTCCGGCGAGCGATCTGTTCACCGATCTGTTTCTGATCGGCCCGATCGGCATGGTGAACCGGATCAACAGCCGCGGGCATCTGGAGCACCATCAGAATCTCGCCAATGACGATGACCCGGACCTGCACAAGCACGCGTGCTTCAACAAGGCCGACAAGCTGGAGTATGTGCTGTTCCTGACAGGGCTGGCGAGCGTGATCAACGTGTTCAAGAGCTTGTTCCTGCGCACCGGCAAGGTGGATGCCGCGGGACGCTCGGCGGCTGCCGAGAGCGACGCGAGCGCGTCGGAGACCAATCGTCGCACGCACGGCGTGCGTGATCTGGCGATCATCGGCGGGTGGCAGATCGCACTCGTCGCCGGGCTGACCACGCTGGTGGGGCTTTCCTTCGGCGGATCGATCGGATCGCCGGTGAGCATCCTGACACACGGGTGGTGGGGCTATCCGGTGCTGTGGATCCTGCCGGTGTATCTGTTCACGTATCTGCCGAACCTGATCCGGGCGTTTGTCGAGCACAGCCATCCCGAGGACGACGACCTCGCCGACGAGCATCGGCTGATCACCTTCCTGTCGAACCCGATCGAGCGGCTGGTGCTCTCGCCGATGAACATGAACTACCACATCGGTCACCATCTTTGGCCGAGCATTCCCTACTACAACCTGCCGATCGCGGATCGGGAGCTTCGGGCCAGACCGGAGGCCGAGCGGACCGGTCTGGAGTGGCGCGGGTCCTATCTGGCGTACATATGGCGGTACTACGTGTCGTTGCCGATCGAGGCGTGCAGGCAATCGCGGCACCGGAAGCGCTAAACCCCGGCCATCGCGACGAGTTTCGCCGAGAGGTGCGCCCGAACCGCCTGAGAGTCGCTCAACCCGATCGCGCGCTGGTAGGCGCTTCTGGCGTCCTCCGGTCGGGCGCATCTGGAGCACAGCTCCGCGCGGAGCGCCCAGAACGGCTGATGATCCGCGACCCGCGATCGGGGGAGCTGATCGATGAACGCGAGCGCGAGTTCCCAGGCGCGACAGGAACAACGAAAAAAACGATCATCTCGATGCCAAACATGATGCGAACACGGATCAATGTGCGGCGAGTCCGCTTGACGAAAACACAACAACCTGAGAGAATCCGAACAACGCACACCATTGCGGTGTGCGACAACCAACCACCTGGCGCGATGCGCGGCATCCGACCTGGCGGCTGTTTCAGCGGGGCATGGACTTGCCCAGACGTTGAGCCCTGCTCCGTCTCGGCAGAGAAGTGATCCGCCCATGCAGGGGACGACCCTGCGTGGATAGATCGAGAGTGTTTCCCAGTGATGCAGTCAACTCGCACATGTGGCAGGACCGGGGCTTTGGGGGCGATCGCCCGAGAGCGATGCGCCAGGTACGGACATCCGCCCGCGGGATGTGGCCAGACAGAGCCCGCGTGTCGGTTCGAAGCGGTGCGAGCAGGAACACGTTCGATCTGAGATTGCCGTCCAGACCGGCCAAGAGTGCCGGTGATCTGATGGTTGCGCACGACGCGCGGGCACTTCCCGCACGCGGCGGATTCCGTTGCGCGCGTTTGTTCCGGAGGGCTCGGCATGACGCTGTGCTCAGTGCAGATGCTTGCGACGAATGTGATCGGCTCCGTGACGCTTGCGCAAACCGTGCCGAACGGGTCTGAGAGCGTGCCGCTGGTGTGGATCATTGTGGCGATCGTGGCGCATCTGATCGGCGTCGCGTTCGGGTTCTTTGTGGTGAGCGCGTTGCGTGGCCAGACGCTCAAGCGGGCCCGCGAGGAGGCGGCGGATCTTCGGAGCCGAGCGGAGGCGGATGCTCGCGGGATCGCCGAGCGCGCCCAGGTGGAGGCCGAGCGTCTGGCGCTGGACCGCAAGTCGCAGGCCGATGCCGAGCTGGACAAGACTCGTGCCGAGATGCGGGAGGCGGAGAAGCGGATCGCCAAGCGCGAGGACCTTCTGGACAAGAAGCTGGAGACGCTGACGCAGAAGGAGGAGCTGGTGACTCGCCAGAGCGAGTCGCTCAAGAGCAAGGAGGCGGGGCTGGATCGGAAGACCGAAGAGCTGACGCAGACGATCTCGCAGCAGCGGGAGAAGCTGCTGGCGATCTCGCAGATGACGGTGGAGGAAGCGAAGCGGGAGCTGTTGATCCGGGTGGAGGAGGACGCTCGGCACGAGATGTCCAAGGTGGTGGCGAAGATCGTGGACGAGGCCCAGTCGGAGGCCAAGAAGAAGGCGCAGGAGATCACGCTCATGGCGGTGCAGCGCTATGCGAGCGAGCACACCGCCGAGAGCACGGTGCGAGCCGTGCCGATCCCCTCCGACGACATGAAGGGCCGGATCATCGGGCGCGAGGGTCGGAACATCCGGGCGATCGAGAAGGCCACCGGCGTGGACATCATCGTGGACGACACGCCGGGCGTGATCGTGGTGAGCTGCTTTGACAAGATCCGCCAGGCGGTGGCGGTGGAGTCCCTGAATCGCCTGATCGCCGACGGTCGCATGCATCCGTCTCGGATCGAGGAAGTGGTCGAGAAGGTCAAGAGCGAGATGGACGAGCGGGTGCAGAAGTCTGGCAAGGACGCGGTGCTGGAGGTCAACCTGCGCGGCCTGCATCCCAAGATGGTGGAGGCCATGGGCAAGCTCAGCTTCCGGACCAGCTACGGGCAGAACGTGCTGCGTCACTCGGTGGAAGTGGCGTATCTCAGCCAGATCATCGCCGAGCAGCTCGGGTTGGACGGCACACTCGCCCGGCGGTGCGGCTTCCTGCACGACATCGGCAAGGCGATGGACCACGAGATGGAGGGCGGGCACCCGAAGATCGGGATGGACTTTGCCAAGCAGTACGGCGAGAAGGAAGCCGTGCTGAACGCGATCGGCGGGCACCACGGGGACATCCCGAGCACGACGTTCTACACGCCGATCGTGATGGCCGCCGACGCGGTGAGTTCGGCGCGGCCGGGCGCACGGCGCGAGAGCATGGAGAAGTACATCCAGCGGCTCAACGAGCTGCAGGACATCGCGCTGCGTCAGCCGGGCGTGACGGAGGCGTTTGCCATCCAGGCCGGTCGCGAGGTGCGCGTGATGGTCGACGCGAAGAAGGTCAACGACGACGAGGCCCAGCGGATCGCGTTCGACATCGCCAAGAAGGTGAGCGAAGAGATGACGTTCCCGGGTGAGATTCGGGTGACGGTGCTGCGTGAGACGCGGGCGATTGAGTTTGCGCGGTAAGAGCGCCGGCTACTTCCCCTCGAACCAGTTCGCCCCCGTCCCGACCTCCACCTTCAGCGGCACGCTCAGGGTCATGGCGTTCTCCATCACGCCCTTGATGATCGCACATGCCTCTTCGGCTCGCTCGGCGGGCGACTCGAATACCAGTTCGTCGTGGATCTGCAGCAGCATCCGCACGCCGCTTGGGAGCGTGCCGTGCGTTGCGGCGTGCAGATCGACCATTGCCAGCTTGATCAGGTCGGCGGCGGAGCCCTGGACGACCGAGTTGATCGCCGTGCGCTCGGCGAACGCTCGGCGGCTGGGGTTGGTTGAATGAATGTCCGTGATCGGGCGGCGCCGGCCGAGCATGGTCTGGACGTAGCCGAAACGCGTCGCCTGGTCGATGCACTCCTGGAGGAACGTCGTGATGCCTGCGAATCGCTTCTTGTAGCCGGTGATGATCTCGTCGGCCTGGGTGTTGCTGACGCCGAGTCGACGGGCGAGGCCGAAGGCCGTGATGCCGTAGACGATGCCGAAGTTGACCATCTTCGCGCCGGATCGCTGCTCGCGGGTGACTTTGTCCAGCGGCACGCCGTGGATCTGGGCGGCGACGGCGGTATGAATGTCCTGATCGTCCTGAAAGGCCTGGATCAGCGCGGGATCGCGCGACAGGTGCGCGAGCAGGCGCAGCTCAATTTGCGAATAGTCCGCGCTGATCAGGACGCCTCCCTCGGGCGCGACAAACGCTCGGCGGATCTCGCGCCCGACATCCGTGCGGATCGGGATGTTCTGCAGGTTCGGCTCGCTCGAGGCCAGCCGCCCCGTCGCGGCGACCGTCTGATTGAACGAGCAGTGGATGCGTCCGGCGAGCCCGCGGAGATGCGGCTGCACGCCGGGCTGCTCGGGATAGATGTCCTCCGCGAGCGCTTCGAGATAGGTGTTCACGAGCTTGCTCAACTCCCGATGCTCGACGATGAGCTTGGGGATCGGGGTGGTGATCATCGGATCTTCGGCGAGCTTGTCGAGCACTTCGGCATCGGTCGAGAATCCCGTCTTGATGCGCTTGATCGGTTTGAGCCCGAGCCCCGGCTCCGCCGGGTCGTCAGCGCGGTTGAACAGCACGCCGGCGAGCTGCTTGGGCGAGTCGGGGTTGAACGGGCGACCTAGTGCATCTTCCGCGGCTCCGACGATCTCACGCCGCAGCGCGTCGATCCGCTGCTGCAGCCGAGCGCGCTGGCGATCGAGCTCGGCCTTGTCCACGCGGATGCCGTTCCACTCCAGCTCGGCGAGCACCTCGACCAGCGGCATCTCCACGCACTCAAACAGCGGACGCAGGGCCATCGCCTCGATCTGCGGGAGCATGATGGCCCGGAGCTGGAGCGCGACATCCGCGTCCTCCGCGGCGTACTGCGTCGCGGCGTCCAGCGGCACCTCGTCGAATCGCCGCTGGTCCTTTCCCGTGCCGATGAGCTCGGTGATGGAGATGTTCGTCCTGCCAAGCAGCGCGAGGGCCAGCGCGTCAAGGCCGTGGCTGGAGCGCTCCGCGTCGATGAGATACGAGGCCACCATCGAGTCGAAGATCGTCGACACCACGCCGGTGTCCGAGCCGGCGGGCAGGTTCGCCGCACCCGCGGCGGCAAGCCGAGCCGACGGCACACAGCACCCCGCGAGCTTCACGCCGGCACGTCGAAGCACAAGCATGTCGAACTTCAGATTGTGCCCGCACTTGGGTCGCATCGGGTCTTCAAGAACCGGCCGCAGTGCGCCGAGAACCACTTCCTGGTCCATGTGATCGCCCGGCGATGGCGACCGAGTCGGCACATACACGCCCGTGCCGACGCGCGTGCTCAGGCAGATGCCCGCGAGCTCGTGCCGCAACGCGGGAAGACCGGTGGTCTCGGTGTCGATGGCGATCACCTCGGCCTCGCGCAGGTCCTCCACCAGTTCCTTGAGCTCCTTCGGCGACGTGATGCAGCGATAGACGCCGGACTGAACCTTCACGGCGGTCGGCCGGGCGGCCTCGATCTGGTCAAAGAGCCCGCCGCCGGTCGACCCGGAATCCGAGGAGTGCGCCTGGCGCTTGGTCGACGCGTGAGCAGTCCTTGCCGACTCACCCGCGGGCGACGTCGGCGGCATGACCGCCGGCTGGCCCATGAGGGTGCGGAGTTCATCCTGATACCGATTGAACCCAAGCTCCTTGAGCACGGGCATGAGCTCGGTCAGCCGCACGCTCTCCGTGCGGGCCGCCGCCAGATCGAACGTGATCGGCGCATCGTTGCGCAACGTGACAAGCTGGCGCGAGAGCGGCAGGTGCGGGATCGCGGCGCGGATGTTCTCAAGGCGCTTGCCCTTGATCGCGCTCTTCTCCTTGCCCGCCTCGGTGAGCACGGCGTCGAGCGATCCATACTCGGCGATGAGCTGGGCAGCGGTCTTGGGGCCGATGCCCACCACGCCGGGGACGTTGTCGACAGTGTCGCCCATGAGTGCGAGATAGTCGATGACCTGGCCCGGCTCAAGGCCAGTCTCCTCCTTCAAGGTCTTCTGATCGATGATCGCTTCGTGGTGAACGTCGTAGAGCTCGACGTGGTCGTTTGCCAGGAGCTGCTTGAGATCCTTGTCCTTGCTGATGATCCGTATCCGCAGATCCGGATGCGTGGCTCGGAGCGTCTTGACGAGAGTGGCGATGACATCGTCGGCCTCGAAGCCCGGGGCGCCGAGGATCGGGATGCCCATCGCCTGCATCGTGCTCAGGCATCGCCGGACCTGCGGCTCAAGATCTTCCGGCGGGTCATCCCGGGTGGCCTTGTACTGCGGGTACAGCTCGGAGCGGAAGGTGCCGCGATCTCCGGAGACATCGAGCGCAACGGCGACGTAGTCCGGCGGTCCCCCGAGCGCGCCCTCGCCGCGGAAGAGCTTGAGCAGCATCCCGAGGAACCCGAAGCTCATGTTCGTGGGCTCCTTGGTGACCGGCGAGGTCATGGGGGTCCGGATGGCGTGATATGCGCGGAAGAACTGCGCGTAGCCATCGATGATGTAGAGCGTCTGACCCCGCCGCGGAGCGGTTTCGGGCTGATGGGCGTCGGGCATGGAGAGCAGAATATCGCCCGACGGCGCCGGCGGCGGACCATCAGGCCAACGCGGCGGATCGGTGCTCGAGGCAGATGCTTCGCAGAGCCGCGGCGGCGTGGTCAACATCGCCCGAGGTGAGGAACGGCCCAAGACTCAATCGGACGCCGCCGGGGGTTCGAGCCGAACCATCGGCACCGATGTCCCGAGCGATGGCCTCGTGTGCGAGCGGGGCGCAGTGGAGCCCGGCGCGCGTGAGCACGCCGAAGCTCGACTCAAGGATCGCCGCCACTTCCTGGGGCGCGAGCTCGTCGTGCTGGAACGTGAAGACACCGACGCGTCGGGAGACGTCCGCCGAGCCGAGCAGTCGCAACCCAGGCGCGGCATCGCAGCGGCCGGTGGCATCGGGGGCGAGTGCGTGCAGGAATCGCTCCATGAGGGCGATCTCGTGGTCTTGGATGGCGTCGATGCCTCTATCGAGGATCCACGCCACGCCCTCTGAGAGCCCGACGATGCCGAGGGAGTTGTGCGACCCGGGCTCGTACTTCTCAGGAAGGGCTGCTGGGTGCTTGAGCTGCTCGCTGAGATTGCCTGTGCCGCCCTCGCGAACGGTGTCAAGACGCCGCTCGACACCGGGGCGGATGCACAGGCCGCCGGTGCCGGTGGGCCCGAGCAGCCCCTTGTGCCCAGGGAACGCGAGGAGATCGATCCGGGCGCTGGTCATGCTGACCGGGACGTGTCCGAGGGACTGGGCCGCGTCCACCAGCATGAGCGCCCCATCATCCGACGAACCGCCGACGCCGAAGCGATCGCACGCGGCGCCGATGGCGTCCATGTCCTGCAGAACGCCGGTGACGTTGCTGGCATGATTGACGCAGATCAGGATCGTTTCGCCCGGGCGCACGGCGGCGGCGACATCGGACGGATCGACCAGCCCCGTCGACGGATCGACAGGAACGATGGTGAAGGCGAAGTTCGGGTCGCAAGCCCGCAGGGCGTGCAGCGGGCGAAGCACGGAGTTGTGCTCGATCGCGGTGGCAACGGCATGCAGCGGCGCGGACGCGCCGCGCTGTCTGCGAGACGCCGCGTACACCCCCTTGACCGCGAGATTCAGCCCATCCGACGTGTTGAGCCCGAAGACGACGTGATCGGGGCTGGAGAGACCTACCAGGGTCGCGATGCGCTGGCGACACCGTCGGACGAGTACGGCGGCCTCCCGGGCCGGGGCGTGGCTGCCGCGGCTTGGCGCCCCGCATTCGAGCATGTACCGCGTCATGGCATCGAGGACGGCCGGGGGCTTGGGAAAGCTCGTCGCCGCGTTGTCAAAGTACCGGGTCTTCACGATCGAATCGTAGCGACCACGGACCGGGCCAAACAGTCCTGGGGACGGTCAGGTCGGCCCGACGCCGGCTCGAACCAGCGCGAGATCGTGGGCCCAGTCATAGGCCTTGGCGAGCGCGTTCCAGTCAAACTCCCAGCTTCGCCGCTCCACCTCGTTGCGAAGCTGGATGCGTTGTCTGCGATCCATCGCGCAGAACGCGGTGAGATGGTCGGCGAGATCCGCGGCGGCTTCGTGGAAGGTCCGCCCTCGCCGCTTGAGGACCGCCAGACCGCTGCCGATGCTCCCGTGCCCCGGATGATCCTCGAGCATCTGGCCCTGCACTGGCGGGCGAGCCAGATCGGGCAGCGTCTCCTCGACATAGCGGCCGAAGCCGGCCAGATCGCTCGTGACGCTGGGCACGCCCATGGCCATGCATTCCAGCGGCGTGTAGCCCCAGGGCTCGTAGCTGGAGGGAAAGACGCCCATGTGACACCCGCGCACGAACTGGTCGTACTCGATGCCCCACAGCGGATTGGTGGGTGTGATGAACTCCGGGTGATAGACGATCTTGACGGGGTCGTCCGGACGATTGAACAGCCAGACGTTGCGCACCTGGTTGAGCACGTCGTCCTTCGCGTCGTCCTCCAGCAGGTGCGTGACGATCATGGGAAGCTCGTGCGTCCGGAACGCGTGCTGGGTGCGACGGATGCGCAGCCGCCAGTACTCGCTGATGAGATCGTCGAGCTTGGGCCTCTCTCCACCGGAGACGCTGGCGGCAAGCTTGCGCAGCCACGGCTCGCGCACGTCCTCGATCACGCGGGCCGTCACGTCGTCAAGCTGGGCCAGCACGCCGCGGCTGTGCAGAGTCCGAGGGTGCAGCGACCGGGTCGCCCTCTGCGTGATGATGAAGAACACCACCGTGCGATCGCTGCGGATCGATCGCAGCTTGGCATTCAGCCGTGCCATCGCCTCGATGCACAGGTCAAAGCCCTTGTTCCTGGGCTCGAACCGCCCGGACGTGAAGAAGTAGAGCGTCTTGTCGAGATCGAACGAGTACGACGGGAAGAAGTGCCCCATCGTGAAGCGATGGATCCGCTCCTTGAACTGCGCGTGGAACGTCTGAAAGTCGTGCCCGACGTTGTAATGCTCGATGTTCAGCCCGTTGGGCGTGTACAGGTCCGGCGTACGCCCGAGCAGGTGGGTGCACTCCTCACCGGTGATCTGGCTCACGGTCGTGAACACGTGCGAGCCGTGCACGCAGGCACGCTCGGCATAGTGCTGCGTCTTCACGTTGCAGCGGGCAGCTTCCGCAGCGTGATCCACGAACGGCAGATGGTCATAGAACCACTCATCGCCCCAGGCGAGCGTCCGGCCGAGCTGCGTGGCATGGGTCGTGAACACCGTCGCGACCGGGGCCTGCTCCTTCCGCAGCATGGGAATCGCCAGTCCGCCCATCCACTCGTGGAAGTGGGCGAGCGTGCGTCTGGCGCCGGTGTGGGACTTCTCCGGCGTGCTCGCTGTCGCGTGGTCGTCGTCCTCGACGCCGCCCGCCGCCCAGTTGAGCGCGATGGACCAGAGCACACGCTTGCTGGCCTCGGCGAACGACGCCACGCCGTCGACGAGGCCATCGCCGGAGGGAAACTCCACGCCGTGCTCGGCCCACAGCTTGTACTTGATCGCGTCAAGCTCCGGTGGAGCGACCCAGTGCTCGACCAGCAGGACCTTGGGGCGACCGGGCACGAGCCAGTTGCCATGATGCACGACCAGGCCGCCCTGCTTGAGCTGTTCGAGCGTGCGGGCGATCCAGGAGCCCGGCTTGGGTGACCTCGGCTCGAACTCGAGCGCGGCCTTCTGCGCGTTGTATGGCCCGAGCATGTAGTAGCGGTTCTTCCACCGCTCGACCATGCGCGGGGCCTTGCTCTTGATGACCTGATAGATGCCCCCGAGCTGGTTGCAGACCTCCCACGCAACCTCGATGAGCAGGGTGCCCGATGGCGCCCGCTCGGAGTCGGATCGGGGAAGTGTGCGGATCGAACCGCCGGTTTTGCCGCTCCATCCCTGCATGGCTCAAAACTGTACCGCGCCGACACCGGACCCGTGCGGCTCAGGGGGAATCGGGGTGCAACTGCCCGTTATCAGGACCTTCCACGAGCGGGGGCGCGTCCCGCAGTGCCCGCTCCGCCCAGGCGCGAACACCCGGGAGGTCCGCATCAGGAACCGGATTCCGCCGCGGAATGCGCTCGAGGAGATAGGACGTGTTCCTCGCGATCGCGGCGTCGAGCACGGCGAGGTCCCACTCCCGGACGATCCCGTCGGATCCTGCGACCAGCACGTTCCGGCCGCCGGCAAGGGGTCGGATCGTGGACTGCTCGCGAATCGGCGAGGCGAGCGTCGCCAGGTTGTCGCCGGATCGAGCGTCCCACGCGCGGAGCGTGGAGTCGATGCTCCCGGAGAAGAGAATCGCGGAGGACTCGTCGAAGGCGACTTCGACCACGGGACCCTCGTGGCCGCGCATGGTGTGCAGCAACTGGAAGGTCCGTCCGTCGCGGATGTCGATGGAGTGATAGTTGCCGCTGACGGCCAGCAGCGATCCATCCGGGCTGAAGCGAGCCCGCATGAAGGAGAACGGCGCTTGGAACTCGAAGACCTGCGAAAAGTCGGCCGTGGATCCCACCCAGAGCGCAGGCGCCGAGCCCGTCAGGGCGATACGGGAGGCGTCGGGCGAGAGCGCGAACCGCAGGGGGCTTGTCGGCGGGGAATCCTGAACGATCCGCTCGCGCACGAGCTCGCCACCAGGCCCGAACCTGCGGAGCGTGCGATCGGACCCGATCGTCAGGATGTCGCCATCGGGCAGGAATGCAACGTCGTACACGAACTGCGGATGGGCCTGGATCGAGACACGCGGGACCAGATCCGTCGCACCGCAGACCTGCACCACCCCGCCCTCGCCGCCGAAGGCCACGCGTGTGCCGGAGTGGTCGAACGCCACCGCCCGCACGGCGTGTCCGACACGTGTCTCCTTCAGGAGCGCTCGGCTGGGAACATCCCAGATGCGGAGAAAGCCGCGGCTGGTCCCGGTTGCATACAGACGCTGATCCGGACTCAGCGCCGCCGCAAAGACCCAGTCGACCTCGGGTCTCCGCGAAACCGGCCACTCGCGGATGAATGGGCTCGGCTCGGCTCGGAGCATGCGCACGGCCGGACCAAACCCGATGGTGTAGATGAACCTCGCGTCGGGCCCAAGCACGGCGGTGCCGGCGTCATGCTCGAGCACCGTGCCGGCAAGGGACATGTCGTGCGTGCTCAGCAGACGAATGCCCCCCTTGCCCATGAGCATGATCCGAGCGTCGCCGTCGAACAAGGCCATGCGGGAGTACGCCGCGCCGAGGTCCACGCGCCGTGTTGGCGTCCAGGTTCGGACGTCGATGACATCGAGCGTGCCCCCGTCGGCAAGAGCCAGCAGCGTGCCGCCATCGGCGCTCAAGGTCAGCTGATGAATGTGCGGCGACACGCCCCGCACGACGTGCTCGACAGTCCTGGAGCGAACATCGACGACGTGGATGATGCCGCTGCGATGCCCGACAAGAAGCAGGCGATCGTCCATGAACTGCAGAGCCGTCGGGTATCGGGTGCTGTGAACGATCCCCTGGCTGGTCCCCGTGGACGCATCGAAGACCTCGATGTCGCCGCTCGTGCCGCCGAGCGCGATGCTCGCGCCGTCAGGTGCATATGCGACGATGTTGAACACCCGGGGTGGAAGCTCAATCCGGAATCGCTCCTGGCCGCTGGACAGATCGATCATCGCAGCCTGCGTCGGGCCCGCACCGACAAGGGCAAAGCGACCATCGGGAGAGATCGCGGCGACGCCCGATTGGCTCGTCCCGCCGGTACTGGCCGTGCAGGCCACCCGATCGAGCGTTGGGCTCAGCACCGTCACCTGTCCCTGCAGAGTCATGACCGCGACGCCGTTGAGTGCCGATGAGTACGAGAGCCGGCTGGGCACTCCGTCCACCATCGGACCCGATGCCAGGATCGGCAAGCGGGCGTAGAACTCGCGCAGGGCCCAGTGCGTCGCCAGGTCGCCGGGGCGACGAACCCACTGCTGCCAGAGCATGTCCTCGCTCAGCGTCACGTTCCCCGCCGCGGCGACAAGCCGCCCACGTTCGATCCGGCTGTGGTGCAGCTCGTCGGCGAGCGAGTTTGCCAGCACGCGATTGGCACGTGCCTGAACCGCAGCGATGACGGCGAAGGCGACGATGCCCGCCAGCGCCACCGCGGCGGCCGCCACCGGGGCCTTGTGCCGACGGACGAGCTTGGACACCACGTACGCGGTCGAGTCCCGCCTGGCCAGGATGGGCTCACCGGCGAGGAATCGGCGGATGTCCTCGGCGAACGCCGCCGCTGAGGAGTATCGCCGCTCGCGGTCTTTCTCCAGCGCCTTGGCGACGATGGTTTCCAGGTCGCCCCGCATCGACCGGTCGATCGCACCAAGTCGCGGCGGCGACTCGTCCCGCACGATGCGGGCGATTTCCGGCAGCGGACGATTGGTCAGTTCCAGAGGAAGCCTGCCCGTGAGCAGTTGGTATGCAATCACCCCGAGGGCATACACGTCGGCTCGCACATCGATGTCGGCCTCCGCACGCTCCGGGCGATCGCTCGGCGTCGTGCCGCCGATGAGCTGCTCCGGGCTCATGTACGCCAGCGTGCCGATGATCTGTCCCGCGTGGGTGTGCACCGTCGTAAACTGGTGCCGAACGTCCTCGACACGCGCCACGCCGAAATCCAGGACCTTGGGCTGCGGCCCGCCCTCGGACTCGGCCACCAGGATGTTCGCGGGCTTCAGGTCGCGGTGGATCACTCCGCGTTGATGGGCGTGCTGCACCGCGTCGCAGACCTTGAGCATCAGTTCAAGCCGCCGGCGGGTCGAGAGCTTGTGTGAGTCGCAGTACACATTCAGGGGGGGCCCCTGCACGTACTCCATCACAAAGAACGCTTCATCGCTGGAACCGGGCGTGCCCGAGTCGTCCGACAGCCCGGCCTCGTACACCTGGGCGATCCCAGGGTGCTGCATCCGCGCAAGCACCTGAGCCTCGTTCTGAAATCGTCGCAAGATGCTCGCGCCACCGACACCCGGCTTGAGCGCCTTGATCGCCACCGTGCGCCTGGGAAAGGCCTGTTCGGCCTCGTACACGATGCCCATCCCGCCCTCGCCGATCACACGCATCAACCTGTAGTTTCCAGACAGCGCGGGCGCCCGATCCGACCCGGCGCTCTGCGGCGGGGCGGGATCGGAGCCAGCCGCAAACGCCGCCAGACCCGCACCCGTCACCACGACGCCACGCACGCTCGATGTCCCGGCTTGCCGACCCGGGGCCAGCAACGCCCGGAGTTCGTCACGCAACTCGACGTCGACCTCCCCGCGCTCGTCCACGCAGGCCGACTCAACAAATGCCAAGCGGTCGGCCTCACCCAGTTCAAGGGCTTGCTGAAAGAGCTCCATCAGACGTTGGAACTTGTCTGGCGTCATCGACTCGGAGCCGAAGGACCGACGCGGCGTGGCACACGGCCGAGCGTGCGGCTGGGAACGAACTCCCTATCCACTTAGGGAAAACCCGATCCCTGGGAGGACCAAGGATTGTACCTATTTCGTGGGCTTTCCCACTTTGGGGTTGCCACTCCGCTCGCGGTTGCCGCATTGAGCAATCGAATGAAAGTGACCCGTCATCCCCTTTTGCTGAGCGGCAAGGCGCACCGGATCCCGGCCGACGAATCGGTCATCCGCAAGCTGGAGCTGAGCATCGGCGTGCTCGAGCGTCATGCGGATGCGTTCGGCGCAGAGTTCCGGTTGGCGCTGGATGCTCGCGCACCCGGGCTCCGCGGGTTCATGCCTGATGACCGATCCGGGCACGATGCGCCTCTGATCCGATCGCTGAAGCGCACGGTTGAGCTGCTCCGCGATCCCGACCAGGAGCGCGCGCATCTGACGGATCGACAGACTCGACATGCCACACTCGGGGCAAGCTCGGAGCATGAAGCCGTCGTGATCGAACTCATGGTCCGGGCGATGGAGCGGGCCTGCGGGTCGGCATGGAGCCCGGACTTCTCCCGCGAGTGGACCGCCGCGCTCCGCCTGATATCCGGCATGATGACTCCGAGGGCGGGCGAAGGCGGAGCGGGGGCGATCTAGGCGCTCCGGTCGGGCTGCGAGCGATCCGACGCGAGATACGCCGTCAGCTCCTTGTTCAGCCAGGCCCTTGCGAGCGCCCAGTCGTTTTTCACGGTCGCCGGAGACACGTCCAGGGCCTGAGCGGTCTCCTCGATGGAGAGCCCGGCGAAGTACCGGAACATGACGACCTCGGCCTTGCGACGATCGAGGTGCTCGAGTCTCTCGAGCGCGGCCTCCATGCCCAGGATGACGTCGGCATCGGAGTCTCGGTCGGTCGGAGCCGCGACGGCATCCTCGTGCAGTTCGATCCGCTCACGCCCGCCGCCGCGCTTGACGCGATGCCGGGCCCGCGCCCGTTCCACGAGAATCCGGCGCATGGCTCTGGCGGCGGCGCCGAAGAAGTGGGCTCGCCCGTCCCATCGCAGGGCCTGTCCCCCTGGCCCGAGCAGGCGCAGATAGGCCTCGTGCACCAGGGCCGTGGCTTCGATGGTGTGACCGGCGCCGCCCCCGGACTCACGGGCCATGCGAGCGTGCGCGAGCTTGCGAAGCTCCTGGTAGACGACCGGAAGGAGTTCCTGGGCGGCCCGGGAATCGCCGCTGGACGCCAGGTTGATGAGCTGCGTCACGTCGCTCGGGGAGAGCGGGGATTGCGAGCTTTTCTTGGGGTTTTCGGGGTCAGGCGTGGGCATTCGCGGTTTTCTCGATGTCGGCTAGCCGGTTCTCGGAACAGTGTCGCATGGATGGTCGGCGGGGGCAAGGGTGGCCGGTGAGATCGCCCGCACAGACAGACCCGACGGCTCTCTCGGCACTAGCCAACACACGCCACACAGGAGCAGACACATGATTCGTGCACACGTCCGATCATCCACGTTGACACTTGCCGCCGCCCTTGCGCTGGTCGCTGGCTCGACAAGCGCGTCCGGCCAGTGCGGGGCGATCAAGATGATCGCCTCGACGCCGCAGTCCACGGCCCGGCTCGGTTCGGCCCTCAGCTTCGACGAGATCTCCGGTTCGCCGCGCGTGCTGGTTGGCGCTCCGGACTATGACCAGGCGCCGTTCCTGGGCAACGGGCGGGTCTACCTCATGGGCCAGATCGCCAATCAGTGGGGGGAAGTCCTGAGCGTGAGCGATCCGAACCCGGCGAACAGCAACGCCTTCGGGTTCAGCGTCGGCATGAGCGAGCCGTACATCATCGTCGGCGCGCCCGGCTCGATGAACAATCGCGGCTTCGCGTACATCTTCGAGCGTCAGGCCAACAGCTACGTGCTGCGTTCGACCTTCAGCTCCAGCGAGCCGGTGCAGCGCGTCGGCGAGAGCGTGGCGATCGACGGCGACTACGCGATCCTCGGAGCGCCCAACACCGACTTCGGAACCAACACCGACGCGGGACAGGCCTCGATCGTGCGGCGGAGCGGCGCATCGTGGGTCCAGACGTTCACGATCTTCAACAACAACGCGGGCGGCCTGAATCTCAATCACAACCTCGGCGCCGCCGTCGACATCAAGGGCACCATCGCCGTGGCCGGATCCATCGGCACCTGGAGCTTCGCGCACAGCGGCCACGGGTACATCAAGGTCGCCCGGCGCGACGGCGCGGGCGTCTGGGCGGCCGAGGGCAACGCCTACATCTACCCCACCGTTCTCCGCAGCAACATGAACTTCGGCAAGGCCGTGGCCACCGACGGCACTCGCATCCTCGTCGGCGCGCCCGGGTACTCGTACTCCACCGGCTCCGGTGATGAGGTGAACGCCAGTTCCGGCGGAGCGGCCTATGTGATGAAGTTCGTCGCTCCCAACTGGGTCGTCGAGCAGATGATCCCCGCGCCGATCCCGACCGCGGGCAGCAACTTCGGCGCCAAGGTTGCCATCAACGGGTCGCGGCTCCTGATCACCGAACCCGGCCAGAACGCCGTGTACGCCTACCGACTGACGGGCGGGACGTGGGTCCTGGACCGCCGATATCGCGACGAGGACACTGCGGCCAACGGATCGTTCGGCTCGAGCATCGACCTCTCCGCCGACCGGATCTACATCGGCGACGCCAACGACGATCACTCCAGCTCGAACGACGCGGGCGCGGTGTACGTGAAGAACCTCCCGAGCGGGTACTCCGACTCGTGCGAGGGCGCGATCGCCGTTCAGAGCGGCACCTACGGCGGCTGCACTTCCGAGGCCACGCTCGACGGCGGCTCGACCTGCGGCAACAGCATCAACGGCCCCCAGGGCCCCGACGTCTGGTTCAGTTGGACCCCCCGCTGCTCGGGCAACGCCGAGGTGAACACGATCGGTTCGACATTCGACACGGTGCTGAGCGTGCACCTGGCCTGCCCCGATGAGAACAGTCTGCACAGCGCCGGATGCAACGACGACGCGGTGCCCGGCTCCAGCTCGCACTCGCAGTTGCAGTTCCAGTACTTCGCGGGCACGCAGTACCTGATCCGTGTCGCCGGATACAACCGGTCGCAGGGCAACTTCACGCTCGCGATCAACGAGTTCCAGACCCCCACCAACGATGCCTGCACCAGCGCCCAGAGCGCGTTCAACGGCTCAACGGCCTTCAAGACCTGCAAGGCGACGACCGACGGCCCCACGAACGACACGCCGTTCACGAACGACGAAGACATCCGGCTGGACGTCTGGTTCCGATACGTCGCCACCTCCACAGGGTCCGTCAACGTCAACACCTGCGGAACCAACTTCGACACCATCCTCCAGGTCTATGCCGGAGCGATCTGCCCGATCTCCAACGCCGAGGCCATCGCCCACAATGATGACCTTGCGTCCGTCTGCACCGGCAACACGCTCGGGAGTGCGCTCGCGTTCAACGCCACCGCCGGCACGACCTACACCCTCCGCGTCGGCGGATACAACGGGCTCAGCGGCCCGAGCTTCGGAAACGGGAATCTCGTGATCCAGCCGGCATGCCCCTGCGACATCAACGGCGGCGGCCTGTCGGCGACGGACATCTTCGACTTCCTGAACGCCTGGTTCGCCAGCGCTCCAGCCGCGAACATCAACGGCGGGGCCCTGGACACCACCGACATCTTCGACTTCCTGAACTGCTGGTTCGCCGGTTGCAACTGACACCGAGAGAACGAGCCAACGGCCCACTTTCCTGCCTGAACCCTCGTCCTCGCTATCGCGGGGTCGAGGGTTTTTCGCCTTCAAAAGGTTCCCCGCGGGGCGTCAGGACTCGAACAGCGCTTCCACGAACGCCTCGGGGTCAAACGGCTCGACATCCTCGGGCGTCTCGCCCACGCCGATGAACTTGACGGGGATGTTCGTCTGGGAGCGGATGGCCACGACGATCCCGCCCTTGGCCGTCCCGTCGAGCTTGGCAAGGAAGATGCCCGTCACGCCAACGCCCCCCGCGCCCGCATCGGCGCTCAGGGACTTGGAGAACTCGATCGCCTGGCGGATGGCGTTCTGGCCGGTGGTGGCGTCCAGGACGAGGAGGGTCTCGTGCGGCGCGCCGGGGATCTGCTTGGCGATCACGCCGCGGATCTTGGCAAGCTGCCGCATGAGCGGATCCTGTGTCTGCAACCTGCCCGCGGTGTCGATGATGAGATAATCCACGCCTCGCGAGATCGCGGCCTTGCAGGCATCGAAGGCGACGGCGGCGGGGTCGCCCCCCTGCTGGCCCTTGACGACCTCCACGCCCAGCCGCTCGGACCAGATCTCAAGCTGCCGCACCGCGCCTGCGCGGAAGGTGTCACACGCGGCGAGCAGCACGGTCTTGTTCTGGGAGCGGAGCATCTGGCAGAGCTTGGCGATGCTCGTGGTCTTGCCCGCTCCGTTGATGCCCGTCACGAGCACCACCGTGGGTCGGGTTCCGGGCGGGGCCTGGCGCAGCGTCCGGTCCTGGGGGGGCCACATGGCCTTGAGCTCGCGCTTCATGTACTCCAGCACGTCCTCGCCGCGGCTCATCTTGCCGGCGGCGAAGTCGGCCTTGATGCCCGCGATGAGTCTGGTCGTGGCCTCGACGCCGACGTCGCCCTGGATGAGCGCGTGTTCCAACTCGCGGATGAGCTGCTCGTCGAGCTTCCGCCCAAGCAGCAGCGACTTCAGCCCGGTGGCGCCGGAGACAAGCGCCTCGCGCGTGCGTTCCAGCCCCTGCTTGAGCTTCCCGATGACCTTGGAGAAAAACGCCATGAATCAGCCCGCCCGCTCCTGCGGAGGCTCGGTGGCCTGCGCCTGCTGGATCGCCGTCGCCGCGTCCGCCTGATCCAGGGGCGTCTCGGAGCCGCCGGCGTCGGCGCTCTCACCGAGCACGGACTTCAGGACTTTGTCGAGCAAACCGTTGATGAACGCCGGTGACTTCTCGGTGCTGAACGCCTTGGCAAGCTCGACGGCCTCGTTCACGGCGATCTTGGGGTGGGTCTTCCCGCTCACCATCTCGTGATGGGCCAGCCGGAGGATCGCACGGTCCACCGCCGCCTGCCGGTGCGCGGGCCAGGCGGGTGCATGCTCGGTCATGAACGCGTCGGCGGCCGCTCGGTCCGCGAAGGCCGCGCTGGCCATCAACAGGGCTTTCTTCCGCTCGCCGTCGGTGAACTTCGCCGACTCGTCCTCGTCATCGGTGAGCACCGCGAGAATGGCCTCACCCTCACCCGAACCACCCCCTCGGGCGTCGAGCTGATAGAGAATCTGGAACGCCAGACGACGGATGTCCCGTGGTGTTGCCACTACCGTGCCCCCCCACCAGAGCGGCGACCGGTCATCGATCTCACCTTTCCGAGCCCGGCCTTGTCCGGGATCGTTCGCCGGCCGCGACCGAAGCCCGGCCCCGAGGCGCCGGCTCGCGAGCGCTGGCCGCTCGGCCCGGCCTTCAGGTCCGCGATCGCCTCGAGCGTGTCGAGTACCGCGTCCATGGCCTCCTGCCCCTTGTTCCCGTGCACCCCGCCCGCACGCTCCTGGGCTTGCTTGGGCGTGTCCACCGTGAGCACCCCGAACGCACAGGGCACGCCGGTCACCAGCGTCACTCCGACCAGCCCCTGGGCCACCGCCGCGGCGATGTGCTGGTCGTGGCTCGTCTCGCCCTTGATGATGCACCCAAGGGCGACCACGCCCCGGAGTGTCCCGAGGGTCGCCGCGGCGTGGGCGAGCGTCGGCAACTCATACGCCCCCGGCGCATCGACCACACGCAGGTGCTCCGCCAGGCCGCCCCGACGCACATAGGCCTCGATCGCCCCGGCCAGCAGCTTGTCGGTGATGCTCCGGTTGTACCGGCTGACAACGACGGCCACGGGCGGGAGCGGGGAACTCGCTCGCGGGGAGGATCGGCTGGATCGAGCTGCAGTCTGGGCCATGCGCGGGCATGGTAGCCGGAGCGCGGGGAACAGGGCCGAATCTCAGAGGGCAAATCGCCTCTGACGACTAGGATCTCCTCCCGCCCGTTTCGACACCCCGTGCAATCCGCCGCCTGGCCACGTGGTTCTGCGTCCTTTCCTCTGTGCGTCGCCTGCTCCTGCACATCCTTCCTGCACTGCACCTGACGCGCGTCACGACCGCGTTCGCCGCGGTCGCCAATGTCTGGTTCATCATCCTGTGGACACGCGCCGAGGCATCCGAACCCAAGACCTCCGCGATCGCGAACCTGCCGCTGTGGGTCCTGCTCTGCGGGTCGGCGATGAACGCACTGGGGCTGTTCGGGTTCACGACCGCTCTGAATGATGTCCTGGACTGGCGACGGGATCAGACGCTCAATCCGTCTCGTCCGATTCCCTCCGGCCGCGTCTCTCTCCCCGCGGCGGTCAAGCTCGTTGTGCTGAGCTTCGGGGCCGCGGTGCTGGGCGCCACGGCCCTGGGTATGCCCGCCGTGCTACTCACGCTGCTCATCGCCGGAGCGATCCTGTTCTTCAACACGGCGGGGAAGTTCATCCCTGGGCTGGGGCTCGTCGTGCTCGGGCTCATCTACGCCGGCCAGATGGTCGTCCCCAACCTGCATCTGCGCTTTGTGATCCCCGTCTGGCTGGTCATGACGCACGCGCTTGCCGTTGCCGCGGCGGTGCACATCCTGGGTCGCAAGGCCCCGGGGCTCTCCTACCGGGCGGCATTCTTCAGCGTGCTGGGCTGGGCGTTCTGGTCTGCGGTGATGCTCGGCACGGCGTGGTCTCGCAACTCCACCCCGAACGTCGTTCACGGCGGGGGCGGACTCTGGCCGGAGTTCGTCCCGCTCGGCGCCGCCGTGCTCCCGATCGGGCTCGCCGCCGCTTTCGCGATGCTCGTGTGGCGGCGCACGCACCTGCTCGGCCGGGGCCCGCGGGTCGCCGAGAAGATCGCCCGTTACGGCGCACTCTGGCTCTCGCTCTACGCCGTCGCGTGGATGCTCGGGAGCGGGCACTTCCTCGAAGCCGGCATACTCGGCGTGCTCGCGGGGATCGGGCTCCTGGGCATGACCGTGATTCGTGAAGTGGTCGCCATCGTCGAGCAACCCCTCGGCTACCGCAGATAAAGCCGGCGTGCCGCGGGGCAGACTCTCCCGACCCGCGCCGAGAGGTCCGGCAGGGCTCTCCGCAGAACACACAACACACCGCCTCCGGCCCTCGTGAAGATCCCGTTCAGGAATCGTGAGGTCTCCGTGATTTCCGACATTGGCGTTCGTTTTCGGTGCGGGTTGACGGCACACTTCGCCGATCGCGCCGCATCGGGCGGCACGAGCTCGGTCTCGTCGGGTTGGCTGGCTCGGCTTCCCAAGGCCGCTTTCGCAGGGAACGCGCAATGACCTTGGACTATCGAACCGTGTTCATCAGCGACACGCATCTCGGCTCGCGCGGGGCCAGAGCCGCGGAGTTGTCGGCGTTCCTCAAGCACGTTCGCTGCGAGCGCCTGTACCTCGTTGGCGACGCGATCGACCTCTGGGCGATGCGCTCCAGAGTGCACTGGCCGCCGACGCACAATCACGTCGTCCGGAGAATCCTGAAGCATGCCAAACGCGGCACGCACGTGGTGTTCATCCCGGGCAACCACGACGACTCCGTCCGCCAGTACGCCGGGCTGGACCTGGGCGGCGTCCGGATCGCCCTGCGAGCCGTGCATCGCACCGCCGACGGACGCTCGCTGCTGGTCACCCACGGCGATGAGTATGACCTGGTCGTTCAGCACGGGCGCTTCATCTCGATCCTCGGCGGATGGGCGTACGACCGGCTCGTCATGCTCAACAGGGTCGTCAACCTGCTGCGAACCAGCGTCGGCCTCCGCAAGTGGAGCTTCAGCCAGGCCATCAAGCTCAAGGTCAAGGGCGCCTGCTCGTTCATGTCCAACTTCGAGCAGGCGCTCCTGAGCGAAGCTCGCCGACGCGGGCTCGACGGCGTCGTCTGCGGCCACATCCACCAGCCGGCGCTGCGCGAGTCCGACGGGGTGCTCTACGCCAACTGCGGCGACTGGATCG
>DHLW01000183.1:22819-23554 GCA_002405485.1 Phycisphaerales bacterium UBA4658
GCGCTGCAGCGCACTCGTCGAGCACGCCGACGGACGACTGGAACTTCTGGACGTTGAGAAGCTCCTGCTCGAGCAGGGCATCGAGGTCAGGACCGTCACCGCCGAGGACGTGCCGCTGGAGTTCCCGCAAGCCGCGATCGAGGTGATGGCGTGAGCGCTCTTCGAGTTGCTCTCTGCACCGCCGCGGTGGGCTGCGGGCACACCACCGCGGCCAAGGCCATCTGGCAGGCCCTCCGCACCGCGCACCCCGATGCCAGAATCGACCTGATCGAGGCCCTGGAACTTGCCCCCAGGTGGTTCACCGCGGCGTACCGCGACGGCTATCTGCGCGCCATCGCACACGCCCCGGCCATCGCCGGTCGAATGTACGACGCCACCGATCACTTCGTCTCCCGACGAGGCCTGGGGCATGTCATCGAGAACCTCGCCATGCGACGGCTCGTCGATCATCCGCTCATCCGCGATGCCCACGTCGTCGTCACCACCCACTTCCTCTGCGCTCGAGTGCTCTCCTGGGCCAGGGCCGACGGCCGCCTGACCGCGCCGCTCTGCGTGTGCGTGACCGATCAGCACCCCCACGGCGTGTGGCTCGTCCCGCACGCGGACTTGACGCTGGTCGCATCCGATGCCGCCCGCGCGACGGCCATTCGCGCAGGCCTGCTTCCAGATCGTGTGCAGGCCACCGGCATCCCGGTCAATCCCCGTTTCCAGCACGCCCCGTGCAGACAGGCGACG
>DHLW01000183.1:23870-25772 GCA_002405485.1 Phycisphaerales bacterium UBA4658
GGCGCCCATGCCGGGGGCGCCGTCGTGCGATGTGCTCGGATACACGACCGACATGCCCGACCTCATGGCCATCGCCAGCGTGCTGGTCGGCAAGCCCGGCGGGCTCACCACCGCGGAGGCCTGCGCACGCGGCCTCCCGATGGTCCTGCTCAAGCCGATCCCGGGTCAGGAGGAACGCAACGCTGAGCGCCTGGTCTCTCTGGGCGCCGCGATCCTGCAGCCCGATCCCCTCACCGCCGGTCGACTCGCCGGCGACCTGGCGATGAACATCGATCGACTCGCACCGATGCGTGACGCCGCCGGACGCGCCGGCCGATCGGACGCGGCGTCCGTGGTGGCCCGCCATGTCGTCGCTCTTGCGGGTCACCGAGTGCGATCGCCCGTCGATCCCCTCACCCTACAGCCCGAGCACGGTGGGACCCACGATCCGCGGCTGGGCGCCTTGGGGCTCACGACCTTGGAGCAGGACCCCTGCCCGGCGTGCTGACCGGGCTTCGACCCGGCCGTGCTCACGCGTCAAGATCCGCCAGGCGATCCAACGCCGAGCCACTGACTCGGTGGATGGTCCATTCCGACAGCGGTTCGGCACCGAGCGCGCGATAGAACTCCAGGGCCGGGGTGTTCCAGTCCAGCACGTTCCACTCCATCCTGGCGCAGCCGCGCTCTCGAGCGATCCGCGCGAGTCGCACGAGCAGCGCCTTGCCCAGCCCGTTCCCGCGGGCCCCGGGCGTGACGAAAAGGTCCTCCAGGTACAGCCCGGGCCGACCCGTCCAGGTGGAGTAGTTGTGGAAGAACAGCGCGAATCCGTGCGGCGTGCCGTCGACCTCGCCGATGAGACACTCGGCGACTGGACCGTTTCTCGACGCGCTGCTCACGTGACGACCCTGGAACGTGTCGCCGAACAGGTGCCGCTCGATCAGTTCGGGCGTCGCGACGGCCTGCTCGGGAGCACGTTCGTACTCCGCGAGGGCCCGGATGAGTCCCAGAATCACCGGAATATCCGCCCGAACCGCTGATCGAACCGTGATGGACATGTCCCCACGATAGTGTGGTGTGTCGGCAAAGGCGTCTCTCGCACACCGCTCCTCCCGATCGACCGGAGTTCCGTCATGAGCCACCACGACCAGACCTTGCGGCAGATCTTCGCACATCCGGTGAGCATGAACATCCGCTGGAAGGATGTCGTGCACCTGATCGAGTCTCTGGGTGGCCGCGCAGAACCCAGCCAGGGCGGGCGCGAACGCTTCGTGCTCAACGGACAGGATCGCGTCTTCCACGTCCCGCACTCAAAGGACATCGAGTCCCGGGATGAGGTGCTCCAGATCCGACGCTTTCTCGAGGCCGCCGGAGTCCGTCCGTCCTCGACCGCGCCCGGCGACGCCCATCCACGCTGAGCGTCACTGTGCAACGCGGGCTTCGGCGGCCTTCTTGATCTGCTCGAGATCCCCGCGCAGACCCTTGGCCAGCGGGCCCGCCAGCATCTTGAGCATGACCTGTCCGGCCATGCCGCCGGGCTTGAGCACCCCGCGCAAGTCGAGCGTGCTCGTCGACGGCCCGGTGGGCGTGAAGGCGTGCAGGAACTGCATGTCGATGCCCATCATCGTGCACGAGATGGCCATTGCACTGGGCGGATTGAACTCCGTCACCGTGAACTCGACCGATGCCGACTTGCCCATCGTCCGCCGAGTCTCGCGCCACTTGAACCCGACGCCCATGCCGCCCGAGGGCGACCGCTCCAGGACCTCGATCCGCTCGATGTTCGGGATCACCTGCACGATCGCCGGAACATCCGCGCAGATCGCAAACACCCGCTCCGCCGGCGCGTTGATGGGCAGCGACACATGAATGTCCGACATGCATGCCTCCTTCGTGACTCGTTCAAGGATAGCGGCGACCTTCAAT
>DHLW01000183.1:25896-28336 GCA_002405485.1 Phycisphaerales bacterium UBA4658
CCCGCCCCCGCCGCCCCGAGATCGTCACCCGCCCGAGTTCGACCGATTTGCGTGGTTGGCTCGGATGTTCTGCGATGCAAGCCGAACCGTCTCCCCGACCCGCCGTGCTCGCGTCTCGGCCCGCTTTGCCGATGCGATCCAGGCCAGGATGTTCCTGCGCACGCCCCTCGGAAACGCCTCAAAGTGCTCCCGCGCCCGAGGGTTGTCTGCAAGCGCGTGATTCAGATCCTCGGGCATCTCCAGGGCCTCAGCCGCATCCAGCGCCGCCCACGAACCGTCGGCCTTCGCGGCCTCGATCGTCCGCCATCCCGCCGGCGCGATGCGATTCCCGGCGGCGAGGCGCTCCACGCGCCGCTTGTTCAACGCCGACCAGACGCTCCCGGGCTTGCGCGGCGAGAGATACACCTTGGTCCAGCGATCGTCCACCCGCCCCGCCACGCTATCGATCCACCCGAAGCAGATCGCTTCCTCGACGATCTCGTCGTATGTCAGCACGCGCTGCCCATCGGCGCGCTTCTTCTCATGAACCAGCCAGATCGGCCCGTGGCAGGCGTGCTGCGTCTCCAGCCAGGCGCGCAGCCCATCCCGGCTTGCAAACCGCACCTCCGGCACGCTCGAAGCTCGCTTCGAGCCGGTCGTCGACAGGGCTCCCCGGCGCGGCATCAGCGTTTGAGCGGAGAGAATGAGAACTTCTGTCCACCGATCGACGCCTCGAACATCAGGCCCCCACGCGGCATCGTGAACACCGCGACGCCCTTGTTGAAGTCGTTGGTCGCCCCAGCCCCGGACTCCACGGCGATCGCCGACGCGTTGGCGGCAAACTCCAGGTTCCCGTCCTTGAAGACATCCATGTAGCTCTTGTCCTGGAAGAACACGATCTGGCTGTAGGTCTGGCCGCCAAGCTGAAACCCGAGCGTGACCTGCGTCACCTCGCTTGTGCCCACGAGCGTGCCCTGCTCGAAGACCTCGCCTGAGCCGTTGGCCGCCCCGACCCCCGCAGCCCCCTTGGCGATCTTCGGGAACACGACATACCCATACGCGGTGTCGAAGAACTTCGCCAGCGACGGATCGCGCGTGCGGAATCGCTCGATCGTTCCGCCAGAGTCGTTGGGAAACGCGTCGGCGGTCTGGGACGGCTCCGACCCGCTCGCATTTTCGCGGTAGTCCGAGCAGCCGGACACACCAGCGGCAACCGCGAGCGCAACGACCAGCGACAGTTGACGGCGAGCGTGCATCATGGTTGGTTCGTCCTTCGGGTGTTCGCGACCAGGCGCCATGCCTTGGCCGACACCAACGATAGTGCGATATCGATCGCAGCATCTGCCCCTCGTCTGAGATCACACGCACATCGGACAGCATCGCGACGTCGACATCCCGCGCGGCCGTCTCGGCGGAGCGACCTCCCGACCGCTCATCGCGTCATGCGAACGTCAACCTCGCGATCGACATACGCCCATTCCGGCGTTGCACGCAGCCGATCGACGAGTTCCTCGAACGCGGCCTCGTGCTCGGGCGCGTACTCGAACCACGTCAGGAAGTCGAACTCGCCGCCGTAGTCGCGGCAGTGGATGAGCCGCCGCGCGATCGCCGGGAGGTACTCCATGCCGACGGCAAAGTGACGGGAGCGTTCCTGCATGATCTCGCGCCGCTGATCCTGCGCGAGCGCCCACCATTCGGGCGACTTGCGGATCGGGATGAGCGCGGCACACGTCGCCTCGGGCCTGCCGAGCGCCGCCTGCACGCGCGACACCGCTCGCTGCTCGTGCTCGGTCATGTATCGCACGTGGCTGGTCACGCCGGAGAGGGCCCAGACGGCGCTTGGCGGGATCGGCCCCTGACCCTGCAGGAACTGCAGCCGCGGGGCACGCGGGAGCGACGCTCCCACCACGGGGCGGATGCTGCGAATGGCCCACGATCCGTCGGATCCGGCGATGAGGGTGTGCGGCGTCGGGATTGAGGCAGGAGACTCCATCGACATGCACAGATGCCGCCGTTGCCCGAAGGTTTCACGAGCGCCGCGGGTTTCGCGTCACCGGGACGCGTGCCGGGGGCCCATCGTGTCCCGGAGTTCCTGCAGCGGAAGAGCGTCGATCTGAATCAACCCATGCCGGGCGAAGTCCAGGTCAATCGTGACCCAGAGCGCGGCGCTCACGAGCAGTATCAGCAGCACGACTGGCCCGCGGAATCGTCGCCTCGAGAGGCCCATGACATATCCCACCGAACCGAGACTGGCCATGGCGCAGGCGATCATGATGACCATGACCAGCATCGGAATGTGCCGGCGCGTCGCGGCGCTGCGAACAGCGTGCAGATCCATGATCTCGTTGATCGGCGCGATCACGAGCACGGCGAACTGCGGCGTGCTCCTGACCGCGTCGGTTGCGATCTCCCACATCCGCGCGTGCAGCTCGGCGATGCGCCGGCTGGGCTCCGTCGCGGC
>DHLW01000183.1:28614-35040 GCA_002405485.1 Phycisphaerales bacterium UBA4658
TCCTGCCGCTGCACAAACCGCTCGCTCGCGCCAGAGAAACTGAACCCCACCAGCAGACCCAGCAGCGCAAGGATGGCCCCCTGCACGACACCGATGTGCGGATCGTCGGCCTCTTCGACGCGTCGGCGGCGTTTGCCGAGCCAGATGCCGACGGAGACGGATGCGAACAGAACCGCGATCAGGCCGACAGCAGTCAGTGCCGCGAGGATGGCGACAGGAAGTTCCGGCATGCCAGGATGGTACTGAACCGCGGCACATCCCGCCCGAACTCTCCCCCGCTCGCTTCCGGTCCTCGTGGCTCGCGCGGATCCTGACCATGCTCAGGCAGCGCGTCGCCTGGCCCGCTGCCGATGAATCGGCGTGGGCATCGCCCGCATGTCTCCATCGCGCAGCGTGGCCGTTGCTCCCGGCAGGTTGACGCTCACCGCCGTGCTCTGGTCGCCGATGCGCGTCCCGCGGCGGGCGCGGACGGTGTAGATGTTCAGCCCGGGGCCGATGTCCGGGTCGCGGAGCATCAGGCCCGCGACCGAGCCGATGACGACGGCGGCGGTTTCGCCAAGGCCCGCCCGCTGCCGCAGGACCTCGAAATAGTTGCCCGACGACGGCGCTCCGGATTCCCCCGGCGCGGCGGTCCATTCGATCGTGCACGCGCCGTCGCTGCCGACGGTCGCCGACCTGATCGACAGCGCGCCCGGCACGGGGCGAGACGGACCTCTCCCTCGCGGCGGATCGATCTGCGCCCGCGCATACACACTCGTGTCGCCGGTGATCCCCGCAAACGCCTTGATGCTCGCGATCGCACGCCCACCGCGCGCGTGCAACGCCCGCACCGCCTCACGATACCGAAGCGTCGCGGCCTCGGCCGCGCTGCGCAGCGCAAGGGCCTCTTCATGCGCCGCGCGTGCCGCCGCGAGCTTGGCCTCAAGCTCGACCGTGATCTTCTCCGTCAGCCCAATAGCGGCCGGATCAGCTGCCCACTCGGGCAGATGCACGGCGTAGAACTGGATCTGGTCGGCGGGGTTCTTCGGAACGATGGGCATGATGCGGACTCAGGTCGGCGGAATCTTCACTCCGCTTGAGAGCACAAGCGGATATCCGCGCGGAAATCTGGTGGCGATGCACGGAAACGCGGGTGTGATGGCCGACAATGCGGTCTGGATGCGCGGAACGGTCACGCGGATGCGTGGAAATGCCGCGATTCCGAGGAGACTCTGCGTGCCGAAACGATCCGGCACTTAAGTCTCGAAGATCCAATACACCACTTCGCCGGTCTCCGGGTTGATGGAAACGCCTCCAGCGTTCCAGCTCGACGGATTCTTGAGGATCGTGTGGCGAAAGCCGCGCGGCAGCGGCGTCTGACGGTCGCGATCGTCGGCGGTGCTCAAGCTGTCGAGCAAGATCGCGTAGCTCACATTGGGCGGAGTGATGGCGGAAAGCTCAGCCGTCTTCAGAAGGGCCGCGGCATCTGCCGGGGGCATCACGAAGCGCACCTCGACGTACTCGTCCTGCACCGGCATGATGTTGAACCCCGCGCCGGGTGCGTAGATGATCACGTTCGATGCCCCGGGGGGCAACACGCTCGGCAGGCCATACTGCCCCCAGCCCCGATTCGCAGCAAGCGCGGGGTAATCCGCCGCACCGAACCACCCTTCGAATCGTGCGCTCGACACTTGCACCGCCAACGTGCCGCCAATGACGACGACACCGAGCAGGAGCATCGCGATGAGGATGCGGCGACGAGTTCGTTTGCGTTTGCTGGCCATGCATGCTTTCAGACGAACATCGCACTCACTGCGTCTTCAAACCACCCGATCCTCCTTAGAGATCCCCAGCGCCGGCCGCACATCAAGCTGCACCACCACCCCGCCCTTATTCGCCACCAGTTCCTTCGCCGTGTCCGGATCAACATAGTCGCTGTGGCAACTCGCCTTGCCCGCATCCGCGCCCACGGCCTTCTTCGTCTTGCTCGCCAGCTTGTGAATCTCTTCCGGCGAGAGCACGCCGCGTTTGGCGAGCACTTCCTGCTGCTCCGGTGTCAGTGCGGCGGACTTCACCGGTGCGCCGACCTTGCCGTTGGCCCCGACGCGCTCAAAGCCCTCGGCCTTGCCAGAGGCAAACTCCTGGATCTCCTTGCTGATCCGCACGCTGCACCAGTCGTGCCCGCACATGGCGCAGAAGTCGGTGTCGACGTCAAGGTCTTCGTCGTGATACGCACGGGCGGTGTCGGGGTCGAACGAGAGCTCGAAGTGCTTCTCCCAGTTCAACGCGGCGCGGGCCTTGGTCAGTTCATCATCGCGATCGCGTGTGCCGGGGATGCCGAGAGCAATATCCGCGGCGTGGGCCGCGATCTTGTACGCGATGCACCCCTGCTTCACATCGTCCTTCTTCGGCAGGCCCAGGTGCTCCTTCGGCGTGACATAGCAGAGCATCGCCGCACCGTGATAGGCCATCGAGGTGGCCCCAATACAGGAAGTAATGTGGTCGTAGCCGGGGAACATGTCGGTGACCAGCGGGCCAAGCACATAGAACGGAGCCCCGTGGCAGAGCGTCCGCTGCACCTTCGCGTTCCACTCGATCTGATCAAACGGCACGTGGCCGGGGCCTTCGATCATCACCTGCACGCCCTTGCGCCAGGCCCGCTCGGTGAGTTCGCCGAGCGTCTCAAGCTCGGCGATCTGCGCGGCGTCGGTTGCATCGGCCAGCCCGCCGGGGCGCAGTCCATCGCCGATGCTGAACGTCACGTCATACTGCCGGAGGATGTCGCAGATCTCCTCCCAGCGCGTATACATGATGTTCTCCTGATTGTGCACGAGCATCCACTTCGCAAGCAGCGAGCCGCCGCGGCTGACGATGCCGATGAGCCGGTTCTTCACGTGCTTCAGATGCGCCCGGCGCACGCCCGCGTGGATCGTGAAATAGTCCACGCCCTGCCTGGCCTGATGGTGCAGCGACGCCTCGATCGTCGGCCAATCGAGGTCTTCGATCTTCTTCCCGATGATCATCGAGTAGATCGGCACAGTGCCGATCGGCACGGTCGAAGCGCGGATGATCGCGTCGCGGCACTCATCGAGGTTGCCGCCGGTGGAAAGATCCATCACCGTGTCGGCCCCCCACTTCTCGGCCCACTTCAGCTTCTCGACCTCTTCGTGCGTGCCTGAAGAGACAGGCGACGCGCCCATGTTGGCGTTCACCTTGGTCATGCTGGCGCGGCCGATGCACATCGGATCAAGGTTGTACTTCAGATGGTTGATGTTCGCGGGAATGACCATGCGCCCCGCGGCCACCTCATCCCGCACCGCCTCGGCCCCCTTGCCGGGAAAGAGCACATCAAAGTGCGGCTCACGCTCAGCAACGCGACGCATCTGCGGCGTGATGATGCCCAGCCGAGCAGACTCAAGCTGGGTGATCGGCGTGAAGTTGGCGGGGTGCGTGACGGTGATGGTCTCGCCGCGAGCGGTGGTGAAGGAGACGGAGGAAGTGGTCAAGTGGCGGAGAGGCGAAGAGGTCGAGTGCGACCCATTCCGCGCAGCACCGTTCCCCGCGGCCGCGTCCTCACTTGACCTCTCGACCTCTTGACCTCTCGACCACTTCTCAACCCTCCACCCTTCGGGCAGAAAGTCCCACGCCGTCTTCTCGCTGGGCGCGGGCATGCCCGGCGTGTCGGGCGAAGAGAACATGAGCGGCCCGCCGACGTCCGGGGCGTTGGCGAACGAGCCGGGAGTCGTCACCCCCCGTGTCCCACCCGGATTCAGAGCCCCGCGGCGAGGCATGGACAAACGCGTGCTGGAATGCTGGCTCTGCGACATGGTCGCGTTCCCTCCGCCGGTACAAACCGGATCAGGTTCTACGGGTGCATCTCAGCGGCCCCAACAGTTGGTGGCACAGGCGTCCCGCCTGTGAGCCGCGCCCCGAGCGAATGCCGCAATCCTAGCGTCGATACTCGGCACAGTCGCGGCTCGACACACACGCCCCAGATCGCTCCCGTCCATCCCCCGCCTCTCTGCAGTTCCCATCCTCCCCGCCCGATCGGCAAAGCCACGGACAGTCTCATCACTCAAGATACCCCGCGACATGCTCCGCCGGCGACTTCTCTTCCCACGAACCGAACGTGCTGAACGTCCCCCCATCGTGGCTGGTCGTCGGCTGGGCAGCGCGTGCGTAGCCACCGGCCATGTCGACGGTCCAACCCTGCTCCTTGGACCAGTGCTCTTCCGTCACCCGGAACCTGAAAAAGTAGTAATCGATCTTCTCTCGCTTCATCAGCCATCGCACCAGCCGAGGCCCGCTCGACGCCGATCTGGTCTCCTTCGCGAACAGCTCGATCTCGTCCGGCTCGCGGCCGAGTTCGGTGGGATAGCAGAGCCAGTCGACCATGTGACCTTCGGCGAGCAACTGCTGGTCGAGACACGCCTTTGGAAGCCGGTCGGCCGCACCGATCTTCCGCAACTGATCGAACAGCCAGTATCGATCCCTCGGCGAGCGAGCGATCCACTCCAGCTCGGCGTCGGGCACCTTGATGCCCCTGTTGAGCAGCGCGACGGCCCGAAAACGACGCAGCCGCGGATCATGCAGATCGGCGCTCTGATGCACCGCCGTCAAGAGACTCTTCGACTCCAGCCAGCCCGCCAGGTCGAAGATCAGCCCGATGAGGTCGCGACAGTCGGCGTACGGTGATTCATCGCGCCACCCACGCCCCTCAGACTTCTGATGAGTACGAGCATGAACAAGCTCCTCCATGAGCACGCCCACGATGCTCCCGTGGTGCTTCTTCGCGACGTCCGCGGGCACCAGATCGCGCTGACGAAACTCCAGGAGCATCTGAGAAATCGGAAACACCCGACGCCGATCGCGCATGTGCTCCAGGATTGAGGGAAACAGCACGCCCGCGACCTCCGGGCCTGCGCTCGCCTCGAACGTCGGCAGGAACCCATGCTCAGGATCCTCCGGAATCTGTGCGAGAACGCGCAGATACGCCTGCGCCCCCTCCCGCGTGTGCGCGAGCGTGATGATGCTCAGCGCCGCCTGCTTTCCGAGATTCCCAAGACTCGCACTCGCACGATCAACCTCCGGGATCAGCCGTGAAGGGTCCTTGTCCCGTGCCACGCTCCGGGCGGCGGCCAGCAGCCGCAGCGACGGGTCCTCCAACTCGTTCTTGAAGGTGAACTTCCCAGTCGACGCGCGAATCAGCGTCACGGCGTCATCGAGCGACAGCGTGCCGGAGTTTGCCAGCTTTGTAAGCTCCCTCCCCGCTTCGGCTCGTACCTCCTCGGAGCCGCTCCCGATCCGCTCAATGATCTCGCTCAGCATGCGTTCAGAATACCAGACCCTGCGGGCCGACTCCGCGCCAAGCGCACGTCGACGCCAGCGCAGTACACTCCGCCCCGTCATGCCCCCTCAAGCCCGCACCACACCTCCCGTTCCGGTCTCGCCCACCCATGTTCACATCGACGACGCCCGCTTCGTCGCCGACCTCGTGTCGCGGGCCCGCGTCGCCTCAGACCTCTACGAGCAGCGCGCCGACCTCATCCTCGAAGCCCTCGCCGCTCGGCTCGGCACCAAGCTCGCGGTTCTCGGCATGATCCGCATCATCCCGGGCGCCCCCGCACCGGAACCTTTGCACGCCCGCCGGGTCTCATCCATGTCCATGGACGAGCTCAAGGCCCTCCACGACTATTACTCCGACATGTCCGCCGTTCCCGACCCCGCCCTGGTCGCGTGCGTCACATGGATGGCCGCCAGCCCCAGCCCGGTCTCCGTCCTGCGGCGCGATCTGGTGCCCGACAACGTCTGGTACGCCTCCGACAACGTCATCAACTGCCGTCGCCCGGGCGGCGTAGACGATGAACTCCTCGCCGCCGCTCCAGCGAGCGAGCCCGGCCTCTACTACGCCACGAGCTTCCACAAGGCCCTCGACGCCCCAGCATTCTCAGTACGCGATCGCGACATGCTGTTCCTGCTCGTGACGAGCATCGCCTGGTTGTTCGAAGACCTGAGCCTCGAGCAGACGGGCGCGTCGCTGCTCTCGTCGCTCACACCGAAGATGCAGCTCTCCCTCGCCGCGATGCTCGCCGGCGATTCCGAGAAACAGGCCGCTCGTCGGCTCGGCGTGACCTCCCACACCATCCATCAGCACGTCAAGCGCCTGCACCGACACTTCTCCGTCGTGTCCCGAGGCGAGCTCCTGCATCGCTGCTTCGCGCTCCGCCTCACGCCGGACTCCGTCCGCGCCGCCGCGTCCTCCAAGGGCAAGATCGCCTTCCCCGTTGAACTCGATCCCGACAAAGCCGCTTCCCGCCCGCGCACTCGCACAATCAAGAAGAGGGCGCGCTGACCCGCACACCTCGCACGCGTCCGTCCCCCACCCCCCCCAACCTCCCCACCCACCCCTGCTCCCCGCAACGCCCGAATCACGGGCGAAACCGGTAC
>DHLW01000183.1:35106-35402 GCA_002405485.1 Phycisphaerales bacterium UBA4658
CGGCGAAACCGGTACTCCCGCGTCTCCTCCACGATCCCAGGCGGCACCGTCACGCCCCCGGACGCGTGCAGATCCAGAAACACCAGGTTCGCCTTCACCGCCGACATCCGCTCCTCCGACACCCCGTACCACCGCAGCCCTCGATCGAGCCCCCCGGCGAAGTTGTAGATCGGAAACGAACCGACCGCCCACGTCTTCGTCACGTCCCGTACCGTCGGGATCTTCCCGCCCCCAAGCGGAATGAGCGTCGCGTCGCCAAGCGATGTCAGCCCGTGATCGTTCAGCGTGTAGCTGTT
>DHLW01000183.1:35545-35950 GCA_002405485.1 Phycisphaerales bacterium UBA4658
CCCCACAGCGTGTACATCGAGCGCGTTGTGTCGAACGGCGGCGGAAACCCCGTCGTCGGTGTCCCACGATCGCACGGCGAGCGGAACACCGCAAGCTCCACACCAACCCCGATCTCCTCAGGCCCGATCCGCTCGACCTCCGGAGCAACATACGGATTCAGCGGCCGCTCCACAAGCGGCACCGTGTCCAGACCAAACACCGGCACTTGCGACACCTTCCCACCAAACAGCGGCGGCACCACCGTGGTCGTTCCGTCCGGCATCGGCCCGAGCCGCTGTGGCATCGTCTCCCCGAAGTCACCCCAGTACGCCCCCATGCCCACCCCGATCTGACGAAGATTCGACAGACACGCCGTGCCCTGCGCAGCCCGCCGCGCCGAACCGACCGCCGGCAGCAGCAGCCCG
>DHLW01000183.1:36138-36485 GCA_002405485.1 Phycisphaerales bacterium UBA4658
CGCGGTGCGCGCACCCATGTCCTCGAAACCCATCCGGCATGCACGGAACTCCCAACGAGGCTCCCTCTGAGAGTAACTCAAAGTCGTCACCCCCGCCAGATCGGGGTCCGCCTTCTGCTTCCAGATCAACGCCGATCCACCCTCCAACACCCCGCTCCGACTGTCCCACTTTGAGGATGTCCCTGTTTAGGGACGTTGCTGCCCACTGCGGTTTCGCGTACGTTCTCCGCCGATCAGCTTCAGGACGTCCGCCGAAAGGCAAACGGCGTCCGACCGGAGTGAGCGCACGACCATGCTCGCAACTTTGAAGTATGTCCGCTTCGGCCATGGGGCCACCGTTCGCCGGG
>DHLW01000183.1:36606-36824 GCA_002405485.1 Phycisphaerales bacterium UBA4658
CGCGTGGGGACGCCCGCCCGCTTTCGAAGTTGTGAAGGCCTTTGGATTCTGCGCTTGTCATGCCGGTGCACGCTGGCTCATTCCAGTCCCGGACGGCGGCAGCCAACCGTCCGGGCACCTCGACCCTCGGCACACCGGCAGCCCGCGCACCGTCAACACCGCTGACGCCTTTCCGCGCATCGTTCGACCGGATTCCGACGTCCCAGCCAGACCTGGCA
>DHLW01000183.1:36994-37139 GCA_002405485.1 Phycisphaerales bacterium UBA4658
CGGAAGTAACCCAGTTCAGCTCGCCACGTCCGACCGTTGTCGATGGTCATGATCGCACCAGATACCTCTCACCTCTCGGATAGCCCGATGGGTGAATCCTCCTAGGGGAAGGCCCGAGCCGCAACCACATGCGGCTCGGGCCGTT
>DHLW01000183.1:37356-39560 GCA_002405485.1 Phycisphaerales bacterium UBA4658
TCTGACGCCGATCCTCTGCCCCTATCCTCGCGATTCATGCGCAGGCGATCCGCGTCCACATCCTTCATCTTCTTCACGCTCCTGCTCGACGTTCTCGGCTTCGGCCTGCTCATTCCCGTCAGCCCCAAGCTCGTCGAGCGATTCCTCGGGCTCTCCGAGTTCGGGCAGGAAGGCCAGGCCGCCTGGGCCGTCGCCACCCTCGCCGCCATCTACGCCGGCATGCAGTTCATCTGCAGCCCCATCCTCGGCTCGCTTTCGGATCGCTTCGGCCGGCGCCCGGTCATCCTCATCTCCCTCTTTGGCTCCGGGCTCGACTATCTCGCCGCCGCCGCCGCCGCCGTCTGGTTCCCGCACCTCTGGATCCTCTTCATCACCCGGGCCCTCAACGGCGCCTCCGGCGGCAGCATCTCCACCTGCTATGCCTACATCGCCGACGTCACCCCGCCCGAAAAGCGGGCCGGCGCATTCGGACTCATGGGCGCGGCCTTCGGGCTGGGGTTCATGATCGGCCCGCTCCTGGGCGGCGTGCTCGGCGATCCCAAGACCACCATCCCCTTCATCGGGCCCGGCGCGCTCCACTACCCCTTCATCGCCGCCGGCATCCTCACGCTCATCAACTGGCTCTACGGCTGCCTGGTGCTCCCAGAATCGCTCCCCCTCGAGCACCGCCGCCCCTTCTCCTGGGCCAAGGCCAACCCCCTCGGCGCGCTCAAGTGGCTCTATGCCGCCGGCTCGGGCGTTGTGCGCTTCCTTGCCGGGTCCGCATTCCTGCTCAACCTCGCCCAGTTCGGCCTGCACGTCACCTGGGTCCTCAGCATGAGCAACCGCTTCCAGTGGTCGCCCAGACAGGTCGGGTGGTCCCTCTTCATCGTCGGCGTCACCTCCGCCATCGTTCAGGGCGGTCTGGCCCGACGCATCATCCCTCGCATCGGCGAACGCGCCTCCCTGCTCGTCGGCCTCTGCATCGGCGTCCTCGCGTTCATCGGCTACGGCCTCGCCACCGAGTCGTGGATGATCTACATCATCATCACGCTCGCCAGTCTGGGCGGCATCGCCGGCCCCGC
Source organism: Phycisphaerales bacterium UBA4658 (assembly GCA_002405485.1). Lineage (GTDB taxonomy): Bacteria > Planctomycetota > Phycisphaerae > Phycisphaerales > UBA1924 > UBA4658. Next base: position 38,421 of record DHLW01000183.1, read on the forward strand.
CCTGCAATCCATGACCACGCGCTCCGTGCCCCCGGATCAGCAGGGCCTTCTGCAAGGCGCGTTGGCCTCGCTGAACTGCCTCGCCACCATCGGCGGCGCGTTCATCGCAAGCCAGGTCTTCGAGCTCTTCACCAGTCCAAGACCGCCCGCGGGCCTGCACTTTGCCGGCGCACCGTTCATCTCCGGCGCGCTGCTCTGCCTCGCCGCGTTTGTCCCGATCGCCCTGGTCTGGAACCGACTTTCAGGACAGCCAGATCACGCTCGCCCTCACCTAAACCCTGACCCAAAACCTGACGCTCACCCCTGACCCATACCCCCGATTCGCCGCGTCTCCCGAACGTCACCTCAGGCCGATCTCTCCCTCCGCCTGCCAATCCACCACATCCAGCTCCGGCAGCGCATCGCTGATCCCCGGCACATCCAGATGCCGGAGCATGTTCAGGCACTGCGCCCGGTGCCAATGTCCATGTGTCAGCACGTGCATGAGCGCCGCGGCTCGCGTGAACGTGTATGTCTTGCTGCTCCCGTCAGGATGCCGGAACACGAACTCGATCGTTGAGTGCAGCCCGCGCATGCGGCTCACCGCCGCCGCGTCTTCCAGATCGTCACACGACCGCTCGTTCAGCTCCAGCAGCTCATTCACCGTCCGCTCCCGCGCCTCCGGCGGGAGCGAGCCCGGGGCCAGCGGCCCCGTCATCGGCTCCAGCGGGCCACGCAGCGGCGAGACCGCCCGAATCCGATCCGCCCACCGCCGGGCCGCACCGATCGTGTGCGTCAGCGTCAGGTGCAGACCGCCCTTCTCACCGGGCCCGATCGGAAAGGGCCTGTGAAACTGTTCGTGCGTGAGCGGTCGGCAGCACTGCAAAATCGTGCGATTCGCCCACCGGTTGTGCGCCAGCAGAATCGCCAGCGGATCATCCGCACACGGAACGGTCTGCCTCTGGTCCATGCCTGCTCCAAGCCCACCTCCCACCCTCTCCCTCCGATTCGCCACGGATGCATCAATCCCGACTCGACACAGGCCCCACGCACCGCGCAACCGGTTCTCTCCGACGATCCGGTCAAGCGTACAGCCCCCGCTCACCCTCCCGACGACGACGTCCCCAGACGCCCACCCACCCCATTCCGGCGACGAATCGG
>DHLW01000183.1:39715-42977 GCA_002405485.1 Phycisphaerales bacterium UBA4658
CCCCATTCCGGCGACGAATCGGACAATCGGTGGAAAACCGCCTGCCCCTTGTGTTCACCGACGTACTCGGGCATACTCCCAAAAGATGGTGTGCCGCGTCCGACCCCGTCGTTGGGCTTTCGGCACGCTCCGGTGAGCGGGGTGATGGGACCGATTCTCGGTGCCCTTCGATCGTGCACTGTGGTTGCTGGCGAAAAGAGTGTCCTTGGGCGAGCCACGGCCGCCGCCCGCAGCTCGGGAGTCTGCTATGGCCCGGTCCCGCGTCGCGTGCGCCTTCGGCATCGGCGGCTTCGTCGGTTCGCTCACAGTCGCCTGCGGCATGGCGAACGCTCAGGCCACCCCGCCCGCCAGACTCCTCGCCGACACCGTTCTCGGTTCCGGCAGCGGCTGGGGCGCCAGCTTCGCCGGGACGACCCAGGGTGCGCCTCGCCCGCCCGCATTCGTTCACGCGCAGAACACCCTGTTCTTCCGCGCGGGAACTTCATCAGAAACCAACGACCTGTTCAAGACCGACGGACGCCCGGGCGGCACGACGCGCGTCTTCCGCAACGTGCAGTCCTCGATCGTGCCGCTCTCGGACCAGCCTTCCAGCCCCATCGTCTTCCTCGCAGCCCCGAGTGGACAGCCGATCGGGCTGTACGCCCTCTCCCCCGCTCACCCCACGGGTGTCCTGCTCGCTCAAGGAGCCGTCGTTCCCCGCTCGATGTACGTATGGAGCGACAGGAACATTCCGACCCTGAACGGCAACGCGCTGTTTGTCGCCCCAAAGAGCACCGGACCCCAGATCTGGACCACCGACGGCACCCCGCAGGGCACCCGCGCCATCACGAACATGGTCGGCGCCCAGGTGCGTGATCTCGCCGTCACACGTACTCACGCATATTTCCTGGTGATTGAAAGCGGGCGTCATCGCATCTATGCAACCGACGGCTCCGCCGCCGGCGTTCGGCAGATCTGGTCCGACTCAGCCGCACCAACCTGGGGTGGTGGCGTGGCCCCGCTGGCGACATCCGACGACGCGGTCTTCTTCCTCCCGTTCGGTCCACAACGCACGGTGCTCTCGCACGACCCCGGACGCGGCCTGAACACGAATGTCTCCCTTCCACCCGGCACCGTCTCAAACCCCATCATCTGGCTCACACGCGACGGCACGGGCGTCTATCTCGAGCAGTTTCTGACTTTCAACGGCGTCTCTCGCAGCCAGCTTTGGCGCTTCACCAGCGATGAGTCCCAGAGCGGCCTGCTCCTCGATCTGCACTCCTCGGTCCGCTTCCACCAGATTGCCGCCTCCAACGGCATCACCATCTTCGCCGACTCCGCACGGTCCTACACCGACACCCCGAATCTCTGGTTCACCGACGGCACGCCCCATGGCACATTCGCCCTTTCCAGAGTGATGTCCTCGGTCGCCGCCGACCAGTCCGGCCTGAGCAGGCAACTCAACGGGGGCACCTTCTGGTTCAGCGCATCAACCGACGCGTCCGGCATCGAGCCCGCCGCGATCGACTTGGCCTCCGGGCTCATGACCCGGCTTGATGCCGCCCCCGGCGTGGCGTCGAGCTTCCCCTCGGCCTTTGCCGCCGCGAGCTTTGGTGACCTCACCGCGTTTGTGACCAGAATCAACAACCAGTCCCAGCTCATGGGCTCGAAGAAGTTCCAGACACCTCGACTACTGACATCCACCCCTGTGCAGTCCTCCAGCCCCGTCGGATCCATCGGGCATCGCGTCATCTTCTGGTCCTCGGCGACCAGCGGCCTGGGCATCGAGCCGCACGTCATCGACCTCTGCCCCGCCGACTACGACAACAACAACGCCGTCAACGTCGTGGATCTGCTGGACTACATCAACGACTTCATGGCCGGTTCGCCCAAGGCCGACATGGACGGCCCCGGAACCGCCCCCCAGTCGGCCGACCTTGTGGTCTTCCTGAATGCCTGGTTCCAGGGATACTGACAGCTCCTGATCTCTGGCCTCGGTGCGTGAAAAGAGCACCCAAGTTCGCGACCCGCGCCGCAACCTCGACACGCAGCACGGGTATCAACTGCACGCATTGCTCGTCGCTCCGGTCGCGACGATGTGTGAACCACGACGACGTGACCGGCTTGAGGCCCCGAACCGCATCACCGCGTTCGGGGCCTTTTTCTTTTTGCTGACAACCATCCGCACCTACCTTCCTGCATTCCCCGGAGATTGTGATGTCGTATCGATCCCGAAACGGTGTCGCGCTTGAACGCTGCGTTCTCGGCATGCTCACCCTCACTGCCCTGGCAGCTCCGAGCACCACCCTCGCCCAGGCCACCACATCCCCTACCGCTTCCGGCGAGCGACCCGCCTTCATCCCGACACGCGAGCGCAACGACCGCGGCGAGATCCTCGGTCCGGCCCGCCAAGGCTGGTGGAACGACGTCGTGTTCTACGAGATCTTCGTCCGCTCTTTCAAGGACTCAGAGTCCGGCCCGCTCGCCAACGACGGCGTCGGCGACATCCGCGGGCTGATCTCCACACTCGACTTCCTCAACGACAACGCCCCCAAGACCACCACCGACCTCGGCATCGGGGGCATCTGGCTCATGCCCATGCACCCCTCGCCCACCTACCACGGCTACGACATCACCGACTATCGCGGGATCAACCCGCAGTACGGCACGCTCGACGACTACCGCGAACTGCTCCGAGCATGTCACGCCCGCGGCATCAAGGTCATCCTCGATCTCGTCCTCAACCACTGCTCCGACCAGCACACCTGGTTCATCGAGGCCGCCAAGGACCCCGCAAGCCCGCAACGCGACTGGTTCATCTGGTCGCCCACGAACCCCGCATATCGCGGCCCCTGGAATCAGCAGGTCTGGCATCCCCTCCGCCAGCAGACCCAAAGCAATGACGCCAACCCGTACTACTACGGCCTGTTCAGCCGACGCATGCCCGACCTGAACTTCCAGAATCCCCAGGTCACTCGCGAGATGCTCGACGTCATGCGCTTCTGGCTCTCGTCCCAGGACAACGCGCCCGCAACCGACGGCTTCCGCCTCGACGCCATCCGACATCTCATCGAAGACGGTCAGCACCAGGACAACACCACCCAGACCCACACCTGGTTGCAGGGCTTCTATCGCGCGTACAAAGAGGTCAACCCCCAGGCCGTCGCCGTCGGCGAGGTCTGGGCCGGCACCGAGATCGCCTCTCGCTACGTCGGCAGCGTCGACGGCGAACGGCAGATGGACTTCACCTTCGAGTTCGATCTCGCCGGCGCAATGATGGAGT
>DHLW01000183.1:43132-43463 GCA_002405485.1 Phycisphaerales bacterium UBA4658
CGCCGCCCCGGTCCGCTCGGCCCAGGACAAGGTGCTGAAGTTCTTCCCGCCGAATCAGTACGGCCGGTTCCTCACCAACCACGACCAGCCGCGCGTCGCGACCCAGCTCAAGAGCCATCCCGGCAAGCTCCGCACCGCCGCGACCATGCTGCTCACCGGTCCGGGCGTGCCGTTCCTCTACTACGGCGAAGAGGTCGGACTCCCCGGCGACACGCCCGACGAGAACATCCGCACACCCCTGCCCTGGACGGCCGACCCCACGGGCTTCTCCGCCGCCAAGCCCTGGCGGGCCATGAACCCCTCGCCCAAGGGCACCGATGTCGCCTCGCAG
>DHLW01000174.1:0-7105 GCA_002405485.1 Phycisphaerales bacterium UBA4658
CCCCCGCCCCCCCCCGCCCACCCCCCCCCCCCCCGCCCCGCCCCCCCCCCCACCCCCCCGCCCCCCACCCCCATCCTCCACCCCCCACTCCGCTTCACCCAACACCATCCACCACGTTGCTCCCACACCCGCCCGTTCTTCTGCGGTCACCCTGACACCGCATCAAGCCCGGGGTCGATCATGGCTTGAGCTTCAACTGACGCCGTGGCGGTCTGGTCGGAGCGGTTTGGAGGCGTAGAGAGTGGACATGGGCGAGGCCGGTGTCGTGATCGGGGCAGGTCCAGCACAGATCGGACGGCGGCAGGGGCAGCATGAGGAGCCCAGCGCGATGCCGCGTCAGGATTGTGCGGAAACCGGCTGACCGGCAGATGACGGCTTGCCGAACCGCTTCAGGGCGGCGGACGAGAGCTTCTTGCTGACTTCCCAGACCGGCCCGGTGGGAGAACTGCACGCACCCACACAGGTGTCCATGGCGCGAATGACCTCGTCGGCGTCGGCCTTGGTGAGCACCAGCGGCGGGATGAACTTGATGACATCCAAGCGGTGCCCGGCAACCTGGGCGAGGATGCGATGGTCGGACATCAGCGGGAGGATGATGGCCTGGCAGAAGAGGTTCGGGTCCAGCGCGTGGAGCATGTCCCAGGCGCGGGCGAGCAGGAAGCTCCTGGGCTTGTGGAACTCCACGGCGATCATGAGGCCCTTGCCGCGAACGTCCTTGACCAGCTCGTACTTGCTGAGCGTCCGCGCGAGCCCGTCGCGCAGATAGTCCCCCACTTCCGCGGCATTCTGCACGAGCCGCTCGTGCTCAAGAACGTGCAGGGTGGCGAGTCCGGCCGCCATGGCGAGGTCGTTCATGCCGAAGGTCGTCTGGATGCGCGAGCACTGGCTCATGCTCGTGAAGACCTTCTGGTGGACGGCACGCTTGACGAGCACCGCAGAGACCGGGACATATCCGCCGGAGAGCGCCTTGGCGATCACCATGATGTCCGGGCACCAGCCGCGGGGACCGGCATCTCCCATCCCCCAGTGCTGCCCGGCGAACATCGCGCCGGTTCGCCCGATGCCGGTCTGAATCTCGTCGAGGATCATGAGCGCGCCGTGCTTGCGGCAGAGGTCGCTTGCAACCCTGAGGAAGTCCTCGCCCGGGAGGTTGACGCCCTTGCCCTGGATGGGCTCCACGATGAAGGCGGCGACATCGCCGCGTGCGAGCTCGCGCTCCAGAGCGGCGGGGTCGTTGAACGGGATCTCGGTGCTCGGGCCGAGCGTGCCGAAGCCCTCGCGGAACTCGTGATTGCCAGTGACCGAGAGTGCGCCGAGCGTGAGCCCGTGGTACGACCGATGGCAATACACGAAACGATCTCGGCCGGTGGCGGCGCGGGCGTGCTTGAGGGCGACGTCCACGGCTTCGGCTCCGCCGGAAGCAAAGAAGACGGTGTCCAGACCCGTGCCATCGCGTTGGTCGCGAGGAGCGCGGCGAATGAGCTCCTGCGCGAGCACGCCGGGCAGACGCCAGGTGCCCACACCCGGCAGATTCGGCAGATCGAGCTCCATCGCCTGCTTCAGCGCGTCTCGGATGACCGGGTGGTTGCGTCCGGCGGCGAACACGGCGTATCCGCCCAGCAGGTCGATGTATCGATTTCCGCGATCATCGAAGAGATACGCCCCCTGGCCTCGGACGTACCGGGCATCGAAGCCGATGGTCCGCAAAACCGCCGCAAAGGCCGGATTGACGTGCTGTTCAAAGAGCTCCAGGGCGTTTGGATGGGCATCCAGGGCCGAACGCAGGTCGAATCTGGCATGGTGCGTCACACTCGGGTGGCTCATGGCATCCAAGGGATGTGTGTGCGGAGCTGGCGTGTTCATGGGAGTTGTGGTGATACCCTGATGGTCACCCGCCGGATCTGCGGTGGTGGCGGTTTGGGTGATCGTGGTTGCCGCGGCTGACCCATCCCGCAACTGGGTGGGACGATCGATCTGACAGAGGAAAGACCTCGCGTTCCAAGCCAGAGGCGCTGATTGGAACTCGAGGCCTCGTTTGAGCGGGCACGAGCGATCCGGAAGACGGCCAACAGCGTACGCCGATAGGAGCCGAAGCATGAAGATCTCATCGACCGTGTTGGGGATGATCGGCGGAGTGGCGATTCTGGGCGGGTTTGTCGCCTTTCGAGCGGCTGTTCCGTGTTCATCCTGCGGGGTCAGCAAGGCGATCTCGGCGGTCTTTGGCGGGTCTGCCGCATGCGGCGACTCACCGGAGCAATCGGTCGGGATTGTGGCTGTGGGGCTGGATGACAAACCGGCAACGCCACCGGCCGCCGCCCCTGCTCCTGTTTCCACGACCGACTCCAAGACACCCCCGGGAGAAGCGAAGGACATGAAGCCCACGACGACCGAACCCGCGTCCACTGTGCCGCAGAAGCCGATCGCGAAGACCGAATCGGCGATGTTCGGAGCAGGGTGCTTCTGGGGAGTCGAGGCGCGGTTTCGCAAGGTTCCCGGGGTTGTGGATGCGGCGGTCGGGTATTCGGGCGGCAAGACCAAGAACCCGACGTACAAGGACGTTTGCACGGACACAACGGGGCACGCCGAGGTCGTCAAGGTGGACTTTGATCCCGCGAAGGTGACGTATGCGCATCTTGTGGAGACGTTCTTCAAGCTGCACGATCCGACGCAGTTGAACCGGCAGGGTCCGGACTACGGCTCGCAGTATCGCTCGGCGATCTTCTTCTACTCGCCCGAGCAGGAGAAAACGGCTCGAGAGATCCGGGATCGACTGGAGAAGTCGGGGAAGTACAAGCGGCCGATCGTCACCCAGATCGAGCGGGCGGCGGAGTTTTACCGAGCCGAGGAGTATCACCAGCAGTACCTGTTCAAGCGGGGAATGGACAGTTGCCACCTGCCGCCGGAGGACGAGGCGGAGGAGCCCGCAGCGACCAAGCCGGCGGCAAAGCCCTGAATTCCGAGGCCGCGAGTCGGCATTACATCTGCGAGCGCGGGTTCATCGAACACCCCGGGTCCGAGCGATGCAACGGTCGGACACCGAGGTGATGCGATGGGATCTCCGCAGCAGCAACTGGACTCTGATCGGCTTTTCGAGGCCGTGGAGGCGTGCGTGAGCACGGCGATGGAGTTCTCGTCGACACAGGGCGGCCCATCCCCATATCCAGCGGATCTGCTCGATAGCCCTCAGCCTCCTGCGCAGCTTCGCGGTTTTCAGAAGTGGGAAGTGCAGCAAGCGTGTGAGTTTCTCATTCGGATGGGCATCTTTTACCGAAGTGATGCGTATCGAAAAGGATGATCGATACGGTCGGCATGGACCGGTGCGATCACGACAAAGACTCATGACCATCTGGAAACCTCCGGCTCGGCAAATCACGTACGTCGGGCCGGGGGTTTTTTTCGCGCCGCATCGGTCGGTATCGGCCAGATGTGCACACATCGGGCCAGAGCAGCGCGCCGCGGGCCAGGAAGCTGGCCAGAGTGTGCGCGTCGAGGCCTCCGGGCCCACACTGGCATCCAACAATGGGTACTGAGGGTCGAGTCCATGACGATCGGCCCTGACGGCCGATGGGCTGGGACTGAAGGAGCAACCGCGTGATCGATCGGAGCCAATCGTTCTTTGGACTCATGCTGGTGGCGGCTATGGGCGTCCTGGGCTGCTCGTCCGAGGATGGCGGCCCGAAGCCGGGGCCGGGATCCACCGCGGTCGCCAAGCCCGCTGAGTCGCCGCCGTCGTCGGCGGAGAAGGGGTCGAAGGTCTCATCGGAAACGCCGGGGGCCGCGTCAGACGCACCTGAACAGAAGGACATCATCGTGAAGAGCGAAGAGGAGTGGAAGAAGATCCTCACGCCGGAGCAGTTCCGAATCCTTCGACAAAAGGGCACGGAGCGGGCGTTCACCGGCAAGTACTGGAACACGAAAGAACCTGGCATGTACCGGTGCGCCGGGTGCGGGCTGGAGCTGTTCTCTTCGGACGCGAAGTTCGACTCCGGGTGCGGCTGGCCGAGCTTTGACAAGGCCCTTGCCGAGGGGAAGATCACCGAGCACCTGGACCTCAGCCACGGGATGGTCAGGACGGAGGTCTGCTGCGCCCGGTGCGGGGGCCATCTTGGTCACCTCTTCGACGACGGACCCACGGCGACAGGGATGCGGTACTGCATCAACTCTGCGTCGATCGAACATGCCAAGAGCGAAGCCAAGCCCGAGAGCGGCGGCTCCAAGCCGTGACGATCGCGGGGCGGTCGCCGAGTGCGACGCACGGGCTATGCTGGGCGCGTGATCACACGACCCAGCAAGGCGGGAGGCACAGGGCCGTCGCGGGGCACCGTCGATGACGTCAACCTGCGCGGGCCGCGGCACGGGACGAGTCCGGTTGAGGCGGCGACAGAGCTGCTTGAGAGTCACGGTTCGAAGGTTCGAGCCCTGGCCCTGCGGCTGTGCGGCAACTCGGCGGACGCGGACGATCTGGTGCAGGACGTGTTTGTGGAGGTTCTCCGGAAGTGGCACACGTTTCGGGGTGAGTCGGCTGCTGGAACGTGGTTGTACGCGATCGCGGTGCGTGTGTTTCGCGGCAAGCTGCGGCGATCGCGACGGACCGAGCGGCGCGTGGCGTCGCTCGCCCGGCTCATGCCCTGGTCGGAGACGACGGTCATGGCGATTGCCGCCGATCCTGCGGATGCGGGGACGATCGCCGAGCGGGAGGAAGCGAGAGATCGCGTGCAGGCGGAGATCGCGAAGCTGCCGCAGTACCTGCGGCTTCCGGTGGTGCTGAAAGAAGTTCTTGGAATGAGCGTGGAAGATGCGGCTGAGGTGCTGGGGCTGCCCAAGAACACCATCAAGACGCGGCTGCATCGCGGGCGTCTGGCGTTGCGGAAGGCCATGATGATGCGGGCGGCGGCGGTGAACGCGCCCGCGCCGGTGTTTGAGCGTCAGGTGTGCCTGGACCTGCTGAAGGCGAAGCTGGAGGCGATGGATCGCGGCGGTCGGGCTGCGGGGCAAGTCGTGCCCCAGGCGGAGGTGTGCGCGCGGTGCAGCGCGGTGTTCCGCGAGTTGGACATCGTGCAGGATGCGTGCTCGCAACTCGACGACGGCACGATGCCGCGGGCGCTTCGCCGTCGAATCATGCGGACCATCGCGGACCGTGACGCGGTCGAGCGCACGTCGGCGGGGGGTCCGCGTCGCGGTCGCAGACCACGCTCGACGCGTGCTGAATGAACGCGGGATCCGGTGCGTGGTCAGCCGTGCGATGCGGCGACGGGGTGCTTCTCGAAGTGCTCGAGAGCGGCGGAGACGACGGTCGCGTAGGTATAGGTCGGTCCGCCACCCATCATCACTGCGACGCCGGTGGCATCCATGACCTCGCGTGCGGTCGCGCCGGCCTTGAGGCACTTCTCGACATGGGAGTAGATGCACGCATCGCAGCGTGCGGCGACACCGATCGCCAGAGCGATGAGTTCCTTGTGCTTGACGGAGAGCCCGCCCTCGGCGGTGGCGTCCTTCATGAGACCCTGGAAGAAGGGTCCGAAGGCCTTGCCGATATCGCCGCCTCCCGGCCTGGATTTCATGGCGTTCATGCGGGCGGGCCAGGTTGCGTAAAAGTCGGTTGCATCGAAGTTCATCGGTGTTCTCGCGGTTGCAGGTGTGAATCAGGAACGGCAGCCGAGCGTGCACGCGGACGCGGTGGGGACGCGATTCCACGGGAGCAGTCCGAGGATTGTTGCCAGGGCACAGGTGCCGGTCGCCCCGGCGAAGGTGAGTCCGGCACCGAAGAACGCGGGCATGATGATGAAGGCCGGATGAACGAAGTGGGTCAGCGCGGCGCCGAGGAGCACCGCAGCGCCCACGACCAGTTGCACTTGGCGCATGACGCTGAGCCGGGAGACGCGGGCGTCGATTCGGACAGGCAGGCCGGCACGCTTCCATGCCTCGAGCCCACCGGCCATGCTGAAGACACGCAGTCCGGAGAGTTCCGGCTCGGCGAGCACGCGGGTGCAGGCATCGGCGGAGCGACTGCCGCCGCGACAGTGCAGGATGAGGACTTTGCCGGAATCGACAGAGCGGGCGAGGCGACCGGGCTGGAAGGTGGAGAGAGGCATGTGCACGGCTCCGTCGATGTGCTCACGCGCATGTTCATCGATCTCGCGAACGTCCACGATCACTGCTGAGCCGGCCATGACCCAGTCGCGTGCCATGCCCGGCTCGATCTGCGGCAGCGATCCGGATTCGCTCGGGAGCTTTGGGATGTTGTCGGACGGTTTCTGAACCGAGCCCGAGCTGCGTGGCTGCACAGAGGGACCCGGCGAAGTGGACTGCAGCATGGACAGGACCTCCGAGGGTGTTCACGGACACTCGTTTGGAGGCCCGAATCGCCTGCGAGGTTCCCAAATCAGAGCACTGATCACGCAGCCAAGCGGATGGGGACCGACCTCAGCCGCGATCGAACGGCAGGACACGGGCGAGCGACGCACATCTGGGGAACTCCCGAGATCGCACTCGCCAGCGCCAGTGGGTCGGCAAGTCTCGATGGGTTCGGATGGTGGTGGCGGCAAGACTCCACGGCCCGCACCACGGGCCCAAACAGGCAGTGGCAGCGGCTCGCTGAGGGGCCTTGCGTCAAGATGCGGCAACGGCGCCCATCGGTACGCGGTCGACCGGTTCGTGTGCATTTCGATCCAGGTCGTCTTCGACACCCCTGCCGCCGACCTGCGCTAGGGCGTCGCGACTGCTTCGGATGGATGCGGCACTGCATCGTGGCTCGTGGACGCATCGTCCAGACGCACAACGCACAAAACCCGCCGCTCCGCTGCCGGTGCAGAGACCTCACACGGATGCAGGACCTGAGCGGCGGAGGGGCAAGGAAGGCGCGTGGGAGAATCGCCGCGCGGGCATACAGAAGGTGTTTCAGGCGGACGACTGCGTCGGAACGGACAACCATTCGGGGACGTGACTGATTCGTTGACGGCGGGCCGGTTCAGGACAATTCATGTGCTGGCTTCGGCAAGTCTGGAGCCGACGCCGGACTGCGGCGTCCACGTCGAACTCGTGCAGCGCTGTCACTCCTCCAGCGGCTGTCCCGCTGCCACTTCCAGTGCGTGCCCCGCGATGCTCG
>DHLW01000174.1:7284-7435 GCA_002405485.1 Phycisphaerales bacterium UBA4658
CTCGACCACGCCGACGGCGACGTCCACGCCCTGGTCCGCCAACCGCTGGGCCGTCGCGAGCATGGCACAGGTCCTGCCGACGCCCGGCGACATGCGCTAAGTAGACCTTCAGCCGCCCGCGTGCCTCCCCCCCCACTCCCCCCACCCCCCC
>DHLW01000174.1:7604-13771 GCA_002405485.1 Phycisphaerales bacterium UBA4658
CCACCCCCTCCCCCCCCCCCTCCCCAATTCTCCTTCTCTGTTTGGGGGGGTACGCGGGGGGGGGGGTTTGGGGGGTGGGTGGGTGGGTGCACTCAAGCGCTCTCACCGTGGCGTGGACGCGAGGCGCCTCGTTCGTGACAAGCGCGGAACCTCGCCATCTCCATGGGCACGCTTTTCGCGGGGTGAGCCATGCGGAGAGTGTCGTCGCGACACTGTCGTTCGCAGGCCAGAGGGCGATGACGGAGATCAACCGCTTTGGTTCGATGGACGAGTACGCCATGTGATCGCGTGCATGGCGAATCGCGGAGTGTGAGCAGTTTCTTTATACTCTCTGGTCGCGGGGCCCGGAACGGTTCCTGTTCGCCCGAGCGACCCGTCGTCCCGGCACGCCGACTCAGAAAGGGATCTGCATCATGAAGAGCCGCATGCGCACACTCACCTTGACGACCGCCTCCCTGATGGCTGTGGTGTTCAGCGCACTTCCGAGTGCCGACGCGTGCACGGGAATCACGCTGCGGGCCAAGGACGGCGCGGTGGTGTACGGGCGGACGATGGAGTGGGGCGCGTTCGATCTGCACTCTCGAGTGTCGATCATGCCGCGCGGGCTGGAGTTCACCGGCGCGACTCCCGACAAGCAGCCGGGCATGAAGTGGATTTCGAAGCACGGGGTGGTTGCGCTGGACGGAGTGGGCAAGGACGTCGTCTTGGACGGGATGAACGAGAAGGGGCTGACGGTCGGGCTCTTCTATCACCCGGGGTTTGCCGAGTATCCCGCGTATGACCCAAAGCACGCTGCCAAGACGCTGGGGCCCACGGATCTGGGCACGTACCTGCTGACGACGTGTTCGACCGTTGAGGAGGTGCGTGACGCGATGGACAACGTGCTGGTTGCGCCCGTGGTCGAGGAGGCCATCGGCATGGCTCCGCCGGTGCACCTGCTCGTCACCGAACCCTCGGGCAAGGCAATCGTGATCGAGTTCACCAAGGGCAAGACGGTGGTGTACGAGGCGCCGCTGGGCGTGATCACCAATGCGCCGGGCTACGACTGGCACATGATCAATCTGCGCAACTATGTCAACCTCTCGCCTGTGGCCGTTCCCGACAAGCGGCTTGAGCGAGACACGTTCAGGGCGCTTGGAGGAGGCAGCGGCATGATCGGCCTGCCCGGCGACTTCACGCCGCCGTCGCGCTTCGTGCGAGCGGTTGCCTTCTCGCAGACGGCGCGTCCAACAAGCACCGGCGGCGAGACCATGTACGAGCTCTTCCGGATCTTGGACAACTTCAACGTGCCGCTGGGCTCGGCTGAAGGAAGTGGCGAAGACAAGTCCCAGGGCATGCGGAGTGCGACGCTCTGGACGACGGCTCATGACACCAAGAACCTCGTCTTCTACTACCACACGGCCCACAATCGCCGGGTGCGGATGGTGGATCTGAAGAAGATCGACTTCGGTGCAGTCAAGGAGATCCGTCGGATGCCGATGGACAGGGCCCCGGCACAAGACATCGAAGATGTGACGCCGCGGTGAAGTGTGGGCCTCGTGACGGACGCGCATCTCCACGACAGCGGGTTGCGTGGGACCTCGCATGTTGGCGTGCAGCGTCGCGTTGCATGCCGCGCTGAACAACGGCCGGATGGGGATCGCGGTGCGATCGGCCCCGGTCGCTGTCGACAGCCCTGACGCCACGCTTCCACCCCACCCCACTACCCCCCCCCTGTCCCCCTCCACTCTCCCGAATAGCGAGCGACATGACCACCCAGCTCTTTGCACGCTGGGCGACGCGGCACGGAGCGATCGAACCGCGGAGCAAGAGGAGCGCCGAGGCGGCGGGATGACATCAGCACCTTGGCGACGCGACGAACTCAACAAGCACGTCCGGCTCAAGTGCAACAGAACGTGACGGAATGTCCGCAGTCGAACACGACTCGGCCCGCACAATCGTGTATGGCTCGGTTTCCACCCGTCCTGAGAACTCGTGCACCCAGACGCGGATCCGACCGTGCCGTACTGCCACACTGGTCAGCAGTTCGATGACGACGGCATGCAGGCCGTCATCCGTTCGCGGCTTGGCTTGCATCGATGCCAGGGCTCGCGCGATCTTCGCCGGGCTCCAGTTCATGGCCTCGTACTTCTGCCGAGCCCGAGCGAGGTGTTCATCAACGCCGGCGGCGTCTGGCCGCCGGTACCACGCGCACGAGCAGCCTCCCCCTGTGACGAGCAGGGGTGTCCAGCCGTTGCCCGCCGCAGCGAGCGCGGCCGGGTTGCGCGTCAGAGCGATCGACATCCCTGGCCCGCCGTTCGCATCGCGGACCGCGGCGACGGCGTTGTGGGGAACCGCGATGGTGATGAACCAGCACATCGACCGATTATTGGCGTTTGCAAGGACGGTGCACCAGCCTCGCGGTCTCGCTCCACGGAAGAGGATCCACAGCCACTTCCACCCATCTTGCTTCAACGGCGCACGGGGCTCTGGCTGGTGGTCACCGATTCCACATCGGGCACAGTGATGTCCCTCGATGTTGAGGGCGAACTGCGACTCCGCAGCAACCTCGCCGTGTCATCGTCGATGGTCCGTGGCGGCCGGTTGGCGCTCTCGGCACACAGCCGACTCGAAGTCGGCGGCGCGTTCTCTCAGGCGGGACTCTTCAGCATCCGCGTGGATGTTTCCGGGTCCGCGACCCCTGGCCGAGTGGTGATCGCAGGTTCCGCGTCTATCGCGGGAGCTCTGCAGTTCGTGGGCGTCGACGGGTACCAGCCGGTGCGAGGTGACAATCCGCCGATCCTCTCGGCCGCTGCGGTGGTCGGCCGGTTCTCCACACCCCTGATTCCCGGCATCTCAAGCGGGTTGAAGGCCGTGCTCATCTCCGATCCGACAGGTGTGCGGCTGTTGATCACGTCACGTGCGGACACACAAGAATCCGGCGCGGTGGACTTCGCCGATACCGTCTGGTTCCTGAATACCTGGTTCTCCGGCAACGTCGCTGCCGACTTCAATCAGAGCGGCGATCTCCACATCAAAGACATCTTCACATTCCTGAATGCTTGGTTCTCGGCAACCCCATGAACCCGATCTGCAGCCCTTGACGCCGCGGACGATGCGGCAGCCGGCGCATGAGGAATCGCCGAGCCGGGATGAACCTCTGGCAAGAAGACATGCGTGATCGGCCGCAAGCGTCGATCACCCAGCGCGGTCACCACCAGGTCATGTCGGCCCCTCCGGATCCGACACCTCGACTCGCGGCCCCTTGTGCACACACCGAAGCTGACCACCAGCGGAGCCCAGGAACGAATCAACCGCAATGGACATCGTTCAGACCTTCGCTTCTTTGGTGCGGAATCCGGCCAAGAGTCTCGACGTCGCCGGGTGGTGTGCCATGCGCAAGGGCGTGCCTTGACGGCACAGAGGCCCGGCATCCGATCGCGGAACGGACAGTTCCACGGCCGCCCGGAACGACGCGGCGAAAAGGCCCTCGGACCTGCGACGGGGACTGATCGCATTTGCGGCGTGCGGGTGCTGACTTCGGAGCGAGCGCTCCGCCAAGTCCACAACCGTGCCCGGCTCAACACACTCGACCGTCGCACCTCTGGGTGCAGCGATGACACTCATCGCCCAGAGACCGACCTGGTGATCGTTCATGCAGCACACAGTCCGCGATGATGGCCGCCGCACGCTCCATCGTGTTGTCCGGGCACACGAGTTTGGCCTCACCGCACGCTCTAGCTGCACTCGCTGAGATCCTGGGACCCATCGAACGACCGCGGCCCGAGCGTGTGCCCGGGCCGCGACAGGATTCACTCGTGATGTCCGGTCCTCGCAAGTACACTCAGCGGCGACGACGCCCACCCGCTGCGAGCAGGCCGCCAAGGCCGATGACCGCCACCGCACCTGGCGCCGGGACCACCTGGGCGCTGAAGCGGTAGCTCGTCAGATCCTGATTCGAATCGACGACCACGCCCATGGGCGTCATCAACGCAGCGATGATCTCAAGGCTTCCGTCTGCGAGCTGCACGAACTGAGGCGCGGCGGCGAACTGAACCCCTTGGAGCGCGCTGATCTCGAGTTCGACCAGAAGGCGTTGGGAGCTCAGTTCCTGAGTGCCGTCGTTGTTCAGATCAGTCCACAACGCAAACTCGTGCTGGCTGACGTGGACGCTGGGGCCGCTCAGCGCGATCACAAGCCCATCGAACGTCACGCCGCGCACGGGCGAACCGGGAACGCCCCCCATCGGCATGATCCGATTGATGGGCCCGCCATACCCCTTGGTCGTAATCGCCATACCAGATGGCGAGGGCACGATGGCCCCTGTTTGCGAGGACGCTTGCAGCGTCAGCGTCACATTCTCCGTGATGGGAGCGCCGACCCCGTCTGTGGGCCAGGCAAGGTTGACCTCCACGGCGCTGGGCAACGGGGCCGGGCCGATTTCCAGCACGCTCGGCGTGCGGAACTCTACCGGCAGCGGCAACCCCTGCCCAAAGGCCGACCCCGCACAGGCCGCGAGCGCGACACTGCCGATAGTCATCGCATTCTTCATGCTCTCTCTCCTTCGTCGCCTGGAGGCAACAACAGTTGCAGCAGCTCGCGGGGCAACTGCCGAGCGGGGTGAAACTCCGCCGAAGAGAATGTACTGCCCCCCTTCCATTTGTCAAACTCCATCTGATGGATCCGCTGGTCGAGTGCTCACGGTGAAGCTGGGCGATCTTGGACACGACAGGTCGTCAGCTCGTTTCCCCAAGCCCCCCACTCTCACTCCTGCCCAACCGCCGCAAAACCAGCTTCCTTGCCCTCCTGTCCGCTCGGTCACGAGTGCCGCTTCGGGATCCTGCGTAGGAGGTGTCCATGGGCATCACGTGCACTCCGCTCGGCACGCCGAAGACGCCCGCCTGCCCACCAAGTTCGCCACGCGTCCTGTCACCACCGACAAGTCGGGCCGGGTCACCCGGCTTGCTTGCGATCTGTCGCTCCTGCCACATCTTGACTGGCCGATGTCTTCACTCCGATCGCAATCCCCTGAGCGTCACAACGATCGCGGTAGCAGCTTGCACATCCACGCACCGCGACACACCTTCGGCACGCATCTGTCGAAGGTCTGGGGAGAGACACGCACTCCACTGCGGACCGAAGTGGCCGCGATGCCACACAGCGACCCGAGCCTGACGGCCGACGTCTATACCGACCCGGAGTTCTTTGATGTGGCGGGGCCGCGTTCGCCGTCGCGGCGACGGAAGACCCCATGAATGACCACGGCCCGAGCGTGCGCCCGGGCCGTGAGGCTTTGCACTCAGGTTGTATGCTCAGGGTTGAACCACCTCAGCGGCGGCGACGCGCGGCGAGCAGGCCGCCGAGGCCGAGAATCGTGGCAACGCCGGGAGTCGGAACGAGGCCGCTGGTCGCGAAGCTCGTGGAGTAGTTGACCTGGTTGCCACTCAGGATCGTGAAGTTCATGGTCATCGCGGCGTTGGCGATGCCCGAGAAGACGTTGTTGAGATCAACGGCCGTTCCCTCGAACCTGATGTTCAGGTTGTTGGGGCCGCTGGACGCGAAGATCTGCGACGTGGAGGAGAACTGGATGTTCGCGCCGCCGAAGGCGACGGTGAACAGCGAGGGGTACGAGTTGTTGAGAGTGACCGGGGGTGCGAACGCCACGACGCCGCCGGGCAGTGTGATCGACGTGTTCGCCGTCACAGCGACCGCCGCCGCCCCGCTGAAAACGTTGGGAAGGCCGTTGAAGGTCGCCAGGCCCGGATTGTTGATCAAGTGCGGGCCGCCCCAGTTGAAGGAGGTGGCTTGCGCCAGCGAGCTGCCAACGAAGGTGCCCGGCGTGCCGAAGGGAACAAAGCCCATCGTGCCGTTCAGAACGGTGGCAGACGCCGAACCCGCGCAGGCAGCGAGTGCCAACGCGCCGATAGCAATCAGACTCTTCACGCCTCTCTCTCCTCTGCCACCTTGCGGCGGCGATACCGGCTATCAATTTGCGTGCTGGTGGCTACGCAGAAAACCCGCAGCTTGTGATCTATCGTGCCCTCTCCCGTAGTCAAGGGACTTTGGCAGGGTTTTTCACGAACTTGACAGGCGGCGCACCTCGATAAACAGACTGCAAGGTCGCCAAAGCCGGCGCCCGCGGCCAAACGATCGACCCACCCCCACCCCCCCCCCCCACCCTCACCCCC
>DHLW01000067.1 GCA_002405485.1 Phycisphaerales bacterium UBA4658
GCGGCCCCCCCCCCGGGCGGCCCGTCCTCCCCGTCTCCCGTGGTCCTTGGCGCCCTCTCCTCCCTCGCGCTGCGCTTTCGCTCCCCCGGGCGTGGCGCCCCGCCCGGGGGGGGGGGGCCCCCCCCGGCCGCCCGCCCGCCCCCCCCGACACGGCGTCGCAATGCCACCGGCTGCGCCGATGGCACAGCGACGCCATGCGCTCCGCGGCGGTCGCTCCGCCGGCCTTCGGCACGCCACGCGTCCATCTTCCCCTCCACCTCCCGCTGGAGCGCGCTCCGCCAGGTGGACCTCCTCCCCTTCTTCGGCCGTTCCGAAGAAGGGGAGGGTGCGCTCAGCATGCTCGAACAACAGGAGGTATCCAATCCAGACCAGGGACCCGTTGACGAAGGGAACCCTTCACCGAAGAGGCAAGGGCGTCGGCTCGCATCAACGAGCGCTGGCCGGACCGAGCGTGCCCCCCTGGCGCTGCGGCCGGCTGTCCGCGAGGAGGCGTCCGGTGGAAGCCATAGGTGGGAACACGCTGAAAGCTCACGCGAAGACCCGTGAGGTCGCGTCCGCGTTTGGGGTGAGCGGGCCCTCAGCCGCGAAACCCAATATTCGTCTCCGTCGGCGGCGCGATATGGGGTCGAGGCGGGTTCCACGTTGTTCGCGCTTACCTGAGGAGATCTGGCGGGCTCCGAGCCTCGGCTCGGAAGGCACACGGAATCAAAGAACCACACGCCCACAACCCGCCAGAAGTCGGAGCGAGGCATCACCGCAAACCCTGGGAAACCTGGGCTCAACCGCGCGCGAGCGCGGGGAGGGAGAGCCTCGCCGAACGAACAACTATCGCTGAGCTTCGAGCCGTTGCGCGCGACAGCCGACAGAGACCAGCTGCGAAATCCGTCGCAGCGGGCGGACGAGGAAGCGGTCCGGGGCGCACCCCTGGCTGCGACCATCGCCGCGCCGAAGGCGCGCACCGACAAAGAGACCTCAGCGGTGGCGACGATGACGATGACCATAACCGCAACGCACACGAAAGACTCGACGCTGACGCCGCTCATCTCCGCGGTGATCGCATGCCTGAATGTCTCGTTTGATTCTGTGGCCGCCAATCGAGGCGCGCCCGGCCCGGACCGCGTCACGATCGACCAGCTGCGCGAGCACTGGCCGGTCGTGGTCGAGGAACTCGGCAAATCCCTCGCGAACGGGAGCTATCGGGTCGGAGACATCCGGCGCGTGTGGATCCCGAAGGCGAGCGGCGGGCAGCGAGCGTTGGGGATCCCCAACGTGATCGACCGTGTGGTGCAGGAGGCGGTTCGACGAACCATCGAGCCGATCTTCGAGCGCACGTTTCACGATAGCAGCCACGGATTCCGCCCCGGTCGAAGCTGCCATACGGCGGTGGCCCAAGCGCGGCAGCACCTGGAAGAAGGACACGAGTGGGTGGTGGATCTGGACCTGGAGAAGTTCTTCGACTCCGTCCACCACCAACGTCTGTTGGCGCGGATCGGGCTTCGCGTGAACGATCCTGCGCTCCTCGCGTTGATCCACCAGATGCTGCGCGCGAAGGTGGTGCTGCCCGAAGGCGTGGTGATCAACAACGAAGAAGGCGTCCCGCAGGGCGGGCCGCTCTCGCCGTTGCTGAGCAACATCGTGTTGAGCGAGCTGGACGAAGAGCTCGAGCAGCGCGAACACCGGTTCGTGCGCTACGCGGACGATTGCAACATCTACGTCCGCAGCGCGCGCGCCGGACAGCGAGTGATGGAGAGCGTGACGCGGTTCATCGAAAAGCGCATGCGCCTGAAGGTGAACCGCGACAAGAGCGCCGTCGCGCCGACTGGTGAGCGGCACTTCGTCGGGTTCCGAATCATGCGGAACGCAGAGGACGGCACGACCGAGGTGATTCCCTCGCAACGGTCTGTGACGCGCTTATACGCCCGCGTGAAAGAGCTGACGCCCCGTAACTGGGGCGGACCGTTGGCGGTGATGATCGCCGCGGTGAACAGCTACCTTCGCGGGTGGCTGGGGTTCTTCGGGATCTGCACGGCGCGAGCGACGTGGACGGGGAAGAAGGTGGACTCTCATCTTCGCCGCCGCTTGCGAGCGGTGAAGCTGAAACAACACCGACGACGCCGCACGATCTCGCGCAAACTGCAGGAGCGAGGCGTGAAGCGCGCGACCGCCTGGAGGGTTGTGTACGCCGGCAACAAGTCGACGTGGGCGTTGAGCGCAGAGCGCGCCGTGGAGCGGGCATACGACAACGCGTACTTCGCGGAGTTGGGCCTGATGTCCCTGGCCGCACACTGGTCCCTCGAAGTCGTCGCTCCCCTGTTTGCATCACGCAAGCCGGGGAACAGGGCGTGGCCGAAAACCGGCCGGGCGTCGGGGTCACAACCGACGCTCTCGAAGAGCCGTATGTGAACAGCACAAGTACGGTTCTGTGAGAGGCGCCCCCGGGCAACCGGGGGCGCCTACTCGACAGGTCCACCCGAGTTTCCCCACGCCGTCGCCTCGGTGGACTGCTCCACGCCGTCGCCCCCATTGGGTTCCTCTGGGCCGTCGCCCCGTTGCTTCCCCCTTCGCGGTTCTCGCGGAAGTCCCCCGCGCGATAGCAGCCTCGCTGCCCCATAACCGCTGAGCTCGATAGCCGCTCAGACCCGATGCCCGCGGGCCGTCGCGTAGGGACCATCCGGAACGATAGCGGGATAGCT
>DHLW01000197.1:0-1710 GCA_002405485.1 Phycisphaerales bacterium UBA4658
TGATGGTTTGCTTTTTCCGCGCGGTGTATAATTTCTAACATATTCTACACTACCTGTCAGGCCATTCCGGCGGCGCGTCCCGTCACACAGGTCTCTCTCAGGAGCTATCGCCACGCGGGCCACTAGTGCCCGCGTGCGTTCAGGGTCTCAGGCGGCCCGGCGCATGGTTCGGCCGGTGCGCTTGGCGCGGGCCTTGGTGAACTTCAGCGTCTTGGCGGTGGTGCGCTTGGCGGTGCGGCGCTTGGCCGTCCGCTTGGTGGCGCGGCGCTTGGTCGTGGTGCGGGCCTTGGACGTGCGGGCCTTGCGAGTCTTCATGGATTGACCATCCTTGCAATGCGGGAGAACGGTGTTCCGGCGGCGTTCCCGCGATCGCCCGCCCGGTCAGGTCTCGCCGGGGCCGCGTCCGTGCGTGCCCCAGGCGATGGTCTGGTCATCGGCGCGTTGCCCAGTCGGCATAAGCCGCACGCGCGGAAAGAGACGAAAATCTCTTCGGCTCCGAGCCGGACGCCCCGAGTGGGCATGGGCCGGAGTGCGCCCTCCCGACGCACAGCGGGAGCGAACTGGTCGATACCATCGCCCCGTGTCCATGCGCTCCGACCCGTCATCGACCCCGATCGATCGCTCCGCTTCCGGCTGGACGGTGGAGTCGTGGCGCACCAAGCTCCACGCCCAGCAGGTGGTGTACGCCGACCGCTCCGAGGTCGAGGCGTCGACGGCGAAGCTGCGGACGCTGCCCCCGCTGGTCACAAGCTGGGAGATCGAGCGGCTGAAGGCCGAGATCGCCGAGGCCCAGGAGGGTCGCCGGTTCATCCTGCAAGGGGGCGACTGCGCCGAGCAGATCTCTGACTGCCGCCCGGAGACGATCACGGGCAAGCTCAAGATTCTCTTGCAGATGTCGGTGGTGCTGATCTACGCGGGGATGAAGCCGGTGACGCGGATCGGCCGCATCGCCGGGCAGTACGCCAAGCCGCGGTCCAGTCCGACCGAGACCCGCGTGGTCGACGGCTCCAGCGTGACGCTGCCGTCGTACTACGGCGACCTTGTGAATCGACCGGAGTTCACGGCCCAGGCCCGGCGCCCGGACCCGTGGCGGATGGTGGAGGGCTACACGCACGCGGCGATGACGCTGAACTTCATCCGCTCGCTCATGGAGGGCGGGTTCGCGGACATCCACCATCCGGAGTACTGGGATCTGGGCTTCATGCGGCACGCCGGGCTTCCCGACGAGCTTCGGCGCGAGTATGAGCGGATGACCGAGCGGCTCGCCGAGGGGCTGAAGTTCATGGAGGCCATCGGCGAGACCAGCGTCGATCAGCTCTCGCGGGTCGAGTTCTTCACCAGCCACGAGGCCCTGAACCTGCTCTACGAGAGCGCGCAGACGCGGACGGTGCCGCGGCGGAGCGGGTGGTACAACCTCTCCACGCACCTGCCCTGGTTGGGCGAGCGGACGCGCGAGGTGAGCGGGGCGCACGTGGAGTATCTGCGCGGGATTCGCAACCCCGTGGGGATCAAGATCGGGCCGAAGGCGACGGTGGGGGAAGTCGCGGAGCTTGTGCGGACGCTGAACCCGGGCGCGGAGAAGGGCAAGGTCGTGCTCATCGCGCGGATGGGCGCGAAGAGTGTCCGAGCCGCGCTCCCGCCGCTCATTGAGGGCCTGCGGGACACCCGCGACCTCGGGCCGATGCTGTGGATGTGCGACCCGATGCACGG
>DHLW01000197.1:1820-1971 GCA_002405485.1 Phycisphaerales bacterium UBA4658
GTGGATGTGCGACCCGATGCACGGGAACTCCACGACCACGGCGAGCGGCACCAAGACCCGCAGCTTCGCCGAGATCTCCGACGAGCTGGAGGCGTCGTGGGACGCGCACACGGCCGCCGGCTCGCACCTCGGGGGCGTCCACTTCGAGATG
>DHLW01000197.1:1982-2222 GCA_002405485.1 Phycisphaerales bacterium UBA4658
CCGGCGAGGATGTGACGGAATGCCTCGGCGGCGCACGCGGCCTTGGGGAGAGCGACCTGACCCGCAACTACCAGTCGCCCTGCGACCCGCGATTGAACTATGAGCAGGCTTTGGAGCTGGCGTTCCTGCTGGCGCGGAAGATGCAGGGAGAGCGCGGCAAGCGGTGAGTGCACCGGCTCCTATTCTGGGCTATGCCCACTTTCGCACTTCAAGAGCGCTTGTGCAAGTCCCTCATCGCCG
>DHLW01000197.1:2371-2600 GCA_002405485.1 Phycisphaerales bacterium UBA4658
GCGTCCCACGATCATCGCGGGCATGAAGACCGTCATGGAGGCGATCCGCGCTGCGCCGGGCGGCAAGCCGTGGACGGACATTCCGACGCCGAACTGGAACGATCTGGAAGCTCGCTGGGTGGAGTGGTTCGATCAACTCCTGCGCGATCTTCCGCCGCCTCGGCCGACTGAGCTCTTCTGGTTCGAAGCACCTGACTTCTTGAACGAGCCCATCACGTCCGTATCGGGG
>DHLW01000027.1:0-159 GCA_002405485.1 Phycisphaerales bacterium UBA4658
CCCCCGCCCGCGCGCCCACGCAGCCCACCGACCTGCGCGCGAACATCGAGCCGACCGGTGCGCTCACCCTGCAGTGGAAGCCCACGCGCCCAGCGCTGCTCGGATCAAACCAAGATGAGTCCACCAGCGGCGTCGTCTACACGATCAAACGCAAGTTGA
>DHLW01000027.1:371-550 GCA_002405485.1 Phycisphaerales bacterium UBA4658
CCGCGCGTTCAGCAGCTTCACCGATTCAACACTCCCCGGCGGCGGGGCCGCCAACGGCGTGCAGTACGTCATCCAGGGCCAGCGCGCCGCCACCACGGGGCAGAACCTCGTCGGGCCCGAGAGCCCCGTGTACACCATCATGCTCGGCGCCGGCAGCGGCGGGCAGCCGTTCGTGAGCG
>DHLW01000027.1:575-718 GCA_002405485.1 Phycisphaerales bacterium UBA4658
CGAGGCAACGGGCTTTCGTGCACGGCCATGACGACGCCCCCGGCGAGCGCCGGGGGCGTTTGCTTTGTCCAGGGTTGGATGCCGCTGCACCGGGTCGATCAGCACCCGGCGAACCAGGTGTTGAGCATGTCGAAGATGTCCTG
>DHLW01000027.1:917-5487 GCA_002405485.1 Phycisphaerales bacterium UBA4658
GGCGAACCAGGCGTTGAGCATGTCGAAGATGTCCTGCACGTCGACGGCGAAGCTCAGATTGAAGTCCGCGCCGCAGCAGCGGATGTTGAGATTGCCCGTTCCGACCAACCCGAAGTTGCCGGCGATCCGGATGGTGTATGTCGTCCCCGCGACCGCCCGGACGGCCCCGCGCGAGCTGCCGGCGTTGCCCGGGCACGATGCGGAGCCCTGATTGTCGTTGCAGACGATTCCGGCGAGGCTTCCGCACGCCCCGCTGCTCACAGACAGAACGGTGTCGAGCGTCGAGTTGCAGGTGTTGAACCAGACCGCGCCGTTGCACGGGGACGTGAAGCGGAACCAGACGTCCGGCGACACGTTGGACGCGCCACAGATCACCGCGCCGTCGTTGGTGGCGCACCGCGTGTCGAACGCCACGTTCCCCTGACCGACGGCCGTTGCCTGTGCGCAGGCGTCGTTGCTCGGCGTCTGGGTCACGCTCAGCGTGAACGCGCCCGACTCGCCCGCGGCGCCCGAGACGCGAATGTAATACGTCTGGCCCGCGGCGACGGTCGTGAAGGTCGTTGAGGCGTCGGCACGCGTCGGGCATCCCGCCAGGCCGATGTCGTCGCTGCACGAGAGCTGCGTCAGCGAACCGCACGTGCCGCTGAGGATCGAGGCCACGGTGTTGTAGGACGAGCCGCAGGTGTTCACCCGCAGCGTGCCGGCACAGGGCGAGACCCAGCGATACCAGACGTCCGGAGATGTCGACAGCGGCGCACACGTGTCCGTGCCGTCGCGGCCGGCGTTGAGCGTGGTGCCCGTGACGTTGCCGGCGATGGTGATGGCGTTGGCGCACTGGTCGTTCGAAGGCGCCTGCTGGAGCGTGAGCGTGAAGTCGCCGCTCTGGTTGTTGCGGCCCGACACGCGGATGGTGTAGGTGACGCCCGCGGTGACGCTCAGGGAGATCCGCGACGTGGTCGGGCCGGAGTTGCACGTGGTGCTGTTGTGGTTGTCATTGCAGGCCACCGATGTCAGCGAGGCGCAGGTTCCCAGGAACACCTCCAGCAGCGTGTCGTAGTTCGAGCCGCAGGTGTTGAGGGTCATCAGGCCCGTGGAGGCCGGAACGTAGGAGTAGAACACGTCCGGAGAGTTCGAAGCCGCCTGGCAGGTGTTGCTCAGGTCGCGCCGCGCGCCGCAGAGACTGCCCTGCACGCTGCCGGGCGTGATCGCCATGGCCGAGGCGCACGAGTCGTTGGCCTGCGTGAGTTCCCAGGCAAGATCAAACCGGCCGGCCTGCCCGGCAAAGCCGGAGACGCGGATGAAGTAGGTCTGACCGGCCGTCACTGGCGCGTGCATGAACGACCCGCCCATCGTGCCGGGGCACATCGGCGAATCCTCGTTGCACGCGACCTCGATCAGCCCGCCGCACGACCCGCTGTACACCGTCAGAACGGTATCGAAGTCCGACTGGCAGGAATCCAGTCGGAGCACGCCGGTGCAGCTCGGGACGTAGCGATACCAGACGTCCGGGCTCGCGCTCAAGGGCGAGCACGACGCGACGGCGTCACGACCGGCACCGCAGATTGTGGCCGTCACGCTGCCGCTCGCCGCGAGATTCGTCGCGTTCGCGCAGAGGTCGTTGGCCGGCGCTCGCATGTTGACGTTGAGCGTGAACAGCCCGGGGGTCGCGGTCTTTCCGGCGATCCGGATGTAGTACGTCTCTTCCGGGACTGTGTCGAACGTCAGAGCGCTCGCCGTCCCGGTGCACGGCCCGCCGGCGGCCGCGTTGTCGTTGCACAGCAGCGTCGAGAGCGCGCCGCACGTGCCGCGATGGACGCTCAGCACCGTATCGAAGGTCGAGCCGCAGGTGTTGATGTCCAGGGTGCCGCGGCAGGGGGATGTGTAGACAAACCAGACGTCGCCGAAGCTCGTGCCGCAGGTGCCCGCGCTGCCGTCGGTGTTGGCCCCGCCGTTGTCTCCGGTGAATGTCCCCTCGCCGATGGGAATCGCGTTCGCGCACGCGTCGTTGAACGGCGGGGACGCGTTCCCGGCGGTGACGATCAGCCGATACATCTGCGTCCCCCCCCCACCCCCACCCGCCCCGCTGACGCGGACGTAGAACCTTCCGCCCGTGTAGTTCGTGAGATTGATCGGCGCCGTCGAACTGCCCAGGTTCGGAGCCGTGCTCGTCTGGATGAGCCCCGTGCCGTCGGGGCCGTAGACCGAGACGCTCAGCAGGCGCTGCGCGATGCTGTTCGTCGTGCCCTGCGTGCCGCTGCAGTCATCGATGACCTGCGCGCCGTCCAGATAGCTCGTGCCCACCGGCGAGACGCTGATGCTCAGCGGCGCGGGGACCGTCAGGTCATAGACGTACCAGTCGACATCGGACCCTGCGATCGAGACGAGCGAGGAGTTGGGCACCGTCGTGCCGCCGATGGTGCCCACGGTGTCCGTCGCGCCGGGCGCGATCGCCCCCTCCATCCGCGCCGTCGCGACGGTGTCGTTGGGCTCGTAGGCGTCGCCGTAGAGCGCGTGGGCCGCTCGCATGTCGTCGTGCTGAGGGCCCCAGAAGGCCGTGCTGAGGTACGGCTCCATGAGCTTGGTGGAGTTGGCCGGGCAGACGTGATCGATGCCGATCGCGTGCCCGAGCTCGTGCATGATGATGTTCCGCATCATGCGATAGCCGCTGGCCGGATCCTGCCAGTTCTCCGAGGCGTCCAGCACCATGTTGCCGCCGAAGCTCAGCGATCCGGAGGCGTCGGGGTAGAACGCATAGGCGAGGATGCCGAGGGCGTTGTCGATGTTGCGTGCGCCGATGCGGATGTCCCCGCGGAGGCCCGGCGAGTACAGGTTGTTCCACGCCGCGCCGTCGTCCCACTCCTGCCCGTTGTGGCGGACGCGCACGAACGTCAGCCCGGTGAGATTCGCCCAGCGGTCGAAGCAGGACTGGATGAGCCAGATCCACAGGGCGCGATCGCCGCCGAACTTGGCGTCCATCAGTGCGAACAGCGAGGAGTTTCCGGAGTACAGATCGCCCGTGCCGGCGCTGGGAATGCTGAGACCATCCGGAACGAAGCTCCAGTACACCGTTCGTGACGCCCAGGGCGTGACGACGTTGTACCTCGGCTGCATCGGCCCGCGCAGCATGCGATCGAGCTGGTCACGCTGCCCAGGCGAGACCGGCGTCTTGGGGCTGAAGCAGAACACCGGCGTGTCCTGCTCGAACGACGGCCAGACCAACCCCCTTCCATGCCCCTCCACCGGCGCGATCATGGGCAACGGCCACGTCCGCGGCTCATCGAAAGTCCGCCGTTCTTGCCTTCCATCCAGAGTCGCCGCGGCGGCTCTTGACCAACCCGGCCGCTGGAACGGCTGCATCCTGTCGCCTGGCTGCGTCGCGTCCTCCAGCAGCGAGCACCCCGCGCCCACACCCGCAGTCGAGCGTCCCTCCGAACGGTCGCCGGATGGGTCGGCCGACTGGGCGAGGGCCTGGCTGGCGAGAGCCGCCGCAAGCAACGACATGATGGGCCTACGAATCGTCATGGGAGTTCTCCAGGGGGATCTGATCCAGATGACGACATCCGTCTGCATCGCGCCAAGCACGTCGATGAAAAACGCGCTCAATGGCGCGATGACCCACGCGAACACCGGCCTCAAAGGCACCCCGTCTCGGACATCGACCAAACGCAACCGCCGCCGAGGAGACTCAGCGGCGGCGATGAAAACACGTATTCAGGAGACAATCGGCCAGCCTCACGGCCAGTCTCACGGGCAGCCGGCGAACCAGGCGTTCAGGAAGTCGAAGATGTCCGACGCGGAGATACCGCCGCCGTTGAAGTCCGCCGGGCAGGCAACGCAGTTCGCGGGCGAGCAGGCCACAGCGAAGCCGACGAACGTGCCGCCGAAGGTCTGGCAGTCGGCCGCCGACAGGGTGAGGCAGCCGCCGGTTGAGCGGTTGCAGCACGCGCCGGTGGTGGCGATTGAGAGCCCGAGCGTGCCGGTGCCGATGGCGGCGAGGTACCCGCCGACTCGGATGCGATAGGGCGTGCCCGCCGCGGCGATGAACGCGAGTTGGGAATCCACATTGAAAAAGCCGCCGCACACCGGGTTGTCGTCATTGCATGCCACCAGCGCGAGCGTGCCGCAGTCGCCGCTGTAGACCGCGAGGACGCTGTCGAAACTCGCTCCGCAGGTGCTGACCGTCACGAGCCCGGTCGCGGCCGGCACGAACTGGTACCAGAGGTCCTGATTGGGCCCGGACGCGCAGCCCGCGGCCGCAGGCCCATCGGTGGTGGCGGTGGTGGTATTGAAAGGCGTCGCGCCGAGGCCGATGGTCGTCGGGAACAGGCAACTGTCGTTGGTCGTCGGGATGGCCGTAATGCGGAACTGATAGGTGCACACGCCGGTGCCCGGCATATTGGCGGAACCCTGCCTGCTGTCCACCTGCAGGCCGTAGGTCCCGGCGCCGAGCGGCCCGGCGATGGGGACGGTGTAGGTCCCGTTGCCATTACTGCTGATCACGGCGCCGATGCCCGCACTGAACGAGCGGCCCCGGCTCGCGCAGCCGTTGCAGACGAAGTTGGAGATGACG
>DHLW01000146.1:0-15436 GCA_002405485.1 Phycisphaerales bacterium UBA4658
TGCTGCTCGCCGCCGGAGAGCGTGCCAGCCATCTGCTTGAGCCGCTCGCGGACGCGTGGGAAGAGGGTCAGGGCGCGTTCGCGGTCCTGGGCGATGGCGTGCTTGTCGCTGCGGGCGAACGCGCCGAGTTCGAGGTTCTCGGCGACGGTGAGATTGGCGAAGATGCCGCGGCCCTCTGGAGAGTGGGCCATGCCGAGCTTGACCATGGCGTGGCTTGGGAAGCCGAGGATGTTCCTGCCTTCGAGGGTGATACTGCCCTGCTGCGGCCGGCACATGCCGCTGATGGAGCGGAGGGTGGTGGTCTTTCCTGCGCCGTTGCATCCGATGAGAGTGACGATCTGACCCTGGCGGACGGTGAGGTCGATGCCGTGGAGGGCCTGGATGGCTCCGTAGGCCATGCGAAGGTCCGAGACCTGGAGCATGACCGGGGCGTCTCCCGAGTTTGGCTGGATGGCGCTGCTTGCCTGAGTGCTCATCGAGCAGCTCCTTGGGCGAGGGCGTCGCCGGGCTCGCCGAGGTAGGCCTCGATGACCTTGGGATTGGCCTGGATCTCGGCTGGGGAGCCGGAGGCGATGATGACGCCGTGATCGAGGACGGTGATCTGCTCGCAGATGTCCATGACCAGGCCCATGTCGTGCTCGATGAGGAGGATGGTGACCTTGAAGGTGTCGCGGATCTGGCGGATGCTCTTGGCGAGGTCCTTCTTCTCGCTGGGGTTCATGCCGGCGGCGGGCTCATCGAGGAGGAGGACGGTGGGCTCGGTGGCGAGGGCCCGGCAGATTTCGAGGCGGCGCTGGTCGCCATAGGGCAAGCTCTTGGCCTGTTCGTCGGCGAGGCGATCGAGCCCGAAGACGCCGAGGACGTCGAGGGCNNTTCATGCCGGCGGCGGGCTCATCGAGGAGGAGGACGGTGGGCTCGGTGGCGAGGGCCCGGCAGATTTCGAGGCGGCGCTGGTCGCCATAGGGCAAGCTCTTGGCCTGTTCGTCGGCGAGGCGATCGAGCCCGAAGACGCCGAGGACGTCGAGGGCTCTTTGTCGCATGGCGAGCTCCTGGGCGACGAAGCTCGGGGTGCGGAGGATGGTGCGCCAGATGCTGTGCCGCCCGCGCATGTGCGAGGCGAGCAGGACGTTGTCGAGGACGGAGAGCTCGCCCATGAGACGGATGTTCTGGAAGGTCCGGCTGAGGCCGGCCTTGGCGATCTGATGGGGGCGGAGGGTGTCGGTGCGCTGGGAGCCGACGTGGACCTGGCCGGTCTGGGGCTGGTAGACGCCGGTGAGGAGATTGAAGGCGGTGGTTTTGCCTGCGCCGTTGGGGCCGATGAGTCCGAAGAGGCCGCCGTGAGGGATGCGGATGGAGAAGTCCTGGACGGCCTTGAGCCCGCCGAAGCTGATGCCGATGCCTTGGGCGTCGAGTGCGAGGGGGTTCATGTCGCGTCTCCGGACGTGCGGGCGCGGCGTGAGCGTGGGAAGTAGTCCCAGATCTCGCGGACGCCGAAGAGGCCCTGAGGACGGACGAGCATCATGATGATGAGCAGAAGGGCGTAGACGACGAGGCGGTACTGCTGGAACTCGCGGAGGGCTTCTGGGAGAGCGACGAGGATGATGGCGGCGAGGACGGAGCCGCTGATGGACCCGAGCCCGCCGAGGACGACCATGATGATGATGTCGAAGGACCGCTGGAAGCCGGCGTCGGTGGGGGAGGGGTTGGCGCCGGTGTGGGCGAAGAGCGCGCCGGCGACGCCGCCGAAGAACGCGGCGAGGACGAACGCGCGGACCTTGTACTTGGTGAGATTGACGCCCATGGCGCGGGCGGCGATCTCGTCCTCGCGGATGGAGAGGAACGCTCGGCCCGAGCTGCTGGTCTTGACGCGATAGGCGATCAGGCAGGTGATGGAGACGAAGAGGAAGATCCAGAAGAGTGAGGCATAACCGGGGATGCGTTCGAAGCCGGCGGCGCCGTTGAACGGGAGCTTGACGAGGGCGGCGAGGGTGACTTCGTCTTTGGAATAGAGCTGTGTGCTGGTCAGTTCGAGCAACACGCGGATGATCTCGCCGAAGCCGAGGGTGACAATGGCGAGATAGTCGCCGCGAAGGCGGAGCGATGGGAGGCCGACGAGGTATCCAGCGCTGGCGGCGACGCATCCGGCGGCGATGATGCCGGCGAGCATGAGCAGCAGGCCGTGGGTGTGGAAGGCCGGATCGCCGGTGGAGCCGTGCAGGAGCAGGGACCCGTAATAGGTGACGCCGCCCCCGATGTACGCACCGATGGCCATGAACCCGGCGTGGCCCATGGAGAACTGGCCGGTGTATCCGTTGACGATGTTCAGGGAGACGGCGGCGATGATGAAGACGCCGATGCGACGCAGGACGTTGACCCAGTAGTCGTTGACGACGGCGGGCGCGAGCCAGTGCACGGCGAGGGCGATGAGCACGCAGATGACCCACGGGGCGATCATCAGGACCGGGCGGAAGGCCTGGGCGTGCGGGACGGCGCGGATGTGCTCGGCGAGGGGCTTCATCGCGGGTCAGACCTTCTCCCGCACGGGTGAGCCCAGGAGCCCGTTGGGGCGCACGAGCAGGACGAGGATGAGCAGCCCAAAGACATAGACGTCGCGAAGCTCCGTGGAGATATAGCGAGCGCCGAAGAACTCGATGCCTGCGATCAGGAACCCGCCGAGGACCGCCCCGCGAATGTTGCCGATGCCGCCCACGACGGCGGCGACGAAGGCCTTGAGCCCCAGCAGGACCCACACACCGCTGGCCGGCTGCTGCAAGCTCGGGTACTTCATGGCGAAGAGGAAGGCGGCGGCGGCGGCGAGGGCGGTGCCGAGGACGAAGGTGAAGCTGATGACGAAGTTCACGTTCACGCCCATGAGCGAGGCGGTGTCGACGTTGAACGACACCGCCCGCATCGCCGAACCCAGCTTGGTGCGGAAGACCAGGATCTGCAGCGCAGCCATGAGCGAGAGCGAGCTGACAACGATGAGCACGTCGAGCAAGCGGATCGGCACGAGCGGATCCCGCACCAGCGTGTACCTGGAGCCGGCAAAGTCGGCGGGGTTTCTGCGAGGCTGCGTGGCCAGCTCGGTACCGGCGTCGTATGCGCCGGGTTCGACGGCGAGGTTCAGACTCTCGCGCCTGGTCTCGCCGTCGGCGGTGCGCTCGATCTCCAGCCGATATCCGCGGTCGGGCTGCAGAACGATGGCCCGATCGAGCACGACGACGCCGCGTCGCGAGCCGCCGGAGGCGGAGCCGGAGGCGACGACCGTCTCATTGAGCACGGCGTCGGGCAGGATGGTGGGAGCCCGCTTGGGCGATGGGCCAAAGGGGAGCGTGGCGAGCGGTTCGCCGGGTTCGCGGATGGTGGCGGAGTCGCCGACGATCTCGGGGTTTCGGGCTTTTTCCCGGTCGGTGAGCTGATCGACGGGCTTGGTGGATACGCGTTCTGGCCCGCGGACGAGGGCGATCCCGGGGAGCTGGCCGACGTTCTGCAGGAGGAGCGAGACGCCGATGGCGGTGATGAGGACATTGAGTCGCGGGGCCTTGCGGAGAGGCCGATACGCGAGGCGTTCGATGAGAAACCCGGTCAGGCCGCAGATGAGGATGGCCAGCAGGAGCACGCACAGCCCGAGCCACCAGGGGGCCAGCTCGGGCTCGATGCCCAGAAGGGTGAGCAGGACGGTGGCCGAGGCGAAGGTGGTCCACGCGCCCAGCACGAAGATGTCGCTGTGAGCGAAGTTGATGAACTTCAGGATGCCATAGACGAGCGTGTACCCGAGCGCGACCAGCGCGTACAAAGACCCGACGGCGATGGTGGCGATGAGTGTCTGGAAGAAGTCGGCCAAGGCGCGGGTCCAGAGGTGCTGAAGGGCTCGGAGTTTAGCCGACTACGGGGAGTGTGCCAGACGGCGTCGTGAACGCGGGCCGTCAGGATGGGATGCACGCCAAGCTGCTGGGGGAGGCCGACCTTGGCGAATCTGAGAACTGGGAGCCGCGTCGGGGGCTTCCGGGCTGGCTCCCGGGGCGTGCGTGCCGCGGCATCGATCGTGATCGGCCGGCGGTCAGCGCATCGACTCGACTGGGCTATTTGCGGGACTTCTTGGGGCCGGGCTTGGCCGCCGATGCCTTGGCCGAGGGCGTGGCCGATGGCTGGGTAGGCGGCGGGGGCGGCAGGAGCGGAGCGGCAAAGGCATCACACTTCCCGGCGAGGTCGAAGTCCTTGTGGGTGATGCCCCCGGCATCATGCGTGCTCAGGGTCAGGGTCACCTTGTTCCAGCGGATGAGAATGTCCGGGTGGTGCTGGTCGCTCTCGGCCTGATTGGCGACGGTGCTCACGAACTTCATGGCGTCCACGAAGTCCTTGAAGCGATAGGTGCGGTGGATCTGCCCGCCGGTCTCCGCCCACTCGGGAAGGGACCGAAGTGCGAGTTGGACCTGTTCGTCGGTGAGCTTGTCCATGGGCGTGTGGGCGAGTATGACCGGAGAACCAAGGACGCGATCGGGGCGGAGCTGTTTGGTCCGGGCGCTGGACCAGACGTGGCAGACGGTGCGGCTCGATTTCGACGCACGGGACTGGAACGAGGCGGCCAAAGATGCGAGAGCACGGCGGGGGAGTGTATCGTGGGGGTGGGATGAACGCCGAATCGCTCCATGTGGCCGGAAGTGAGGTGACTCGGCTGGCGCCCTCGCCCACCGGAGCGCTGCATCTTGGAAACGCCCGGACGTTCCTGATCACCTGGGCCCTTGCTCGACGACTGGGGTGGCGCATCATTCTGCGCATCGAGGATCTGGACACGCCCAGGGTCAAGGCCGGAGCGGCGGAGGGCCTGATCCAGACGCTGCGATGGCTGGGTATCGACTGGGACCCGCCGACCATGGGGCCGTTGGTTGATCCGCTGGTGCAATCGGCGGACCTCGAGCCGTATCGCTCGGCGATGCGGGTGCTCGCTGGCAAGGGAATGGCGTATCCGTGCGAGTTGACGCGGGCGCAGATCGAGCAGGCGGCGAGCGCTCCGCAGGAGGGAGCCCACGACGTCGTGTTCGACGCGGGCCTCCGCCCGCCCGGGGCGGGCGAGCCACTCGACTTTGATGCGCTCCAGGCGGAGGCCCTTTGCAGACAGGGCGTGGGGGCCAACTGGAGGTTTCTGACCCCCAGCGCCCGCGACGGCGGGAGCGTGCGATTGACCGATCGATGCGCTGGTGAGCAGGAGCTCGTCCCGGCACGCACGGTGGGGGACTTCGTCCTGTGGACCAAGCGCGATCAGCCGAGCTATCAGCTCGCGGTTGTGGTCGATGACGATCGACAGGGCGTCACGCAGGTGGTTCGCGGGGACGATCTGCTGGATTCCGCGGGCCGGCAGGAGCTGCTGCGCCGTTCGCTCGGGATGCGGCGACCGCTGGGGTATTGGCACCTGCCCCTGGTGCTGGGCCCGGATGGGCGTCGGCTGGCCAAGCGACATGGGGACACGCGCGTGGACGAGTACCGGAGGCGCGGTGTCACGCCGGAAGCGGTCATCGGCCTGTTGGCATACTGGACACTCGATGGCCAGGCGGGAGAGCGTCGGCGGGAGATGTCCGCCGGCGAGTTCAGGGATTCGTTCGATCCGGATACGATGCGGCGGGGGGCGGTGACGTTTTCCGCCGAGGACGATCAATGGCTTTGGGCGCACGCGCGATGATGTGGCTGACCTGGGCAATGCTGGCGATGCTGAGCGGCGGACTGCTGCGGGCGTGCGAGCAGCCGCCGAAGACGATGATCAGCGGACAGGTGGCGACGGTGGTCATCAACGATCGGGCATTCAAGCTGGAGATCGCGGCGACGGACGCGGTGCGGATGAAGGGGCTGGGGCAGCGGGCGTCGATTCCTGAGGATGGCGGGATGATCTTCGTGTTTCCGCCGAGCCAGGTGCGGGTGCAGGAGTTCCTGATGCGGGACTGCCTGGTGGACATCGACATCGTGTACCTGGACGGAGCGGGCCGGGTGCTGTCATTCCATGAGATGAAGGCGGAGCCGCCGCGAGATCCGTCCAAGGGCGAGGGCCAGCCGGGGGAGATGGGGAACGCGGCGTATGAAGGTCGCCTGAAGCGTTATTCGAGTCGATTTCCGGCGACGTTCGTGATTGAGCTCAAGGGCGGCACAATCCGGACTCTGCAGGTGAAGGAGGGCGACCTCGTGCAACTTGACATCGCGGGATTGAAGAGCATGGCCAGGTAGTCCGATGGTGAACCCTGTGTTCGAGGCGGCAGGAGCTCTGTGGAGCAACCGACCTGCGGAGCCGTCGTCCACACTGTCTGCGGTTCACGGAAGGACCCATGCGCACGCACTGCATCGCACTGTTGACGGGTGGCGAGGCGAGCGGCGCACCCGATGGTGCGGTTGAGACTGGGCACTGGTGGGAGCGGGTTTTCCGGGCCTGGCCGTCGGGTGAAACTCCTCCCAGGGTCGAGTCGGTCGCGCCCGAAGAGCTCATCGCCCAGGTGCAGGCGGGCAAGGCGGCAACGCGGTTTGACGCGGTGCTGCTGCGATGCGGACACCCGGGAGAGGATCAGGCGCGGACCTATCGCGTCCTGGACAGCATCCAGCAGGCGATGCTGCCGGCGCTCATGCTGGTCCGAGAACGGACGGATCGACTCTCCGAGTTCCATCCCGGCGCGGTCCTCGTGCAGCCCGAGGGCGGAGACCCGACCGTGACCGCGGCGATCCTGCACACCCTGTGCGATCGGCAGACGGCCGTGCGCGGCATGGAGCAGAACCTGCGGCTTGCCCAGAGCTTCCAGGGCGAGACCGCCGCGGAGATCGATCGGCTCCACCAGGAACTGCTGCTGGCGGCGAGAGTCCAGCGGGACTTCATGCCCAAGCACATGCCGGAGGTTGACGGGCTGAGGGCGAGTGTGCTCTTTCGACCCGCGGGCTTTGTCTCGGGTGACACCTATGACGTCAGCCGGCTGGATGAGCGTCACGTGGCGTTCTTCCTGGCCGATGCGATGGGCCACGGCGTGCCGGCCGCGCTCATGACGCTGTTCCTGACCGGGAGTCTGCCGCGGAAGGAGATCACCTCGACCGGCTACCGGATCGTTCCCCCGGGCGAGGCGCTCACACGCTTGAACAACGGATTGCAGGAGTGCATGGCCGGGCCGGCGCGATTCGCGACGGCGGTGGCCGGGGTCGTGGACACGCACACCGGCGAGATCACGATCGCGTGCGCCGGGCACCCGCCGCCGCTGCGCGTGTCCAAGAAGGGCGTGCGCCCGGTGGACGTGTCGGGAATGCTGCTGGGCGTGGTCGCGGACTATGCGTATGAGCAGGTGAAGATCCGGCTCGAGGAGGGGGAGATCCTCGTGCTGCACTCTGACGGGATCGAGACCGCGTTTGGGCCAAGATCCGCCGCGAGCGAGTCGCCGGTCCCCGTGCACCACGCGCACCTGAGCGTGCTTCGCAAGGGCACCTCCATGGACGACCTGACCACGGCGATGTCCAACCTCGCGGGCGTCATCGATCAGCAGGTCGGATCGCTCCATCAGGACGACGATCTCACGATCCTGGCGATCCAGACCGAGCCGACCGGGGCGGCAATGCAGGAAGCGCGGCCGGATGAACTGGCCAGCGCCGCTTGAGCCGGTTTCAGGGGGGCCATTGGACGCACGCCTGACGGATCCTCGCCGACATTCATCGGAGCGGTCTCACGTTCCGCTTGGGTGCCAGATGGTCTTCATCTCCACCACGGGCTGAATCCGCCAGGGGCTGAGCATGGTCTGAGTGTCGAAGAAATCGGGATCGCTCTCGACGTGCACGCGCTTGACGTTCTCGGCGGCGCCTTCCCGAAGCGTCCGGGCCTGCGGTGCGCTCACGCCGGCAGCGACGATCGCGTCGATGTCCCGATGGGACGAGAAGACCGGGATCAGTTCGTCGCGATGGCCAGTGAGCACGTTCACCACGCCCGGGGGCAGGTCGCTCGTGGCGAGGGCCTCGGCGAGGACGGCTGCGGAGAGTGCCGAAGCGTCGGATTCGCCCGCGAGCACCACGAGCGTGTTGCCGGCGCACAGCGCCGGGAGCATCATCGAACACAGCCCAAGCAGCGCGGGCTCGTCGGGGGCGATCGCCGCCACCACGCCCGTCGGCTCGGGCGCCGTGAAGTTGTAGTAGGGGCCCGCCACCGGGTTGTTGCAGCCGAGCACCTGTGCATACTTGTCGGCCCAGCCGGCAAAGCCCACGATGCGATCGATCGCCGCGCCGACTTCGTCGGGAGTGCGCCGCGAGGACGACTTCCGCGCTCCGATCTTCAGGAGCGCGGCGAACTCGTCGCGCTTGCCTTCGAGCATTTCCGCGAGCCGGTACAGGATCTGCCCGCGCAGGTACCCCGACGCGCCCTTCCAGCCCGGCAGCGCCCGTCGCGCCGCGGCGACGGCGTCGCGCAGATCCTTCCGGCTCGCGCGGCAGACGTGGACATCGCCGCCCGCCAGCGCGATGGTCCGACCGGACTCTGAGCGGGGGAACTTGCCGTCGATGAAGAGCTTGTAGGTCTTGATGACGTCGAGGCGCTCGGGCATGGGACTCAAGCGTAGGAACCCGCGGGCCCGCGACTCAGCGCAAGACCAGTCCCGCATCGGCGCGGCAGACCCCGCACCAGGTGAGCGGGTTGTCGAGATCGAAGTGGCTCGGGTCGTGGGCAAGGGCCGCGGCAAGGAGCCGGACGCGCCCGTTGCCGTCCACGCCCGCCCGCGGGCGGAGCTGGTTGCGGGTGTTGTCGGGCTTTGCGCCCCCGCCGGGGTTGGCTGGCGCGGGCGCGCCGGGGGTGATGCCCCGGACGGCGAGATACCGCTGCCGATAGCGCTCCGCGAAGTCCTGGTACTTCCCGGCTTCGGGTCCGGACTGGGTGTAGCTGTACTCGGTCTCCAGGAGCTTGCGGATGTCATCGATGCGGGTCTGCGGGAGCGGGTGCGTGGCGAGCCACTCAGGACCGGACGATCCGCCGCTGGCCTGCTTGAGGACCTGCATGACTTCGAGCTGCCCGCGGGGGTTGTACCCGGCCTTGGTCATGTATCGCATCCCGAGCATGTCGGCCTCGGTCTCCTGATCGCGGGAGAACTTCAGCAGGGTGCCGCCGATGAAGAGCTGCCCGCCCTGCATGGCGATCTGCGAGGTGGTGCCCCCGTCCCCAAGCAGCGCGCCGCCGATGGCCAGAAGCCCCTGGCCGACCTGCGCCTGGCCCATGCGTTCGGCGGTGTGGCGAGCCATGACGTGCCCGATCTCGTGTCCGAGGACGCCGGCGAGCTGGGCCTCGGTGGTGAGCTTGTCGGCAAGGCCGCGAGACATGAAGACCTTCTCGCCGGGAAGCGCGAACGCGTTGATGACGTCGGAATCGAGCAGGATGAACTGCCAGGTGCGCTGCGGACCATCGACTTCGGTCTG
The DNA here is from genome assembly GCA_002405485.1 of Phycisphaerales bacterium UBA4658. Lineage (GTDB taxonomy): Bacteria > Planctomycetota > Phycisphaerae > Phycisphaerales > UBA1924 > UBA4658. The sequence continues at coordinate 9,409 of DHLW01000146.1, forward strand.
GTCCTTGAGCTTGGAGCCGACCTCGATGATGTAGTCGCGGAGCAGCGGGTTCTTGACCTCCCCGCCCATCTCGTTCACAAGCTGCGGGGCGTACTGATTGCCGATGGAAATCTCCGACTGCCGGTTGAGACCCCCGGTGAGCTGCGTGCGGCCGGTGGTCGGATTCGTCGAGCAGGCGGTCAGGGCGAGCGGAAGAGCCAGCAGGGTGGCGACGATCGTGGACCGGGCAAGGAGGTTCATGGGAAACTCCGATGAGGGGCGGAGATTGGGAATCGCGAATGCTGGGACGATCGAATCCTAGTATGACCTCCTGTGTCCGCGGCAACCGAGCCATCACGCGATCCCATGACGCCCCCCGTGCACCAGGTGCCCCACACGGCCATCGTTCCGGCCTGGTCCGAGGGCGACCTGGCTGCCAACCCGCACGCGCGGAGCGACAAGCCCGAGCGTGTCCGTCGGATGTTCGCGGCGATCGCACGCTCGTACGACCTGAACAATCGGGTGCACTCGCTCTGGCGTGATCAGGCATGGAGACGCTTCGCGGTGCGGGCCGCCAAAGTGAAGCCGACCGACGTCGTGCTGGATGTGGCCTGCGGAACGGGCGACCTTTCCGAGCTGTTTGCCCGGGCCGGGGCGGCACGGGTCATCGGGCTGGACTTCACCTTCGAGATGCTCGCGATCGCGAGGCAGAAGGCCGAGGCACGGCCTGCAGCCCGGCGTGCGGACCGAATTGTGTACATGCAGGGAGACGCGCAGCGGCTGCCGCTGGCCGACCAGTCGGTGGACGTGGTGTCGATCGCGTTCGGGATTCGCAACGTGATGGAGCCCGAGCGTGCCGTGCGCGAGTTTGCCAGGGTGCTGAGGCCCGGCGGGCGGGTGGTCATCTTGGAGTTCGCAGAGCCGAGACTGGCCCCGGTGCGATGGTTCAACGCCCTGTACTGCGCCCGGATCATGCCGGTGACCGCGACCTGGATCTCCGGGGACAAGAGCGGGGCGTACAAGTATCTTCCCCGATCGGTGGCGACATTCCTGGCCCCCGAGACCCTTCTGGGCATGATGGCCGGCTCCGGATTCGGCCAGATCCGCGCCAAGTCGCTCTCGCTTGGCATCTGCATGTGCTACTCGGCTGTTCGAAACTGAGCGGACCAGGGAAGCGCGGGGCGGGGTTTGAGGGGCGTGGGGGTGGCGAGCACGGCATAGTCGGTGTGCATTCGGGTCAATCGCGCAGGTTGTGCGCTCTTGAAGCGGCGCTTGAAGAGTGCGTCCACGCCCGGCGTGCGCAGATGTTGCGCGTCTCGCGGTTATGAGCTGGTGCGGGCAGGTCTTGCCGCTTCGAGCGTTCTCGGACGAGCGGAAAATCGCGGGTGGGTGAATTCCGTCAGCATGCAGCGTGAAGCTCGATAGAACGCGGACGAACGTCGCGGCCGACGCTCGGCGACCGGCACTCTGCACAGAGTGCCCGGACGCTCTCGAGGGCCGGTCGCAGGCGGGACGCGGATTGGTTGATCGCACACCACGGCAAACCCCACATCGCACGCAAGGAGAAGACGGCCATGGCTCATGAGGCACTTGTTGAACGGTTCTTCGAGACGCTGATCACCGGCGATCGCCCGGCGACCCGGCAGGTGGTTGACCAGGCCCGGTCGACCTTGCAGTCGCCCGAGCGGATCGTCTCTGAACTGTTCTGGCCGACGCACCAGATGATCGAGAAGCTGTACCGGGCCGATCAGCTCTCGCGCATGTGCCATCACATGGCGGTTCGGCTTCTCCGCCAGCTCGTGGATCAGAACGCGGCCCAGATGACCTTCTCCTACACGCAGAACAAGACCGTGCTGGCCTTCTGCGGGAGCGCGGAGAACGAAGAGCTCGGGGCCCAGATGGCCGTCGATCTGCTGGAGGCCGGCGGATACCGCGTGCTCTTCGGCGGCTCCGGCGTCGCCGCCGACGAGATCATCGCCCGGGTGAACGATGAGAAGCCCGACGTGCTCCTGATGTTCTGCTCGGCGGCGAGCGATCTGCCGGAGATCCGCGGGATCATCGACACGCTGGGCGAGATCGGTGCATCGACGGGCACACAGATCGCCGTGGGCGGCGGGGTCTTCAACCGGGCCGAGGGTCTCGCCGAGGAGATTGGCGCCGATCAGTGGGCGACCTCGCCCATGGAGCTTGTCGAACTGCTCCTGCTGGAGCCGGAGCGCCGGGCCGAGCAGTCGCAGCGGACGGTCGGCCGCGTCCGCCGCAAGGCCAAGGCGGCGTAAGTCAGAGACTGTTTCAACTGGTGGCACAGGCGTCCCGCCTGTGTGCCTGTCCATGGTTCTCTGCACACAGGCCGGAGGCCTGTGCCACCAATCCAGGGTGCGTGAACTGATCGGCTCCTTGATCGAGCAGAGAAGAGAACGCTCGCTCGATCGGGGGATGATCGCGGCTCATGCCGAGCTTGTTGCGCTCTCTTCGCCGAGAGCCGTAGAAGAACATGCGAAGATTGTCGCAAGAACCGAGTGATCGGTCGATAGGAGTGAGGAAGGACAACGCCGTCGATCAACAACCAGTGACCGCCTCCTTCGCCGGGCAGAGATGACACGCCGTGTCTCTGCCCGGTTCTTTTTGAGGGAGACGAGCCCGAAGCGCAAGCGAGGAACACTCGCCGCTCCGACTCGTACCATTCGATCATGTCTGCGCCGCTCGCGTACTTTCTTACGTGGACGTGCTATGGCAATCGCCTGCACGGACACCCTGATGGATCCGTTGATCGTCGGAACAACACTCCCGGAGCCCCGCTCCTTGCGCCAGATCCGCTCCTCGAGTCGCAAGCTCGGGCACGCATGGCCGGTCCCGCATTCGTGCTCAGTGAGCGTGCTCGCGTGATCGCGGACGAGACTGTTCGGACGCATTGCAAGGTACGGAGCTGTACGCTGCTCGCACTCAACGTTCGCACGACTCACGTCCACGTCGTGGTGAACTGCCACGAGCGAGCGTCGCCGGAGACCGCCATGGATCAGTTCAAGGCATGGATAACTCGAAAGTTTCGCGAAAACGGGTTGGCGGGCGCAGACCAACGCGTGTGGACTGAACACGGAAGCACGCGATGGATCAACTCGGCGTCAAGTCTTGCGAAGGCGGTCGACTATGTGCTGCATGAACAGTGATGTAGGTGCCTCGCTTGCGCTTCGGGCTCGTTGCTCGCTGACGATCACCACTCCGGCCCGCCCGTATACCGCCCATACACGTCCGCCATCGCCTGCACCATCTCCCCAAGTGTGCAGTTGGCAAGGGCGGCGTCCACCAGTGCTGGCATCACGTTGAACGTGTTCAGGCCCTGGGCCTCCAGCGCCGGATCGCCCTTGCGGCAGGTTTCGCGGATGCGATTCAACGCTGCGGTTGCGGCCTTCTGATCGCGGCGCTGCTTGAACTTGCTCAATCGATCGCACTGATCGACTTCCACCTGGTGCGAGATCTGGAGAATGTCGATGGGGCGTTCGTCGGAGCCCTCGTTGAAGGCGTTCACGCCGACGATGATCCGGTCGCCGGCTTCGCACTCTTCGCTGAATCGATAGCTCGCCTCGGCGATCTGGCGGCGGAAATAGCCGCGGTTGATGCCATTGATGACTGAGCGGCCGAACGTTCGGCGGGCTTGATACGCAGGGTGCTGGGTCAGGTCCTTCACAGGCGGGACGCCTGTGCCACCAATGGCAGGGGCAGAGGAAGACGCCGACGCCTTCCAGTCGGTGTACTCGCCCATGCGGTCGATCTCGTGCAGATAATCGAGCGCGTCGGCTTCCATCTTGTCGGTCAGGGCTTCAATGAAGTAGCTTCCGCCGAGCGGGTCCACCGTGCGGGTGACGCCGGTTTCGTACGCCAGGATCTGCTGCGTGCGGAGCGCGACGGTCACGGCTTGTTCCGTCGGCAGCCCCAGCGTTTCGTCCATGCTGTCGGTGTGCAGCGACTGGCATCCGCCCAGCACCGCGGCCATGGCCTGATAGGCGACGCGCACGATGTTGTTCAGCGGCTGCTGCTCCGTCAGTGAACACCCGGCGGTTTGCACGTGCGTCTTCATGAACAGCGATCGGTCGCTCTTGGCGCCGTAGCGATGCTTCATCACGCGGGCCCAGATGCGGCGTGCGGCGCGGAGCTTGCAGAGCTCTTCAAAGAACTCGTTGTGGCTGTTGAAGAAGAAACTCAGCCGCGGGGCGAAGGAATCGATGTCCATACCGCGATCGAGGCAGGCCTCGACATACTCCATGCCGTCGCGGAGCGTGAAGGCGAGCTCCTGAGTCGCGGTCGAGCCGGCCTCGCGGATGTGGTAGCCGGAGATCGAGACCGAGTTCCACTTGGGCACGAATCGCGATTGGAACTCGATGGTGTCGACGACGAGCTTGACGGAGTGGTCGGGGGGATAGATGAACTCGTTCTGGGAGTGGAACTCCTTCAGGATGTCGTTCTGCAGCGTGCCACCCAGCGTCTCCCAACTGATGCCGCGCTGCTTGGCCATGGCGAGGTACATCGCCCAGATGACGCAGGCGGGGCCGTTGATGGTCTGGCTGACGGTGACCTTGTCCACGGGAATGTCGGCGTAGAGCCGGTGCATGTCCTCAATGGTGCAGATCGCCACGCCGCAGCGCCCGACTTCGCCCGCCGAGAGCTCGTCGTCGGAATCTCGTCCCATGAGCGTGGGAAGGTCGAAGGCGGTGGAGAGGCCGGTGTTGGCCTGGACCTTGCCCCCGGCGTGCTTGGCCTGTTCGAGCAGATACTTAAACCGCTTGTTGGTGTCGTCGGCGGAGCCAAAGCCGGCGAACTGGCGCATCGTCCAAAGCCGGGTGCGATACCCCTCCGGAAACAGCCCGCGCGTGTACGGATACTCGCCGGGGGTGTTGATGTCGCGATCGAAGTGCTTCAGGGACTCGGGCGGATGGTCCGGCGTGTAGACCGGATTCAGCACAAGCCCGGAGATGGTGACGGTCTGCGGGTCCACCGTCGCACGCTTTGGGCCGAGACGACCGACGGACGCGTGCGGGGCGGAAGTCGCTGAGAGTGGGGGGGTCATCGGAATGCTCCGGGCCTGATTCTCGGATCTGAGCGACGATTGTAGAAGACCGCGCGGTTGTGCGCCCGTCCCACGGTTCGTGGTGGCTCGGGTGTGAATCTGGGCGGGATGGCAAGACGGGAGCACAGTGGACAGAGGCGGTCAAACTGGGTGGATTCGGAAACACCTCCGGGCTCGGACTCGAACAGGAACGGCCTGTTCGGGCAATGGCACGCAACGTCCAAGAAGATCGGAATGCCGGTTTCCAGGTGTCTGCACGCCGGACGAGTGGATCTGTAGGGCCCTGTTCCCGGTTTTCGTGGACCGAGGTGTCGGATTCGATTGGCACCCCGCACTCGCGGGCTATGTTCGAGAGGTTTGTTGATCGTGTGTGGGGAGCGGTGGCACAGTCGCCACCAGATTGAGTTGGCGTTCCAGGAGGCAGATATGGCGCGGCGCAGCGGATGGCTCATGGCGGCGGCGGCGGTGTTGGGGATGTGCGGCGTGGGTGTGGGCGGGGCGGTGGCGCAGAACATACGGGCCCAGCTCGTCGCCAGCGGGCTTTCCCAGCCGATCGGTCTGTATTACGCGCCGGGTGAGACCAACCGTGCATTCGTCGCCGAGCAGAACGGGCTCGTGCGCATCCTGGACCTGACGACCAATCCCCCGACGCTCGGGGCGACGCTGCTGAACATCTCGCCCACGGGCTTGAACCTGACCTCGGCCAGCGGCGAGCGCGGCCTGCTTGGTCTGGCCTTTGACCCGAACTTCGCGACCAACGGCCGGTTCTACGTGAACTACACCACGCTGGGCTCACCCTTCTTCACCCGGATCGACCGGTTCACGGTCAATGGCACGCCGTCGACGGCCACCAGCACCAACACCGGCACTCGAATCACGCTGTTGCAGTTTACACAGGACTTTTCCAATCACAACGGCGGTGCGCTCGCGTTCGGACCCGATGGGATGCTCTATGTCGGTTCTGGCGACGGCGGCAGCGCCAACGAC
>DHLW01000146.1:15535-21787 GCA_002405485.1 Phycisphaerales bacterium UBA4658
GACGGCGGCAGCGCCAACGACCCGAACAACCGCGCGGTCAACCTCGACTCGCTCCTGGGCAAGCTCCTTCGGCTGGACGTGAATGACACATCGGCGGTCGACGGCGACGCGGCGTATGTCCCGGACGACAACCCGTTCCGATCCTTCGGCGGGACCATTCGGCCGTACATCTGGGCGTATGGCATGCGGAACCCGTGGCGACTGACGTTCGACCGCGGGACGGGCGATCTGTGGATCGCCGACGTCGGGCAGGACTTGCGGGAAGAAGTGAACTGGCAGCCGGCGTACATCCCCGGCCCGGGCGGGAACTTCGCGCAGGTCGCCGGCCGCCACTATGGATGGGACTGCCGGGAAGGGTTTGCGAACCTCGGCGGCCTGAGCAGCGGGCGCGGGTGCGATGGCGCGCTCACCGGGGTGTATGTCGATCCGATCAAGGATTACACGCACGGCGCACCGGACAACGCCTGCTCGATCACGGGCGGCCACGTGTATCGCGGGTCGGCAATCCCCGAACTGGTCGGGGCGTACATCGTCGCCGACTACTGTGGCAACTGGGTCAAGAGCTTCCGAAACAGCGGGGGCACGGCGACCGATCTGCGCGACTGGACGCAGCAGCTCAACACGGCGGGAACCGCGATCAACGGCGTCGTCGCGATCAATGAGGACGGCGCGGGCGAGTTGTACATCGTGAGCATCAACCTCGGTCGCATCTTCAAGATCGTGCCCGCCGCGGCGACGCCCTGCGGCAACGCCTGCCCGGCTCCCGTCAACCAGTTGGCCACCGTCTTCAACGACACCTTCGACACCAATCTTGGGTGGACGACCTCGGTGAGCGGGGCGACCGACGGCGGATGGGAACGCGGCGTGCCGGTGACGGCGGCGAATGGGTACGGGTTCAACCCGCCGTTTGCCTCCGGCGGAAGCGGCAGCGCGTTCGTGACCGACAACACCGACCCCGGCGCGGGATTGACCACTTCTGACGTTGACGGCGGGTCGGTGATTCTGACCTCGCCGGCGATCAACGGATCCAGGGGTCAGCTCACGATCTGCTTTGATTACTACCTGGCGCTCACCGAGATTGGTGGGGCCTCGCCGGACGGTCTGTTCGTGGACGTTTCGGCAAACGGGGTGGCCGGTCCGTTCACGCGGGTGCTCTCGATCACCACCCCGCCGAGCGGGTGCGTGTGGAACACGGTGACGATCACGACGAGCCAGCTCGCGAGCGCGGGCGTGACGAATCCGACCGATCTGCGGATCCGCTTCATCGCCGCCGACAACTCGAGCCCGGGCCAGACGATCGTCGAGGCGGGCATCGACAACGTCCGCGTGCAGACTGCAAATCCGCTGCCCGACTGCAACAACAACGGCGTCGCCGACGCGTCGGACATCGCGCTTGGGACGAGTCTGGACTGCAACGCCAACTCGATTCCCGACGAGTGCGACATCGCGGCGTCGATCACGGCGGCGATCCTCGCGGGCAACGACAACCTGCGGCTGGATCTCGACGGCGGGCCCGTGGGCATCGCGGCCAGCGGCGCCACGCTCTACAACACCACCTGCTTCGGGTGCCACGGAGCCAACGGGGCCGGCGGCACTCCCGGGCCGAACATCCGCAACAAGGACCGGTACTTCATCCGGGAACGCATCGTGTTCAACCGTCCCGCGCTGCACCCGGGCGGCGGGTTCACCGCCTTCACCCCGCAGAACTTCGCCGACATCGAGGCCTTCCTCGCCGACGGCGGAAGCAAGGGGCGGCCCGACGGCATCATCGACTCCTGCCAGACAACGCTCAGCGATTGCGACTCCGACACGGTGAGCGACGGGCGCGAACTGCAGCTCGGATCGCAGGTCGATGCGGACTACAACGGCGTGCCGGATACGTGCGAGTGCCCCTGCGATCTCGGCGATCCGGGCCTGTCGATCAACGACATCTTCGAGTACCTCAATCTGTGGTTCGCGGGCGATCCGGCGGCCGACTTCGACGGCGGCGGCCTTGCCGTGACGGATATCTTCGCGTTCCTCAACTGCTGGTTCGCCGGCTGCTGATCGCACAACCGTGCGGTCGTCATCAAGTCGCTTCTTCCGCGGCGCTCCCCCCCCCCCCCCCCGCGGCTGCTTGAATGATCGCCAGGTGGCTGTAGGCCTGGGCGAGATTCCCGAGCGCGATGGCGTGTTCCGGGCAGTACTGCTCGCTGGCGATTCCCGTCGGTCCGGTCTGCGCGACGAGCGCGTCCAGCAGATCACGGGCCTCGGCGTATCGTCCGATCAGGGCCAGTGACTCGGCCAGCCATCCGGCGCAGATGAGCATCCCTCCCTCGCGACCCGGAAGCCCGTCATCGTGAACGTAGCGATAGACCGCCGGCCCGACGCGGAGGTCTCGGCTGACGACCTCGACCGTGGACACGAAGCGCGGGTCATCGGGCGGGAGCATTCCGCAGAGTCCGACGGTGAGCGCGGCGGCGTCGAGTTGATCAGAGCCGTACGCCGTGGTGAACGCGCGCCGGTCTTTGTGATAACCATGGGCGAGTACGTCGTCGCGGATCTGGTCGCGCAGCCGTTCCCACTCCGGATCCGACCGGCCGAGCACGTGTTGCCGGACCTCCAGCCCCCGATCGACGCAGAGCCAGCACATGACCTTGGAGTGGACATGGTGACGCTTGTCTGCGCGGATCTCCCAGATGCCATGGTCGGGCTCTTGCCAGCGGACGGCCACGGCCTCGACCATGGCCCGGACAAGGCGCCAGTGATCCGGTGAGACGGGCGCGCCCGATCGGACGAGCAGCGCGACCAGGTCCACGATCGGCCCGAAGACGTCGAGTTGCACCTGGTTGGCCGCGGCGTTGCTGATGCGAATCGGCTTGCTGTCGCCGTACCCCGAGAGGCCAGGGATCTCGCCTTCGGGCGGGAGGTTGCGACCGCTGACGGTGTAGATGGGACGCAGGCGATCCGGGCTCTCGAGCGTGTCGACGACGGCCAGGAGCCAGTCCAAGAGCTTGAGCGCGTGGCCGGTGTTGCCGAGTCTCAGCAGGGCGGCGGCGGCCAGCGCGGCGTCTCGCGGCCAGCAGAAGCGATAGTCCCAGTTTCGCGTTCCGCCCAGGTGCTCGGGCAGGCTGGTGGTCGCCGCCGCGAAGAACGCGCCCGTCGGGCCGTAGCACAGGGCCTTGAGCACGAGGGCGCTGCGTCGGACGGCGTGCTCATGCAGCCGGGGAAGTCGCAGGGTTGAGCTCCAGCCGGACCAGAACTGCCGCGTCGTGGCGCGGCGCGTCGATTCATCCGCGAAGGGGTCGTTCAACGAGGCGATTCCCGAGCGCAGTTCCAGGACCAGCGGGCCCGTCCGATGGGTGAGTGAGACAACAGCCTCCGCGGTGTGATGCTGCCCGTCGTCAGCGATCTCCCAGTGCACGCCCGGGCTGTGCAGGACGAGTGGATCGGGGTGTCCTTCAACCTCCAGCCCGGAAGGGTGCCGACGCAGGCGCGTGCCCATCCGGCCGAAGTCGGCGCGGGGCGCGAATCGGATCCGGACCGTCCCGGAGCCAGAGACGACCCGAAGCAGGTCGGACCGTCCTGCACGCTGGTACGCCCGGCCCCCCGAGCAGTCGAGATAGTCGGTCACGGTCAGATCGTTCCACGACGAGACGAGCACGAAGGAGCTCTGGTCGTAGCGCTGCGTCGGCGGGCCTGCGGCGGAAGCGGGGGAGATGCTGAACACGCCCGCTGACTCTCCGCCCAGCAGCGACGCGAAGATCGGCGACGAGTCGGCCCGTGGCAGGCAGAGCCACACCAGGCGGGCGTGATCATCGACGACCGCGAGCGTGCGCTGGTCGGAGAGGATGGAGTGGTTCTGGATGGGATGCAGGCGGCGCTGGGAGAGCCAGTTCGCACGCTCACGCGCCAGATCCAGCAGGATGCGCTCGACATCGTCGCACCCGGCGACGCGCAGGGGCGTGACGCTCGGGTCGGACCCGACCTTGACGCCAAGGTCCGTGGGCCCGAGCGCGGCGATCGCATCCTCGTCGGTGCGATCATCGCCCAGGAACGCCACCCCGGTGGCCCCGTGGAGATGACGCAGCGTGCGGAGCGCGTCGCCCTTGGTCGCGCCTGAGAGCAGCAGCTCCACGACCATGCTGCCGTGACGAACCTGCACCCCGGGGAGCTGTGCAGGACCTCGGAGCACCTGGTCGATCGCAGAGTGCGCGTCGTGCGGTTCAGCTTGGCGAAAATGGAGGGCGCACGAGAGGGGCTTGGACTCTACCGAGAGTCCGGGCGCGTGCCCGGCGATCCTGGTCAACGCGTTGCGCAGCGCGTGCAGCACGGCCGGATCGGACGGCCGCGGAGTCTGGCCGGGCCACTCCGCACCGTGGCTGCCGATGAGCGTGACGCCCGCGGGCTCGCCGGTTCGGGCCCGCAGATCCGCCCGGGCACGTCCGGAGATGATCGCGGCGTGGGTGTGCGGGAGCTTGGCCAGGGCGGTGAGGGCGTCGATGCACCGCCCGTGCGGGCGGGCCTCGTCGGGTTTGGGCACGATGGGCGAGATCGTGCCGTCAAAGTCGGTCGCGACGAGCAGCACCGGCGTGTGCGCCAGTGCGCGAACTCGGGTGTCGATGTCCAGCGTCACGATCGCAGATCCTTCAGGAAGGCGTCGGCCCAGTCGTGCACGGTGTGACGACGGACCTGGGTGCGGAGGATGGCCATGCGCATGCGCATCTCGGCGTCGGGCATCTTGAGCGCCTGGAGCACGGCCTTCTTGACGGCCTGGATATCCCGAGGGTTCACGAGCAGGGCGCGGCGAAGCTCCCTCGCCGCCCCGGCGAACTCGCTCAGGACCAGCACGCCGTCATGACCGGCCCGGCAGGCGCAGTACTCCTTGGCGACCAGGTTCATGCCGTCGCGGAGCGGGGTGACGAGCATTACGTCCGCGGCGAGGTAGTACGCCACGAGTTCCTCGCGTGAAAGCGAGCGGCGGAAGTAGTGCACCGCCACACGGCCGGGCTGGGAGAACTGACCGTTGATCCTTCCCACGAGTCGCTCGGTCTGCTCGCGGACGTCCTCATACCCGAGGGCGTCCTCACGGCTGGGAACGGCGATCTGGACAAGCACGGTGTCGTCGACGCCCAGCTCACGGTCTCGCAGCAGCTCCTCGAACGCGCGGAGCCGATCCACGATGCCCTTGGTGTAGTCCAGCCGATCGACCGCGAGAATGACTCGCCGGTGCAGGAGCGACGCCCGGATGCCCTCGGCCCGCTCGCGGCACCGCGCCGACTGGGCCAGCCTGTCGAACTCCTCGAAGTCGATCGAGATCGGGTACGCGTTGCACGCGACACGCCGGCGCTCGATGGTCAACTGCCGATCGGTGCCCTCGGCGGGCGTGTACCGGCGGGCGACGCGCGAGAAGTTGTTGGCGCTGGCCTCTGTCTGGAAGCCCAGCACGTCGGCACCCAGCAATCCTCGCAGCAACGCCGAACGCCATGGGAGCCAGGCAAAGAGCTCTTCGGGCGGAAAGGGAATGTGCAGGAAGAACCCGACCCGAAGATCCGGTCGAAGCTGTCTCAGGAATCCCGGCACGCACTGCAGGTGATAGTCGTGGATCCAGACCGTGGCCCCGCGCCGCGCCCGGCGGGCGATCGAGCGTGCGAATCGCATGTTGATCGCCCGATACGGCTCCCACCAGTGCCGATGGAACTCGGGCGTCTGGATGGCGTCGTGATACAGCGGCCAGAGCGTGCCGTTGCAGAAGCCCTGGTAGTACTGGGCGGCCTCAGTCTTCGTCAGCCGTATGGGCGCGATGGAGAGTTTGCCGATGCGACTTGCCCGAGGCGGGCGCGTCGTTGAACCATCCCAGCCCACCCACACCGCGCCCGAGCGAGCGACCACCGGTTCCATGGCGGTGACCAGCCCCCCGGGGCTCCTGGCCCATTGCATGACCCCGTCGCGCGACACGCGATGGACGGGAAGACGGTTGGCGGCGAAGACAGTCTGGGATTTCCGCATGACGCTCCAGGATGGGCTTGGGGAGACTCCTCATGGCATCGGGGCGAGTGGTTCTGGACTCTGGCATGCGATTGCTCGATTCGTAAACCGGCCAGTGCGATCGCGGATGCGGCGAGTGACGGCTCGTGAGAAATCTGCTAGTGTGCAGCCATGAAGACGTCGACGAGTGTTGCGTGGGTGACGATCGCACTGTGTGTTGCGGCACGGTCCGCTGCGGGTTTGCCCGGTCCAGACTGGGCAGGGAACGCACGTCCAGCGGGGACG
>DHLW01000146.1:21960-26086 GCA_002405485.1 Phycisphaerales bacterium UBA4658
CAGCGTGCCCAAGGGGTACTACCGCCAGCCGGCGATCTTCGGCGACACCATTGTGTTTGTGGCCGAGGGCGACCTTTGGGAGGCTCCGACCTCGGGCGGCGTGGCGACGAGGCTGACGTCGCATCCGGGAGATGAGCAGCGGCCGAGCATCTCTCCGGACGGCTCCATGGTCGCCTTCACCGGTCAGTATGAAGGACCCACGGAGGTGTACGTGATGCCGCTGCATGGGGGCCTTCCGACGCGGCTGACGTTCGACGCCTCGCGTGCCAGCGTTGTGGGATGGACACCCGACGGCCGCGTGATGGCAACGACTGAGAAGCACTCCACGCTGCCAAACACCCAGCTCATCCTGATCGATCCCGGCACTCGAGCGAGGGAGCTGGTCGAACTGGCGCAGGTCTCGGACGCGGCGTTCGAACCCGGAGCACGCTCGACCGACGAGTCTCGGCTCATGTTCGTGCGGATTCCCTTCAACGGGAGCTTCACGAAGCGCTACAAGGGCGGGACGATCCAGCAGGTCTGGACATTCAAGAAGGGCGATCCCGAGGCCGTGAATCTCACGGGCGACTTTACCGGGACCAGCCGCCGGCCCATGTGGGGCGTCGGCGAGGGCGGTGCGCCGCGCGTCTACTTCGTGAGCGACCGCGACGGGACGATGAACGTCTGGTCGATGCTTCCGGACGGGGGCGATCTGAAGCAGCACACCCGGCACGCCGGATTCGACGTGATGGACGCGGCCATCGATCCCTCCACGCGCGGCGTGATCGCGTATCAGCGGCAGGCCGACATCTGGACGCTCGACCTCGCCAGCGGAAAGACCGCGCCCGTGGACATCACGCTCAACACCGATCTCGACCAGATGCGTGAGCGGTGGATCGACAAGCCGATGGACTGGCTCACGAGCGCCAGGATCTCTCCCGACGGCGAGCACATCGCTCTTGCCGCACGTGGACGAGTGTTCGTCGCTCCCGCCCGTCAGGGACGGCTCGTCGACGTCATGCCCGACGATGGCGTGCGATACCGCAACGCCCGGTTCCATCCGGGCACGGAGGAAGGACAGCCCGAGCGGCTCATCGCGCTCTCGGACAAAACCGGCGAGATCGAGGTCTGGTCGCTGCCCGCCAGCGGCGTCGGCGAGACCAAGCCCCTCACCGCCGGGGCCCGCGTGCTGCGATGGGACGCGGTCGCATCGCCCGATGGCCGATACGTCGCGCACTGGAACAAGGACCAGGAGCTGTACGTTCTGGACACGACGACCGGAACCGATACCCGCATCGACGCATCTCAGATCGACGACTTCAGCGAGATCAGTTGGAGCCCCGACTCGCGATGGCTGGCCTATGTCACCCAGGCTGACAACATGTTCCGCGTCATCCGTCTTTGGTCGACCGAGACGGGAAAGTGGACGCAGGCGACCACCGATCGGTATGAGTCGTACTCCCCGGCGTGGAGCGCCGATGGGAAGTGGCTGTTCTTCCTGAGCGATCGCACGTTCCGCTCGGTGGTGTCGAGCCCCTGGGGGCCGAATCAGCCGGATCCGTTCATCGATGAGTCGACGAAGATCTACGCCCTGGGATTGAAGGCCGGTCAGCGATGGCCCTTCCTGCCGAGCGACGAGGTGCACGCCGCGAAGGAGCACGCCGAGAAGAAGGCAAGGTCGAAAGAGGCCGAAGCCCGGAAGACCGACGATTCCAAGCCCATAGAGGCGGGGAAGGCGGACGGATCGCCGGAGAAGAAGCCGGAGTCCGCCGCGGGGGACAAGAAGAAGGTCAAGGTGGAGATCGAGCTCGAAGGGCTCCAGACCCGTCTGTTCGAGACGCCAGTGAAGCCAGGGAACTACTCAAGTCTGAGCGCGATGGAGAAGGGACTGCTGTGGATGTCGACGCCCTCCGGGTTTGAACGCAAGAGCGACCTGCAGGCGATCGAGATCAAGAACGATGGCGCCGAGGTCAAGACTGTGCTCGCCGACATCGCCTCGTACGAGCTGTCACTGGATCGCAAGAAGGTGCTTGTCCGCAAGAAGGACACGCTGTACGTCATCGACTCGACGACCGGACCGGCGGCGGACCTGGACAAGAAGGCCGTGAACCTGGCCGGCTGGTCGTTGTCCTTCACCCCGCGACGCCAGTGGCGGGCGATGTTCATCGAATCCTGGCGGCTCATGCGCGATTACTTCTACGACCCGAACATGCACGGCGTCGACTGGCGGGCCATGCTCGACAAGTACCTGCCGCTGGTCGATCGCGTCACCACCCGGGCCGAGCTCAACGATGTCATCTCCCAGATGGTCGGCGAACTCTCGGCCCTGCACCACTTCGTCAGAGGCGGTGATCTGCGTCAAGGGACCGATCGCGTCCAGGTCGCCGCACTCGGCGGTGCGCTCGTGCGGGACGAGGCCGGCGGAGGCTGGCGCGTCGAACGCATCTATCAGTGTGAACCCGACGATCCGTCCCGCGTCAGCCCGCTCGCCAAGCCGGAAGTCGCCATCAACGTCGGCGATGTCATCACCATGATCGACGGCACGCCCACGCTTCAGGTCAGCGATTACGCCATGCTCCTGCGGCAGAAGGCCGGACGCCAGGTCCTTCTCCGCGTCAGGCCGGCACTCGCCGGCGGGGGTTTCGGCGAGCCCAGAGACGCGATCATCGTCCCCATCTCCCAGGAGTCTGAGAGCGATCTGCGATACACCGATTGGCAGCACTCCCGTCGCCTCCTCGTCGAGGAGTGGGGCGAGGGCAAGATTGGCTACGTCCACTTCCGCGCCATGGGCGGCGAGGACTTTGCAAGCTGGATCAGAAACTTCTACCCCGTCTTCAACCGCGAAGGGCTCATCCTCGACGTCCGCCACAATCGCGGCGGGAACATCGACTCCTGGCTCCTCTCCAAACTCATGCGGAAGGCCTGGTTCTACTGGTCCCCTCGCGTCGGTAACCCCCCGCAGTGGAACATGCAGTACGCCTTCCGCGGTCACATGGTCTGCCTCTGCAATGAGCGGACGGCCAGCGACGGCGAGGCCTTCGCCGAGGGTTTCCGCAGACTTGGGCTCGGCAAGGTCATCGGCACCCGGACCTGGGGAGGCGAAATCTGGCTCAGCGCGTCCAACGCCCTCGTCGATCGAGGCATCGCCACCGCCGGCGAGACCGGCGTCTACGGCCCCGAAGGCGAGTGGCTCATCGAGGGCCACGGCGTCGATCCGGATATTGTCGTCGATAATCCGCCCCACGCCACCTTCAAAGGTGAGGATGCTCAGCTCAAGGCCGCGGTGGAACATCTCAAGAAGCTCATTCAGGAGAAGCCCGTGCCACCAGTCCAGGCCCCGGCAAAGCCCGACAAGAGCTTCACGCCAAAGTAGAGCGTTCTGTCGGTTTTGGGAACGGGTGGACGGTCGATGCCATCAGATCGGCCTGTGCAGGCGAGGGCTGACCCACTTGTGGTCCGAGAGTCCTGAAGTGATGCAATTCCGATCGGTGTGAGTATCTTCAGGAGCGGAACATGCACCTGTGAGCATGCTCGCCTCCCATCTCGATGATCGTCATCGAGCGGGGGGCATGAATCCGGAGCCGCAAGTCGGCTTTGTACTGGAGAAGAACCGATGAACGCCAAGATTGCGATCGCCAGCATGTTGATGGTTGTGGCCGGTGCGTCGATGCCCGTGCTTGCCGCGGCGAGCGGCACGGCGCAGCCGGGTTCCCGCGCCTGGCAGCGTGCGCAACTGCGCATGAACCAGGGCATCACGAACATGCGTCTGACGGCTCAGGACGCCGATCGACGCATGAAGGCGGCCGTTGAGATCTGCGATGACGCGTTCGACGCGACCGATACCGACGATGACATCGCCGAGGTCGCCGAGGTCGCGATCCGCGAGATCGAAGACGATGAGCGCGAGGCCATCGCCAAGGCCGAGCGGATCGCTCAGCGGACCAAGCGAGACCTGCAGCGGCTGGGTGCCCCGGCACGCATGCTCAAGCGCGTCGATGACGCCGAGGACCGCTGGACGAAGATGATCGACCGCTCGGGCGATCGAGCCATCGATCGAGTCGTTCGTGGTGCGACCGAGCAGGCAAACAGCAACCAGTCCAACAACACCTCCAACAACACCTCCAACAACACGTCCAACAACACCAGC
>DHLW01000146.1:26305-36704 GCA_002405485.1 Phycisphaerales bacterium UBA4658
AGCAACAACACGTCGAACAACACGAGTACCAACTCGTCCAGCAACGACGGCGACTCAGACGACAACGACTGAGTTCCAGCGATCCAGACACGATCGATGCTCAATGTCCGCGGCGGCCGGAGGAGACCGGCTGCCGCGGCTGTGCTTTGCTTCGACGCAGAGTCGCGGACTACTCTTTCCCCCTATGCACTGGACCGACGAAGTTCTGCAGCAGCTCGCGAGTTTTCCCATGCCGCCCGCAGGGGCGTTTGGCGGCGGCGGCGTGCACGTCATCAACGACTCCAAGACCCCAAGCGGCAGGGCCCACGTCGGCGCGCTCCGCGGCGTGCTCATCCACGACGCCATGTTCCGCGTGCTCAAAGCCAAGGGCATCAGCGTCAAGTACCGTTTCGGCTGTGACGACTACGACCCCGTCGACGAGCTCCCCTTCGGCATGAAGGAGCACTTCCAGCAGTATCTGGGCCAGCCGCTCTGCAACACGCCCGCGCCGCCCGGCTCCACGGCCACAGACATGGCCGATCACTTCATCAAGGACTTCTGGTCGGTCTTCAGCGATCTCGGTGTGGATGGGGAGGGGGGGTGCGAGTTCTATCGCATGCGCGATGTCTATCGCTCCGGAACCTTCAACGAGGCGATCGACCGCATCCTCTCCCACGCGCCGGTCGTCCGCGAGATCTACAAGAAGGTCAGCAACAGCGATCGCCCCGCCGGTTGGTTGCCGTTCCAGACCATCTGCGAACAGTGCGGACGCGTCGGCACCACCGAGTGCACCAACTACGACGGCAAGACCGTGGAGTACGTCTGTCGACCCGATCTCGTCACCTGGGCCAAGGGCTGCGGCCACCGCGGCAAGATGTCTCCCTTTGACGGCAAGGGTAAGCTGCCCTGGAAGCTGGAGTGGGTCGCCAAGTGGGCGACGTTCCCCGTCACCATCGAGGGCGCGGGAGAGGACCACAACACCAAGGGCGGATCGCGCGATGTCGCCGCACACTGCCTGAAGGCGATCTATCCGGGGCGCGAGGCCCCGCAGAACATCCCCTACGGCTTCATCCTCATCGGCGGGAAGAAGATGTCGTCCAGCAAGGGCCTGGGCGTCAGTGCGCGCGAGATGGCCGACTTTCTGCCGCCCGAGATTCTGCGGTATCTGATGATCCGCACCAAGCCCAAGAGCCAGGCGAACTTCGAGCCGACCGAAGAGGCCCTCGTCAAGCTCTTCAACGAGTTTGATCGCGGGCATGCCAAGACGTTCAGCGATCCGAAGTATCCGGAGTACGAGAAGACCAACTACTTCCTGAGCGAGGCCCACGCCGAGGGCGCGTTCTTTGACTGCGAGTTCCAGCTTGTGCTCGCGCTCGTGCAGATGCCGCACCTGGACATCGTCCAGGAGTTCGAGCGGATCAAGGGCTCGCCGCTCTCGCAGGTCGAGAAGCAGCACCTGGCCAAGCGCGTGCACGCGGCGAAGCACTTCATCGAGAACCTCGCCAGCCCCGAGGAGCGGCTGACGCTGCAGAAGACTCCGCCCGCGGCCGCCGCGGAGCTGTCGCCCGTGCAGCGCGGCTTCCTGCGTCTGCTCGCCCAAGGGCTCAAGACCTGTGCGTGGAACGCCGACGCGCTGCAGGCATGCGTATTCGACACCGCTCGCATGACGCCGATCGATCAGCCAAACGCGTTCCTGGCGTTCTATCGCGTGCTGTTGAACAACACCAAGGGCCCGAAGGCGGGCAACTTCCTGGCGTTCCTGAAGCGCGATGAACTGGTCGCGCTCTTCGAGGCCGTGCCGTGGTCGGCGGGCGATGACGAGGCGATGCTCCGCGCCACCTGCGTGAGCATCGAGGATGTCCGCAAGTTCGCCCAGGACGGCAAGGTCAAGGCCATCCACGCCACCAGCAGCGTGAAGCTGTTCGGCGGCACGGCATTTATCGAGTCTCGAATCATGACCGAGGACGACAAGCAGCACGTCCGCCGCGTGCTGGTACAGCCGGGTGAAGACCCGACCGTCGTGCTCAAGAATGTGCGTGGGGTGCTGCCGGTGCAGGTGGCTTGAGGCCCGCTGCGAGGCTGCCCCCATGTGCGCCAAGCAGACGGCGTCGCCTGCGCACGATGAACCGCAGCGCGAGCGCGAACAGCGTGAGGAGCGAGAGTGCGACGAGCAGCGACCACGAAGCAAAGCTCGACAGTCCGGGAAGCAGCACCGGCGAAGCCGGTTCCATGCTGGAGAAGTCGTTCTGGACGGTGAATGGCTGGAGGGTCGGATCTCCCTGCCGCATCGACCAGTTGTGCATGTCCGATCGACCGCTGCGGATCACTCTGGAGAGCTCGTCGGCCGCCGTGTCGAGCTCTTGGTCCACAGCGCTGACGCCGCTCGCGCGAAGGAAGGACTTTACGGTCGTCGCATCGAGTTGTCCGCCGCTTGTAGCCGCTGCCGCGCTCGTCGGACTGATCGCATAGGTCTGGTCGGCAAGGTTGAGCCGGATGTGCGGGCTGCCATGCGCGATCGCCTTCTGCGCGTTGATCCACGTCGGACCGGCTTGCGTGGGAGGCACGATTTCGAGTGCGAGTATCGACTCTCCGGTTCGGATCTTCCCATTCGGTCCGATCTCAGCTTCGACCGTCACGTATGCGAAGTAGTTTGCCTGCGGGTTGCTTCTCGTGACCGGCACGAGCGTGGCCGAGCCGCGGCGGTACTCATACCCAAGCTGATCAAACGTGGCGAGGCCGATGCCCCACGCGACCAGCCCGCTCACGAGTGTCAGGACTGCCAGAGCGCACGCCGCCAGCGCAACACTCCCCCGGTACCGCAGCGCGATCCGCGGCGTCTCAACCCCCACATCCGTCACCGCCGACCCGCACTCCGGGCAGATCGACCAGCCCGTGAACGAATACCCGCACTGCCCGCAGCACGGACCCTTGGCCACCCGCCGCGGCAGCGTGCACGACCGCACCAGTATCACCACGAGCGCAGTCGTGAACACCACGAGAAAGAGCAGGAACAGGATGGGAAGCCACATGGTCGTCATGGCCTGAGCGTACCGAGACTGGGACGGGGCGGATGCTTCTTGGGAACTGCATCAGTCCACTTCCACGAGCAGTCGGATGCGCGGGTCGCACGGTGGCACAGGCGTCCCGCCTGTGTGCCTTGGATCTGAACCGGATCACAGGCCAGAGGCCTGTGCCACCAGATCAATACCAATCAAGAACACTCACGTTCCGGCGCTCCACAGCGTCGCCGTCTGCGCAATCCGCGTCGACACCCGCGGCGGCGTCGTCGGCATCGCCACACGCTGCGACGCCGTTGGCGAGATCACGACCCACCGGCTCGGCTCAAACTGCCGCGTGATCGTCACCGCGTAGTCGCTGCCCGCGTGCATCTCCGCCACAAGCGCGGGGTCGTTGCACTCTCGGCTCAGGTGCAAGAGCACCACATGCTCCCGCGGCTGGATCGCCTCGATCGCCTCCCGAGCTTCCTGATTCGACAGATGCCCACGCCCGCCCATGATGCGGCGTTTGAGCTGCAGCGGGCGTGATGAGTTCATCTGCATCACCGGGCAGTAGTTGCTCTCGATCGCCAGCACATCCACCGGCGTCGCCGCGCTCGACGAGCTACCGCGCGAGTGGCCGCGCATGTGCTCGACAAGGTCCTGCGTCACGTGCCCGAGATCGGTCGCAAAACCGAGCGACCCGCCCGACAGCCCCGGCATGTCAACCCGAAAGCTGGTCACGCCCGAGTCATCGTGCGTCATGCTGATCGGATGCACGCTCACGCCCGGATCGATCTCGAACGACTGATGGTCATCAAACGCCTGGATCCGCTCGCGATCCTGAAAGCCCCATGCCGACAGCGCGGCCCGGTGCCTCGCGTGCAAGCGGATCCGCGCGTGCCGCGGCAGGGCTCGCACCCAGCTCGGCTGAAAGTGATCATGATCCAGATGCGTCACCAGGCACTCATCCAACTGGTGCGGCTGATACCCAAGATCGGCGATCAACTTGAACGTCCGCCGCGGCGAGAGCCCGAGATCGATGAGCACCAGCCGACGCACGCTCCCACGCTTCAGCACCAGCAACGTGCAGTTGCCCGACGACCCGCTCGCCAGCACGCACATCGCCGCGCCATGCTCGACAGAGCCCAGCGGATCGGTCGGCGGTCTGGTCAGTGTCACGGCGATCGGACGGTCCTTTGTGTTGCCCTGATGGCACAGGCGTCCCGCCTGTGAATCAAGAGTTCAAGGTGAACACAGGCGGGACGCCTGTGCCACCACTTCCGAGAAGGTTTACATCCCTTGTTCATCTTCCTCGCTAACACGCCCCGCACGGACCGCCCCGCGCTCGGGCTTGCCAAAGCCGGTCACGAATCCTCGCGATGATCCCGCAAGGAAATCCGCCACCTCCGCGATGAGCGGCGACCCCGCTCCGAGCGTCCGCAGCCCCTCGATCACCACGGGACGGGGCATCGGGCGATACAGGAATCGACGAAATGCCTCGTTCAGCTCCGAGATCTGCGCCCGAGGAAAGCCCTTCCGCCGCAGCCCGACCAGGTTCAGCATGCCGATCCGGTTCCGCTCACTCACCACGAAAAACGGGGGCACGTCCTTGTTCACGGCACAGTCGCCGGACATCATGACCATCCGCCCGATGCGGCAGAACTGATGGATCACCGCGTTGCCCCCGAGTGTCACGTCATCGCCAACGACGCAATGCCCCGCGAGCGCCGACCCGTTGACCATCACCACCCGATTGCCGACGACGCAGTCGTGCGCGACATGCGAGTTCACCATCATGAACACGCCATCGCCAAGCGTTGTTGGCATCTCGTTCCGGGTCGATGCGTGCACCGTCGCTCCCTCGCGCAGGAAGCAATCGGCCCCGATCTTCACCCCCGCCGTCGCACCCTTGAACTTGTAGTCCTGCGGCTCAAAGCCCACGCAGGCGTGCGGCCAGAGCTTTGTCCGTGCGCCGATGCTCACTGGGCCCACGTCGCCGTTGACATGGTTCGCCCCGGTCAGCGTCACGCCCTCCCCGAGCGTCACTCGCCCGGAGAGCACGCAGTGCGGCCCGACAACAACGTCCGCCGCGAGTTCGCAGGTCTTGGACACGATCGCTGACGGATGGATAGTGGGCATGCGGACCAGAGGATATGGATCAACCTACGCCCGCAGCCCCAGCACGCTCGCGAGGGGCGCAACGGGCAGCGAGGCGACGATCATGTCCGTGCTCGGCACCCCAAGCGCCGCCGCCGCCGCCGCATACCCGGATCGCGTCGCCCCCTCCATCGTCGCCGGCCAGCCCGTGTCGGTGTAGTCACCGGCGAGGATGATCCGCGAGTCGCCGATCGGCCCGGGGCGGATCGACTCGATCCCCGGCACCGGTGCGAACGTCGCCAGCTTCTCCTTCACTGCGCGAACCTCGAGCAGCTTCGCGCCCGCGCTGGCTGGCACGCAGGCGTGCAGATCGGCCAGCACCCGCTTACCCACCTGATCCTCGCTCAGGGGCAGCCAGTCATCCGCGGCGCTGATCACCGCGTGGATGCGCTTCCCCGCGTCGTCCTTGCGGAACAGCCACTGGGTCGGCCGATCCACGAGCACCGCATGCGGGAGCGTCTCGCCGTTTCGTGATCCCGCGAGCGGCGGCAGCACCGCCCGGTCAAACGTCATGTGCACGCCCAGGATCGGGCTGTGCGCGAACTCGTCCAGACGCGCAAACCGCGCGTCGCGCGATCGAATCGCAGGATCGATCAGGCGACACACCCTCTCCACCGGCACCGCACAGATCACCACGTCGGCGTCGAACCGCTCGCCATCGGTCGTGATGACGCCCGTCTCATCGATCCGCTCCGCGGCGGACCCCAGCAGCACGCGCCCGGGCGCGCTCGCCGCCGCCAGCCGCCGCTCGGCCTGCTCGTACAGTTCCAGCAGCGGCACGCTCGGCACGCCGATGTCCGCGCTGGCACGCGCCGCCAGGAACCCCTCCTGAAACACGTGCAGCGCGACGCTCGCCGACACTCTGGCCACGTCCAGATTGCACGCGCTCACCACCACCGGAGCCCAGAATCTGCGGATCACCCGCTCCGACTGCCCGCACCGCGACAGGAACGTGCCGAAGGTCTGATCGCGATACTCCCGCCGATTCACCCGCATGATCCGCGCACACGCCCGCCCGATCTGCAGCTTCTCCCCAAGCGTCAGGAAGCTCGCCCGCAGAAACGACTCGGTGAAGTGCGCCGGAGCCGGAAACACCCCCGGCCCCACCCGGCTCACGCGACCGCCCTCCTCGATCCAGTACTGCGTGTCGTACCACCGGATCCGGTCGCGCACGCCCAGCCGTGCAAGCAGGTCGAGATAGTTCGTGCAGCACCCGAGCACCACGTGCTGACAGTTGTCCAGCCACTGCTCGGAACGCACATCCTTGAAGCTCGTCGCCCGACCGCCCAGTTTCTTGCGCGTCTCCAGGATCGTCACGCCAACCCCGCGATCGGCCAGCCGCAGCGCGCACGCCAGCCCGGCGATCCCGCCGCCCACGATCAGCGCCGATCCTGGGGAGCCCTCACGACCCATCACCACCCGCCCACCTTCGCCCAGATCGCGGCGCCAAGCGCGATGCTCGCCTTCTTCGGGCCAGGAAGGCGAATCCTCCGATCGGACATGACACGCGACGGATCCGCCTCGATCAGTTCCAGAAGCCCGGAATAGATCCGCGTCATCGCCCACAGCGTCGGCGAGCACGTCGGGTCGATCATCGACTCCAGGTCCTTCGACGCTTCATAGTGCTCCCGCGCCAGGCGGGCCTGATCGCGGATCACCTCCGCGCACCGGTCCGGATACCGCCACCCGCGCAGATCGCTCACGCTTACGTCCCGCGCCTTCAGAACGTCGGTCGGGATGTAGACCCGCGGCGGACGTTCATCCAGATCCTGCGCCAGATCGCGCAGGATGTTCGTCCGCTGAAACGCCTGCCCACGACGCAGCGCCATCTCCCGCGCACGCGCCGGATCCGCGCCCTCCCGCAGGCCCCAGATCCACAGGCACGCCAGCCCCGCCGTCCCCGCCACCCGGTAGCAGTACCGGTGCAGCGCGGCGTCGTCGGCGTACACCGCACCCGCCAGATCCCCCTCCAGCCCGTCCAGCAGATCGCCGAAGATCACCGGATCGATCGGATAGCTCGCACACGTCGCCCCGAACGCCTGCCACCACACGGGCGTCCCGCCCTCCAGAACCTCCGCATGCCCCGCGAGCAACGCGTGCGTCCGATCCCTGAAGGCCATGAGCGCCCGACGACGCTCCTCCACCGGCCTCTGCTCGTCCGCCAGATCGTCGGCCGCTCGCATCCACGCGTAGATCGAGTAGATCGCGCTCCGCCTCGGCTCGGGCGTCAGGCGAAGCCCGTAGAAGAAGTTCCTCGCCCGAGACTGTGTGACCCGCCCCGCCTCGGCATACGCCGCCGCCAGCTCACGCTCCGAAACCCCGGGCAGCGTCGGCACGATCCCGCTGGTCGGTCCGGGCCTGCGCCCGCCTGCGGTCAGCGTCGTCGGTGTTGGTGCGATCCCGGCGGACAATGCTCATCCAGCTCCCGATTGCCGTCCCTGTCTTCCAGATCCGCCTCGCACGCTTCGCCACCAGGCACGGGCGACGAGCATGCCCTTTTCCACCCGCGACAGCCTCGGCCTCCCCCAAAGCGTCGCGCACCCCATCCCGCGGACCGCCGAGAGAATAGCTTCTCCGCCCGCCCCGAACAGCCACACCACCGGCGCAACACCGGGATCGATCAGCTCCGGCAGGTCGCGGCCCTCCGCAAACAGCAACTCGGTCCGATCGACCAGACGCCGAACACCCCGGATGTACGGCACCCTGGCCCGCGGATCATCGCCCTGCTCCAACCACTCCCGGAGCATCTCCGGCGTGATCCCCGTCGGACCGTCCGGACCCATCTCCGGAACATAGATGCGATCGCGCTCCACAAGGTCACGCCGAACATCCTGCCAGAAGTTGATGAGCTGCAGCGCCGTGCACGTCGCGTCTGACTTGGCGTACAGCAACGCCGACCGTGGGTCGTGCTCCGGTGGCGCATGTCCGGCGAGCGTGAGCACGATCCGGCCGACTGGATTGGCGCTCCGCGTGCAATAGTCCAGCACCTGATCCCACGTCCGGTACCGCGTCACCCGCTGGTCCTGCACGAACGCGTCGATCAGGTCATGAAACGGACGCGGGCCCAGAAACCGATGCCGCATCCGCGTCCGTCGCAGCGCGACGAAGACCGGATGCCTCGTCGGCCCATCTCCAAAGCACGCATCCAGCTCGCCGCGCCACCACCCAAGCAGCCGCTCGGACTGTGCTCGCGCCTCGGGAGTGTTTCCGGTCTCATCCCCGAGATCGTCTGCCCAGCGGCAGAACGCGTACACCGCCGCGAAGTCGTCCCGAAGCCCCTTGGGCACCAGCGAAGAGAGCACGGAGAAGTTCTCGTAGTGGGTCGTCGCCAGACCATGGCAATACGCAAGCGATTCCTCTTCGCTCAACGGCTCCGCACCGGCCGGCGCATCCGGTCCGACCACGCCGAGCAGTTCGATCGGCGGCGTCCGAGGATCAAGCGCGGCAGGTGTTCCGATCTCGGTCATCCCGTGCGACAATACGCCCCTCGTCCCTGCGCAGCGATCCTCCTGGATCTCACGCCTTCACCCGGCTCACGCACGCTGATCGCGCTCTCACTCCCGGCCTTGCCCCTCCCTCGGCGGGCCCTTTCCCCGCGGCCCGACAAGCAGCTCCGCTGCCCGTTCCAGCACCGGATCCGGATCGTCCTTCCTGGGCGTCCACGGCACCACGATGTCCGGCATCACCCCCCGGCCCTCGATCGGCGCACCGTCAATGTCCGAGTCGACCCACGTCGGCAGCATCACCGTGATCCCGCACCCGAGGTCGAACGGCTTCGGGTTCCCTGACGACCCGTATGACGCCTCTCCAACGAGCTTCGCACCACCGGCATGACGCATCATCCTGAGGAAAGACTCCGTGCTCGACATGCACTGTGGGCCCATGAGCACCACGCACTTGCCGTGGAGCTTCGCCCGATGCGCCGGATCCGGCTCCACCGCGCGATCAAACGGCCCCGTCCAGCCCTCCGGCGCGTCCGGCGAACGCACCCGGCTCCGGGCGTACACCGTCGGCCGGACCGTGAAGCGCGCCGCCACCGCCTGCGCCAGCCGCTCATCGCCCCCGGAGTTCATCCGCATATCCACGATCATCCCGGGCGCATCCCCGTGCGCGTCGATGAACCGCAGCGCCCGCTGGTGCTCCTCCGCCGAGCCCGACCAGGAGGGAATCAGCAGATACGGCACGCCGCGGTACAAACCGGTCACGATCGTCCCATCGCACGCAAAGTCCGTGAGCAGCGACTGCACCACCGCGCGATCGACGTTCGCGATGCGCTCTGGAACATGGGTCTTGAGCGTGCCCCCGGCCGCCCGCACAGTGACGTGCACGTCCCGCAGAGCCGAGAGCTCCCGCGCGATCACCCGGGCCAGCACCGCGCATGATCGCGCCCTTCCCGCTCGATCCCGAAGTCGCGCATGCAACTGGTCCCAGTCCAGCGACCGGGTCGATCTGTGCGAGTAGGACCCGTCGATGTGCTTCCGCAATGCATCCAGTACCCCCGCACGCTGCTCTGCGGAGAGTTCCGCCGCCGCGGGCGCGTCCGCGACCCGAGTCGTAAACCAGATCGGATAGGGCTCAAGAGGCCGGCCCTGAACGCTCCGCACGTTTCGGGCCGACGGACAGTTGATGCTGAGCGTGTACGTCTGGCCCGGCTCCACGCTGATCGGAATCAGCAGCGTCCGGGGGTCGAGCCACTTCGGCTGCCCCTTTCCCGGATACGTCGGACCTCCGCCGCAGACCGAGAAGCTCCCGGTGTCCATGTCCGAATCGAACTCGATCCGGAGTTCCTTGAGGGCCGGATCAACCCCCGTGTCTCCGATGTCCGGATCGGCCCAGATGACCGTTGGTGCGCGTGGCCGATCGGTGCCAGGTCCGGCAGAACCAGGTCCGGCAGAACCGGGTCCTGGAGAACCAGACCCGGGAGAACCGGGTCCTAGGGGGCCGGACGTGGGCGCATCGCACCCGCCGGTGACTTCCGCCGAGGGCTCGATCCGCGTCGTGCCGACAGCGCTCGAAAGCGTCAGAAGCGTTCCGAAGACCAGGGGCCACGCCGTGCGCGTCATCTCGTGCTCCAGGAACGGGGATTCGCCCGTGCTCGGAATCCCGCATGACCGCGGAATACCATGAGTTCTATGCGGATTCTCCTTGCAGGGCCTCGCGGTTTCTGTGCCGGCGTGCACATGGCCATCGACGTCGTGGATCAGGTCCTGGACCTGTACCCCGGTCGCGCGATCTACGTGTACCACGAGATCGTCCACAACAAG
>DHLW01000146.1:36840-40045 GCA_002405485.1 Phycisphaerales bacterium UBA4658
ATCGTCCACAACAAGCACGTCGTCAATCGCTTCCGCCAGCGCGGCGTCCGGTTCATCGAGGACGTCGCCGAGGCCCCGGCCGGCTCCATCATCATCTTCAGCGCCCACGGCGTATCCCCAGCCGTCCGCGAAGAGGCCAAGGTCCGCAACCTCACCATGGTCGACGCCACCTGCCCACTGGTCACCAAGGTCCACAACGAGGCCATTCGGTACGCTCGGCAGGGATACGACATCCTCCTCGTCGGACACGCCGACCACCAGGAAGTCGTCGGCACCCGCGGCGAGGCCCCGGATTCCATCCAGGTCGTCGAGTCTCCAGACGACATCCCCTCGCTGAAGATCAAGGACCCCACCAAGGTCGCCTACCTCACCCAGACCACGCTCTCGACCGATGACGCCGCCGTCATCATCGATGCCCTCAAGAAGGCCTTCCCGAGCATCAAGGATCCGCCCTCCAGCGACATCTGCTACGCCACCACCAACCGCCAGGCCGCCGTGCGGCAGATCGCTCCCGAGTGCGACCTGGTCCTGGTCGTCGGGAGCAAGAACTCCTCCAACTCCGTTCGCCTCACGGAAATCTCCCGGAACGTCGGCACCCCCGCGTTCCTCCTGGATGATGTCAGCGAACTCAAGGACGAGTGGTTCGCCCACGTCGAGGGAGGACCTCGCAACGCCACGGTCCTCATCACCGCCGGCGCCAGCGCGCCCGAGGACCTCGTCGCCGGCCTCTGCAAGCACCTCATCGACCGCTTTGCCGGCGGACCGGCCTACAAGAGCGCGGGCGGCGTCGGCGTCATCGAGCAGCGAGACGTCTTCCGCGAAGATGAGGAGTTCGGACTCCCCGCCACGCTCAAGCGGCTCATGCGCGACGTCGGGGTCGATCCTGACGGCCGAAAGATCAAGGTCGGCTGCTACGACATCACCGAAGAGCTCTACGGCGCAACCCCCAGGGGCACGCCCCTCACGATCGCCGGAAAGGCCGTCTGATCGTGCCCACTCGTGACTACGGCCTGCCAGCCGCCGCCGTCAACGCCAGCGGCGACCGCGAGCACCGCATGCGTCTCGTCGTCGACGCCCTCTGGACGCTCCTCCACGACAAGGGCTGCTCCTGGATCGGGTTCTACCTCAAGACCGATGGCGAGGAGTTGGTCCTTGGCCCACGCCGCGACAAGCCCGCCTGCTCCCCGATCGGTCTGCACGGAGCCTGCGGCCGATGCTGGCTTCTCCGCAGACCGCTTCTCGTGACCGACGTCGCCAAGCTCGGCGCCGGATACATCGCGTGCGACCCTCGCGACCGTTCCGAGGCCGTCATCCCCTGCATCGACGAGCACAGCGTCTGCTGGGGCGTTCTTGACGCCGACAGCTTCGACCTCGCCGCATTCGACCAATCCGACGTCAGCGGCATGGTCGCCGTGCTCCGCAAGGCCGGGCTCTTCCACGGCTCCCTGCCGCCCACCGAGATCGTCTGACGGCTCCCCTTGCCAGCGCAGGAAAAATCACGCCGACACTCGTCGGCGTGACCGTTTTCACATCAATCACGCTTCCAACGCGGGGACGCGGGTTACAGCGTCGCCGAGGTGTACGGCAGCAGACCCATGAACCGGGCCTGCTTGATCGCACGGGCAACCATCCGCTGCTCCAGCGCCGACGTCTGCAGCCGCTTGCGGCCGTAGATCTTCCCGTTGGGCGACATCATCCGGCGAAGGTTCTCAACGTCCTTGTAGTCGACGTACGGAACCTCGGCGGGCCCGGTCTTGGTCACCTTGATCTTGGGTTGAGCGCCGAATCGGGGGAATCGAGACATGACCACAATGCTCCGTCACGGGGTTGCCCGGTCTCACTCGGCGACACGCCGATCTGAACCAGGCGACGGGGTGCGTTTCAGGGCCAAGATACTAGGCCCCTCCCCCTCGCCCGTCATGCCCGGCAGCTCGTGCGCCGCCCAAACAGGTTGTCCAGCGCAAACGCCGGGCGAGGCCACACCAGCACCCCCAGCGCCAGCACCGCAAACACCCCGTTCTGCATCACATGACAGACGCTCACACCCCCAGTGCACAGCAGCGTCCGGTCGCCAAAGCACCCGCACTTGATCTCCAGCCCCCGATACAGGGCAGAGATCCCAAGCCCAATGAACATCGCGAGCATTCCAAAGACCACCGCCGCTGACGCTCGAGTCCATATCCCCAGAATCAGGGTGATCCCGACGAGCAGCTCAGTCCATGGGACACCAAAGGCCGCCAGTGCGATCATGTGGTCCGGCAGATCGAGCTTGTACGCCTGGATGGAGGCGCTGAAGATCTGCGGTCCATTGGCGGGGCCGACTTTGCTCCATGCCGCCCAGATGAACAGCGCGCCCAGAGCCAACCGTGCCGGCACGCCCAGCAGGCCGATCAATCCCGGGGCTTTGCGAACGATGGGAGCGGCGGCGGTCATTGGAGTCCCTCCCCGGTCTCAACCGGCCAGCCCATGGCTTTCCATCCTGGAAAGCCGTCGTGGATGATGAACACCTTGGCGTAGCCCGAGTTGTTGAACTGCTCCGCGACGCGCTCCGACTCATCGCACTTGCCGCCGCCACAGTACACGATAACCACTCCATCTCGGGGGATCATCGCCATCAGCGGTGGGTTGCCGTTCTCGAAACTCTTGAGGTTCATCCGGATCGCACCCTGCACGTGACCGGCCTCATACTCCTCGGCTCGGCGGGCGTCGACGAAGCTCGCACCCGAGTCAAACGCCCGCTTGGCCTCTTCAAGAGTGATCTGACCCTTGGGAAGTCTGTCCTTGGGCGTCGGCTGCCACCCCGGCTCGCCCGGCTTGGCCTCCACGGCGGACGCCGCGGGAGCCGCCACCACCGAGGCCGCTCCGGGGGCCGCCGCGGGAGCCGCTCCGGGAGCCGCTGCGGGCACGCTCTGGTCCGGCGGTGCGACGGGTGTCTTGGGAGATTCGGAAGCGCTCTTGAACACGTCGGCGATGTCAACGTCGGTGATTCGGCCGCCCAGGGTGATCGGGCGTCGGACCGAGTCGATCAGGCCGATCGCCGTGCCCAGCGCGATCAAGGCGATGGTTTTCAGAACGAGCGTCTGCACGCCGCAGCAGGCCATGATGAAGTCTCAAACGGGTGGTGGTGAACAGCGACGAACGTCCACGCGTGCGTTAAGCCGCAGGAGTGGCCTGATCCACGGGCGGACGGGAATCGCGGCGGGAG
>DHLW01000146.1:40188-49927 GCA_002405485.1 Phycisphaerales bacterium UBA4658
GGCGCGGAAAAAGATCACTGCTTGAGCTTGGGGTCCACGCGCTGCGGCGCGTTCTGGCTCGGGTTCGCGATCGGCACGACGGGCACGGGCGTTCCGGTCGCGGGTCGGCGCACCACCGCGGTGAACGGGACGCGGAGCGACTCGCCCCCCCGCGCGTCGGTGGCGATCACCAGGAAGCCCTGGACCATGCCCGGCTCGGCGGGCGTGACCCCCGAGAGAGTGATCGTGTAGGCCTTGCCCTCGTTCTCCTTCTGCACGTCGGCGACCGCCCGCATGTCCTTGCGGGCATCGACCTCGATCGAGAGGATGTTGAACGCGGTGCCGGAGCGCGTATCGACGCGGATGTTCGTGGTGAAGGGCGTGGAGGGCTCGTTGACGCGAAGGATGGCCTGCGCGGGGCTGGGCTTGACGTCGCCGACGATGTCGGCTCCGACGAAGTACTGGGCCGGAGGGACGCGCTCGTCATTGGTGGTGATCTCGAGCTGGGTCTGCAGGTTGCCGATGGGCGCGCCCTTGCCGACCACGAGCTCGAGCGGGACCTGGGTGAGCTGCTCGCCGTTGACCTCGGCCTTCTGGGGCGTGCCGATCGTGACCTTGACGAACTCGCTGGTGGCCTTGGCGCTGGTGACGTTGAAGCCCTCCTTGCGCCCGTTGACAAACAGCGTGGTGGTCTGCCCGTCGACGTGGTCGACCTCGTTGAGGAACAGCTTCTGCGGGTCGTACATGACCAGCGCGCGAACGTTGGACGTGAGCGTCGCGATCTGCTGGGCGAACGCGCCCTGCGGGTTGGTGATCGTGAACGTCAGCGTCTTGGTCTGCGGGCCGGTCCGGTTCTTGGGATCGAATCGGGCCGTCACGTTGCCGCTCTCCCCCGGCTTGAACGTCGTCTTCTCCATCGTCGGGACGGTGCACCCGCAGCTCGCGGCCACGGCCAGGGTGATCTCCTTGTCGGAGATGTTCGTGAACTGGAACGTGTGCTCAACCGGAGCCGTGTCCGGGATGTCGCCGAAGTTATGGGTCGTGGCGCTCAGCTTCAGCGCCTCAGGAAGGGCCGAGGTCGGCTGCGTCTGCACCACGTTCACCGGCTGAATGACCTTCGCGCCCTGGGGCGTCGTTGTGGTGGCCTGCGGTGCCCCGCCCTTCAGCTCGTCGACCGACTTGGCCTGCCGCGCCTGAGCGAGCGGGGCGGCAAGACCGGCGACGAGGACCAGCGTGGCAAGGCGGGACGGGAGCGATGACTTGGCGAACATTCCGAACTCCTGTTCTTGGGTGGTGATCTTGGGTGGGTGCTGGATTCTTCGAGCTGTGCAAACAATCCGAACCGGCGACCCCGGCTGCACCGGCGACACCGGGCAGCGTGGAGCCACGTCCGCGGGATCAGAGGGTGGAGAACCCGGTCCTCCGACCAGCAGCAGGGGTTTACGCGGCTTCGGCTTCGGCGTTCGGGGCCGAGGAACAGGAATCTTCGACTTCCGAATCTTCATCCTGCCCGCGGGCCGGACGGGAGCGGAGCTCACCCCTGGCAAACGCCTCAAGGGCGGCATAGACCGCTTCCGGGTCGGGTGCGGTGCGCAGCGTCTCCTTGAACGGTTTGCAGTGCGGAAGCCGCTTGGCAAACCAGGAGACGCGCCTGCGGATCTGCACCATGGCGTAATGGTCGCTCCGATAACGCCGCATGAGATCGAAGTAGTCCCGCATGACGCCCATGATCTCGGCCACCCCCGGCGCAGGGGGGATCACCCCCGAGGTCTGCAGGGCATAGGCATCGCGGAAGATCCAGGGTGTGGAGAGTGCGCCGCGACCGATCATGACTCCGTCGCACCCGGTGCGGGCGATCATCTCCGGGACGTGGTGGGGTTCGGTCACGTCGCCGTTGCCGATGACGGGGATGTTCGGGTGCTCGCTCTTGATGGCTTGGACGACGCGGCGGATGCCCTCGTGCTGCACGACGCCGGAGAACTTCTGCTGGGTGGTCCGGCCGTGGATGGTGATCATGCACGCCCCGGCCTTGACCAGCCGCGGAGCCAGCCACTCGGCGACGGGCTGGTCATCGAACCACCCAAGCCGCATCTTGCAGGTCACGGGGACGGGGGTGGAGCCCTTGCCCACGGCGTTCACGACGGCGTCGACGATCCGCTCGGCGGTGTCGGGGATGCACAGCAGCCGTGAGCCGCCGTCTTTCTTGGTGACCTTGTCGACCGGGCAGCCCATGTTGATGTCGATGACGGTGGCCCCGTGATCGCGGGCCCAGAGTGCGCCCTCGGCCATGATGCCGGGCTCCCCGCCGTAGAGCTGCATGCCCACGGGCTTGTCGAAGTCGTTGGTCTGGGCGAGATCGAGGGACGTGGCCGTGCCGCGGAGCAGGCCCTGGGGCGAGAGCAGATCGGTGCAGGCGAGCCCGAGCCCGCCGTAGCGTCGGCAGATGGTGCGGAAGGCCAGATCGCAGTACCCGGCGATGGGCGCGAGGAGGAGGTTGGACTGGAGTTGGACGTGGCCGACGCGGAGCACGAGCGAGGATAGGGGCGAAGTGCGGAGCTGACTCTCGAGATTCCGCCGGGGCGTGAGACGTGCGTTCTCGCCACCTACGGTTGACCACCGTGTATCAATCGCTGCTCACTCGCCGGTACCTCTTCAGCAAGATCATGCCCTGGCTCGCGACCATCGCGGTCGCGCTGTGCAGCTTCTTGACGCTCACGTCATGGTCGGTCATGGGCGGGTTTTTGAACGTGTTCCTCCAGATCGGACGCAAGCTCGAGGGCGATGTGAGCATCACCTGGCCCACGGTCGGGTTCGGGCGGTATGACGAGCTCATCGCTCGGCTGGAGAAGGACCCCGCGGTGGAGGCGGCGGCGCCGATGATCCGCGGGTTCGGGATGATCTCGCTTCCCGATGATCGTGCCTTCGGGGTGACTGTTCAGGGGATCGATGAGCGGTTTGCGAAGGTGTCGGGATACGCCGACGCGCTGCATTGGCGCCCGCTCGAAGAGCCCGTGAAGAAAGACGTGAACCAGGAGGATCCGCGGCTGGACGCGGAGTGGCCCAGACGGATGGAACGCGACCTTCGAGCGGCCAAGGAGCAGGGGGGAAGGCCGGTCGATCCGCCGCCGCTCGGCTCGTTCCGGACCTGGGAGCAGATGTACGCCGACGGACTCTCGTTGAGCGTGCGCAACCCGCGCACGGGCGTGGCGGAGCCGGCGGCGGTTCCGGGGATCGAGCTCGCGGGGATCGCGCAGCGGCAGGCCGGGGGCTGGTATCGGGCGCCCGCGCTCATCGGGACCCGTCGAAGCGACGGCCAGGATCGCTGGTCCAGCGGGTTTCTGCCCTCGCGGAGTGTGGTGATCAACATGCTGCCGGTGGATGCCAGCGGTCGCAGTCTGACGACGACGTCGATCCGGCTGCCGGTGGCCAACGAGTTTCGGGCGGGGTTCTTCGAGGTGGACAAGAACAACGTGTTCATCCCGCTGGCGACGATGCAGAAGCTGCTCAAGATGGAGGCCGGGGAGCGGATCGAGCCGGGATCGGACGATCCGTTTGCGATCGATCCCCTGACCGGTGAGCCGCCCAAGCCCAAGGTCATCGCCGACGTGCCCGCGAAGGTGACCACCGTGCTGGTCAAGGCCCGCGCCGGGGTCTCGGCGGAGGAGCTCCGGGAGCGGTGTCTGGCGGTGTATCAGCAGTTCGCGGCGGACTTTGACGGGCAGGTCCCAAGCTTCCAGCAGATGGTCCAGGGTCGGAACATCAGCACCTGGGAGCGCAACTTCGCGATGTTCATCGGGCAGGTCAAACGCGAGACGGTCACGGTGCTCATGCTCCTCACGATCATCTCCGGGGTCTGCTCGATCCTGATCCTGACGATCTTCTGGTCCATGGTCAGCGAGAAGACCAAGGACATCGGGATCCTGCGGTCGGTCGGGTGCTCCAGTCTCGGGGTGGCGTGGCTCTGGCTCAGGTACGGGCTCGTCATCGGCGTCTGCGGGGCGGGGCTTGGGCTGCTCATGTCCTGCCTGCTCGTCTGGAACATCAACGAGGTCCACGACTGGCTCGGGCGGACGCTGGACATCACCGTCTGGAGCCCCGAGACGTACTACTTGCCGGACATTCCCAGCACCGTGGAGTTCTCCAAGGCGGCCATCGTCGGGGGTGCGGCCCTGGGCTTCAGCGTGCTCGGAGCCCTGATTCCGGCGGTGCGGGCGGCACGCATGGACCCGGTCCGGGCCCTGCGCTTTGAATAGACACCATGTCAGGATCGGAGAGCCCTCAAGCGTGAACGCGACGGCGACCATCTCAGCGACCCAGCCGGTCCTCCGGGCGGCGAACGTGTGCAAGACCTATCGCATGGGCCGCGTCGAGGTGCCCGTACTCAGGGGGGTGTCCATCGAGGTCGCCGAGGGCGAGTGGGTCGCCATTCTCGGGGCCAGCGGCTCGGGCAAGAGCACGCTCATGCACATTCTCGGCGGGCTGGATCGGCCGGACCGGGGTGGAAGTGGGGGATCGTCCGGGGGAGTCGCTCCGAGCGTGTGGTTCCGGGATCGGGAGCTCACGGGGATGACCGAGGGCGAAATCGACCGGTACCGGAACGAGTCGGTCGGGTTCGTGTTTCAGTTCTATCACCTGCTCCCGGAGCTGACGGTCGTGGAGAACGTGCTGCTCCCGACGATGCGGAAGTTTGGCAAGCTGGGCTTTCTGCGCCGGCGAGGCGAGCTGATGCAGCAGGCCGGCACGCTGCTGGAGTCGTTCGGACTTGGGCATCGGCTTCGGCACAGGCCCAGCGAGCTCTCCGGCGGAGAGCGGCAGCGGACGGCGATTGCACGGGCGTTGATCAACAACCCGCCGGTGCTGCTCGCCGACGAGCCGACGGGCAACCTGGACCACAAGACCGGCGCGACGATCCTGGATGCGATCGCCGGCACGCGGTCTGGTGCCAAGCCTGGGCAGTCCGGCCGCCCGAGAACGGTGGTCATGGTGACCCACGACCTGGAGGTCGCGGCACGGGCGGACCGGGTCGTGACGCTGGTGGACGGAGTGGTGACGGGGGAGTCGGCGGGCAGGGAGGTTGGGGCGGCATAGCCGACAAACGTGTCTGGGTTTGCGGCTTTGTGCTCCCCGATGTGGGGCGGTTTGGTGGTGGCTTTGGCGAAAGCCAGAAAGTCGGGAGACGCGGGAGGCGTGGGGTTGGTACCATCCCGGGTTAGGATCCAAACTGTGAGCACCGCGTCAACATCCTCCCGATCAGGTTCGTCGCCGGGGCACCCGGCCGTCCGGTCGTGGTTGTGGCCTGTGCCGGGGTCGGATGATCTGGCGGCGACGGTGAGCGACCAGGGTTCGGGGATTCCGGTGGTGTTCCTTCATGGGCTGGTGGGGTTGAACGAACACTGGGAAGATGTGGTGGCACGGGCCCGGGACCGGGTGCGGTGCGTGCTGTTCGAACTGCCACTGCTGCAGCTTCGCGGGGACCACTGCTCGATTCACGGGGCCACGGAGCTTACGGCGCGGTTTCTTCGGGAGCACTTCTCGGAGCCGGTGGTGCTGGTGGGCAACTCGTTCGGCGGGCACGTGGCGGCGCGGCTGGCGATCGAGTCGCCGACGCTGGTTCGGGGTCTGGTGCTGGCGGGCGCGAGCGGGCTGATCGAGAAGTCGATGGTGGCCGACGTGCAGATCCGGCCGAGCCGGGAGTGGCTTCGCCGGAAGATCGGGGAGCTGTTCCACGATCGGACGTTCATGCGGGAGGCGGATCTGGACCGTGCGTATCGGGAGCTCTCAGACCGGGGCGGGGCCCGGGCGATGGTGAAGCTCTCGCGGTCGGCCCGTCGGGACCATCTGGGGGACCGGATGTCCGAGATTCGCGTGCCGACGCTGCTGATCTGGGGTCGGCAGGACATCGTGACGCCGCCTGAGGCGGCGGACGGATTCCGGCGGCTGATTCCGCAGTCTCGGCTGGTCTGGTTCGATCTGTGCGGTCATGCGCCGATGATCGAGAAGTCCGAGGAGTTCAGCGTCGAGCTCATGCGGTTTGCGACCGAGTTGGCCGCGGGCCGCGTGGGGACGCAAGGGTGAGTGGGAGGCGGTCGGTGAGCGCACAGCAGCCGGGCGGGTATCGATGGACGTCGCTGGTCGGTCTCGGGCTCAAGGCGCGGGTGTCGCGCCGGCGGACGCTGCTTGGTGATGAGCGGTACTGGATGACCCGGACGGCGTCGCTGCAACGGGAGCAGCTTCGGGGCCTTCTTCGGCGGGCAGCCGGCACCGAGTTCGGGCGTGCGCACGGCTTTGCCAAGCTCGCCGAGACTCCCGAACGCGAGCTGGTCGAGGCATACCGGGCCCGCGTGGGAATCGCGGACTATTCGGCTTTTCGCCCGCTGGTCCAGCGGATGCGTGAGGGCGGGGAGCGTGACGTGCTCTGGCCGGGGCTGGTGATGGACTATGCCCAGACGTCGGGCACGACCGCGGGGGACAAGTTCATCCCGGTGACGCGGGAGATGCTCGCGAGCAACTATCGAGCCGCCCTGGACATCTTCGCGCACGCGCAGAGGTTCGGCGTGAGCGTGCCCCGGCTGCTTGGCGGCAAGGCGCTGTTTCTCGGGGGATCGACGGATCTGAGCGTGAACGAGCACGGGATTCGCACGGGCGATCTGTCCGGACTGGTGACCCCGCTCATCCGCTGGCCGATCTCCAAGATCTATGAACCGGGCCCGGACGTGGCGCTCATGAGCCACTGGCCGAGCAAGATCGACGCGATGGCCAGGCGGTGCATCGACCGCGACATCCGCATGATCAACGGCATGCCAAGCTGGGGGCTGGTGCTGCTTGAGCGGGTGATGCAGCTTGCGCGGGAGCGTGGGCGCGAGGTGAGGACGATCCGCGACGTGTGGCCGAACTTGACGCTGTTCGTGCATGGCGGGGTGAAGTACGCGCCGTTTGAGCCGCGGGTGCGGCAGTACTTCAGCGGCGCGTCCGACGGAGCCGACATTCCCTATCGGCTGGAGCTGTACCCCGCGAGCGAGGGGTTCATCGCCCTGCAGGATCGGCGCGGCGATCCGGGGCTGCGGCTGCTGGCGGACATCGGGAACTTCTACGAGTTTGTGCCTCTGGAGGAGATCGACTCTCCAAACGCCCGGGCCTTCACAGCCGAGGACGTGGAGAAAGGGCAGAAGTACGTCGTGACGATGACGACGTGCGCCGGACTGTGGCGATACGTGATTGGGGACGTGGTGATGTTCGACACGGTCCCGGGAAAGCTGGATGGTCGGGGCGGGGAGGGGCCGTGCCGATTGCGGATCGTCGGACGTCATCGGCACTTCATCAACGCGTTCGGTGAGAACCTGATCGTCGAGCACATCGAGAACGCCGTGGCCAAGGCCGCGGGCGCGGCGGGCGTGGTCATCGGCGAGTTCACCGCCGCGCCGGTGTATCCGGGCGAGGGCCGGCGTGCCGGGCTGGAGCTTGCGGTGGAGGTCGCCGGGGGCGCGGACGTTGATCGGGTGAAGATCGAGCGGTTCGCGCTGGCGTTTGACGAGTCGCTCAAGGCGCAGAACGTGGACTACACGACCAAGCGCACGGACTCGCTTGGCATGGCCGCACCGACCATCACCCCCGTGCCGCTGGGCACGTTCCATCGCTGGCTGGAGCGCAAGGGCAAGCTGGGCGGACAGCACAAGTGCCCGCGCTGCGCGAACCACAGGGACATCCTGGGCGACGTGGTCGCGGCGTCGCGGTGATCGAGTGTCCCCGTCCGGAGTGGCGGTCCGGGCGCTCGGGCTCTTGCTTGCGAACCCGGAGTTGCTATTTGGGCGGCTCGTACTTGCGGAGGTTGTTGAGCAGCTTTTCCTCGTCGGTGCGGACCCAGAGCTGGTTGACCCCGAGGTATCCGGCATAGACGTAGGGCTTGGTGCTCATGTAGTTCATGAGCCGCTGATCGCGGCCGCCGGTGTTCTCTTCGAGGATGATGGCCCGCGGCTTGTGCTTGAGCAGGTCGAACCCGTCGAGCAGGTCGAGCTCGGCGCCCTCGACGTCGATGACGGCGAGATCGATCGGCCCCTTGTGGTCCTTGAGCAGTTCGTCCATGGACGTCAGCGGCACGGTGATCTTGCTAGTTGGGAACTTGTTCTGCTCGATGGTCTTGGCGTGCTCGGTCTTGGCGTCGATGAACGAGAGCATCCCGCCGTACTGGTCGGCGACCTGAACGAAATCGACGGTTCCCGACGCGTTCCTGCGGCCGAGGGCGGCGTGGACGACGCGGCTGTTCGGTCTGCGGAGCCTGCACTTCTCGAAGCGTTCGGGCAGGGCCTCGATGAGCAGGCCGTTCCAGCCCATGGCCTCGAGCGCGTAGGTGACGGAGAGGTTGTATCCGTCGAACGCGCCGACCTCGATGAAGAACCCGGAGGTCTGTCCGGCGAACAGGTCATACGCCCAGAGATCCTCGCCGAACTGCGAGCGAAACTCGATGCGGAAGCGCGGCGAGCGCCCTTCGTCGAGCAGCCGCAGGCGGGCCTCGGTGGCGTAGACACGTTGGCGGACGGAGGTGAGCGCTTCGTTGAGCTCGCCGGCAAGCTGGACAAGCTGCTGCTGCGAGGCGACCTGTTGCGGAGCATTTGGCTTCATGATCGCGGATCGTTGGCGCGCACCGGCCTCGGCGTGCGACCCGGCGACGGGGAGGTCGAGGCACGCGGGGCGATCATGAAGGGCCGATCGTCAACGCGAGCCCTTGGGGCGGAAGGCGTTCTGAAGCAGATGGGGGTCGAAGCCCTCGGGGATGGCCCCCGTCGAGGCGTACTCATAGGTCGCGGCCAGCAGGATGACGTCGAGCGTGCTGCTGATGAGCGCGAGCCCGATCATGAACACGAGAAAGGCCGCGCCCGCGATGGCGGCGATCCAGAAGGTGTTCAGGGCGATGCTCGCCGCGATCGCCCCGCCCAGCAGCGCGATGGCCGTGAGCGCGATGATCGTGGTGATGGCCCCGAGGCCGATGTTCGCGACCAGAGCTTCGCCCCAGGTCTTTCTGAGGACGGCGACCGAACGCTTGACCGCGTCGATCGGGCCGACGTTCTCCACGACGAGCACGGGGACGACGAAGAACGTCGCGATGGTCCAGACCATGCCGATGAGATTGAAGATGATCCTCCCGATGAAGCCCATCCGCTCTTCGAGGATCTTCAGAATCACGCCCACGGTGGCCGAGACCGCCGACCACGCGAGAATCCGCGGCAGGCGGCTGACGGCAATCCTGAGCCCATCGGTGACCGAGCACGGCTCGCCGCGGAACTTGGCGATGGCGCACGCGACCAGCGCCGAGTTGAAGAACGTCATGACAAAGAAGTTCACGAAGTAGAACAGGAACAGCGCGAGGTAGTGCCAGGGCTGCACGATGGTCGCGCCGGAGTTCGCCTGGACGCTCTGCTTCACCGCCGACCAGTCGATGGTGAATGCCAGCGGCAACGCGAACGTCGCCAGCACAAGCAGAGCGGCGATGGAGCTCAGGATCGGCAGGACGAAGAGCGTCTTGTCGGCACGAAGAACCGAGTACGACTGCTTGAACAACACCCAGGACCGACCAAGAGTGGCGAACATGGGGACCTCCCGGCGTCATGCTACTAGAGCATGCGCATTCCCAGAATCACGAACACCCATTCTTTGGCGGCGCCGGCTCTGGGTTTCAACGGGCGGCCCAGGGGCCGATCGAGCGCACTTTCGGGCGGCCGCGGGGAGAGGGACCGGTGGCCGGGAGCGGGGGTGGGGGTTGGGGTGG
>DHLW01000057.1:0-179 GCA_002405485.1 Phycisphaerales bacterium UBA4658
CGCCCCCCCATCCTCACACCCACCCCACCGCATAGAAGATCGCCGTGAAGGCCAGGTCGGCCATGACGATTGCGACGATGGATTGCACGACCGTGTTGGTCGTTGCTGCGCCGACGCCGGCGGCTCCGCCGGTGACGCGGAGGCCGTTGGTGCAGGCGATGAGGCCGATGAGCAGGCCG
>DHLW01000057.1:316-4522 GCA_002405485.1 Phycisphaerales bacterium UBA4658
CCGAAGACGGTGGCCTTGCCGATGCCGGTGAGGAAGTCGACGAGTTTGACCTGATCGAGGAGGTTCTGGACGTAGCGTTCGCTGGGGATGCCCAGGGCCGTGACGCCGACGGCCCAGCCGGCGGCGACGGCGACAAGGTTGGCCATGACCGCCAGGCCGGTCATGCTGATCACCGCCGCGATGACGCGTGGGACGACGAGGAAGCGGATGGGGTTGAGCGCGTGGGCTTCGAGGGCCTCGATCTCTTCGCCGACGACCATGGTGCCGATCTCGGCGGCGATCGCCGCGCCGGCGAAGCCGGTCAGCACGATCGCGGCGATGAGCGGGCCGAGTTCGCGGAAGATCGCGACGCCGGTGATGTTGGCCACCAGGTCCTTGGAACCGAACTCATCCAGCGGCGGGGCCATCTGCAGCGCGAGGATGAAGCCCACGCACGACGAGACCAGCGTGATGATGAAGACCGAGCGCACGCCGATGCGGACGACCTGGGAGATGATCGCCGGGCGACCGACGCGGACGCGACGATCCGTGAGCCCGCGCCACAGCCAGACGGCGGCGTCGGCGAGCAGAAACCAGGCGGCGCCGACGGCGGTGAGCATCGCGAGCGTGCGCGAGCCGAGAAAGTCCAGCACGGCGATCGGCGAGCCGAGCAGACCGCGCGCGGAGTTGGGCGAGTCGTCCATGGGCAAAGGGTACCAAGGGCGGGCCTTGCCGGGTGATGGCCGCACCGCATCAACGCCCGCAGGCGGGGCGCCTGTGCCGCGAAACCGAGGCAGTGTCTTGGAGGAGCTGCGTGGCGCTCCGAGCGCCAGGTCGACGCCGCCAAGACGCTCTGAAACCGCGATACACTTCTCCGAACAACATCACGCCGGACCGTCGTGGACCTTGTCACTCGGTCAATCTTCAAGGGGACTCCGCATGGGCATCTGGGACCGCCTCAAGCACGAGCTGATCGACATCATCCAGTGGCTCGACGACACGAGCAACACGATGGTGTATCGCTTTGATCGCTTCCAGAACGAGATCAAGTACGGCGCCAAGCTCATCGTCCGCGAGGGGCAGGCGGCGGTGTTCATCAACGAGGGCAAGCTCGCCGACGTCTTCCAGCCCGGCACGCACACGCTGACGACCCAGAACCTGCCGATCCTTGCGACGCTCAAGGGCTGGAAGTACGGCTTCGAGTCGCCGTTCAAGGCCGAGGTCTACTTCGTCAGCACGCGGCAGTTCACCGACCTGAAGTGGGGCACGATGAACCCCGTGATGGTCCGCGACCCCGAGTTCGGGCCGGTGCGGCTGCGCGCGTTCGGCACCTACACCACGCGCGTCAAGGACCCCGGGGTGTTCATCAAGGAACTCGTCGGCACCGACGGCCGCTTCACCACCGACGAGGTCGTGAACCAGCTTCGCAACCTCATCGTCAGCGATTTCGCCGACATCCTGGGCGAGTCCAAGATCCCCATGCTCGACCTCGCTGGCAACTACAACGAGTTCGGCAAGTTCATCACCGAGAAGATGAAGGTCGAGTTCGAGAAGTACGGGCTCGATCTGCCGAAGCTCGTCATCGAGAACATCTCGCTGCCGCCCGAAGTCGAAGCCGCGCTGGACAAGCGATCGAGCATGAGTGTCGTCGGCAACCTTGACGCCTACACCAAGTATCAGACTGCCGAGGCCATCCGCGACGCGGCGAAGAACCCCGGTGCGGCGGGCACCTTCGTCGGCATGGGCATGGGCCAGATGTTCGCCGGGCAGATGGCCGGTTCCGCCACGCACAGCGCGGGCGTGTCGGCGGGCGGCCCGGGCGTGCCCCCCCCACTGCCACAGGCGGCTCCGTTCTTTCTGGCCATCGACGGCAAACAGGCCGGGCCGTTTGAGATGGGCCTGCTCAGGACCAAGGCCATGGGCGGCGAACTGAAGCCCGACACGCTGGTGTGGAAGTCCGGAATGGCAAGCTGGGCCGCGGCCAAGGACGTGCCGGAACTCGCCAGCGTCTTTGCCAGTGCCACGCCCCTGCCGCTGCCCAAGCAATAAGGCCCTTGCCTTTGACTCTGACTCTGACTTTGGTGGCACAGGCGTCCCGCCTGTGTGCCATTGAAGAGAAGCAAGAACACAGGCGAGACGCCTGTGCCACCAAGGCAGATGCACTCTGCCAACGCACACACGATGTCCGAAGCGCACACCAAGCCCAACTCGCCAGCGCCCGCCGATCAACCAAAGGGCATGCAGCCCGTCGGCGTGCGGCGATTTCCCTGTTCCCAGTGCGGGGCCAGACTCGAGTATCAACCCGGCAGCACGGTGCTTGTCTGCCCCTACTGCTCAGCGCAGAACCAGATCGGGCCCGCGGTTGCGCCTGCTGACAGCGGTGGGCACGCGGTCGAGGAGATCGACTATGTCTCCACGCTGCACGATCTCGCCAATCGCACCGACAAGTTCCAGCACCTGACGGTGAAGTGCGACGCGTGCGCCGCGGAGATCGAGGCCGCGCCGAACGCCACGGCGTTTCCGTGCCCCTTCTGCGCTTCCAACATCGTCGCCACCGCGCAGGCCGCCACGCACATCAAGCCCAACGCGATTCTTCCCTTCAAGATGAGCAAGGACGAGGCCCGGACCAAGTTCCGCGCCTGGCTCAAATCCCTCTGGTTCGCGCCGACCAAGCTCAAGAGCGAGGGCTTCATCGACGCCTGCTTCACGGGCACGTACGTCCCGGCGTGGACCTACGACACCGAGACCACCACCCGCTACACCGGCCAGCGCGGCGACGCGTACTACGAAACCGTCTGGACCACCGTCAACGGCCGACGACAGGCCAAGCGCGTCCGCAAGGTCCGATGGTCTCCCGCCGCGGGCATCGTGCACGTCGGCTTCGACGATGTGCTCGTCATGGCCAGCACGTCCATCTCCGAGCCCCAACTTGAAGAGCTCGACCCGTGGGACCTTCGGGACTGCGTTCCCTATGCCGACGAGTATCTCGCCGGGTTCCGCAGCGAGTGCTACCAAGTCCCGCTCGAGGTCGGCTTCGAGAAGGCCAAGAAGAAGATGCGATTCCGCATCGAGGCCACCATCTGCCGGGACATCGGCGGCGACGAGCAGCGGATCACCTCATCCAGCACCCAGTACAAGGCCATCACCTTCAAGCACGTGCTCCTGCCGATCTGGCTCAGCGCCTACCGCTTCAACAACAAGGTCTTCCGATTCATGGTCAACGCCCGCACCGGCGAGGTCGTCGGCGAACGCCCGTGGAGCGCGCTCAAGATCACCCTGTTCGTGCTCGCCATCCTCGCGGGCATCGCCCTGCTCGCGATCATCGCCGCCGCCATGGGCCGGTGAACGCCCTCAGCCCAGCACGTCCAGGAGCGAGCCGGTCATCCGCTCCTGCGCCTTGACGAGAGCCGCCATCGCCCCCATCTGCGTCCGGGCCTGCGCCAGTTCGACCGCCGACTTGGCGATGTCGTCCGCCGACGCATCCCGCGCCGCCTTGGACAGCTCGGCGGTGTCTCCGCGTTCGATCACGCTCACGGGCGTGATCCGCTGCGCCGCAGACGCCGCGAGCGCAGCCGCGTTCCGCACGCCGCCAAGCACGCTCCCCGCATACGAGGTTGTTGACACCCCGGAAACCTGCATGCATCAGGCATCGGCCGCCAATGACCCCGACATGAGACCATGGTCCGAGAACTCAGCGTGCCGATGCCACCAGCCCCACCCCGACGATGACCACGCCGACGCCGATCACCCTCTGCAGGGTCAAGTCTCGCACCGGAAACCCCACCAACCCGAAACGATCGATCAGAATCGCCGCCACAAGCTGCCCGGCCAGCATGCACAACATGTAGTTCAACGCGCCGATCTTCGGCGTCGCCACCACCGCGATGAACACGAACGCCGCGCCCAGCAACCCGCCGCTCCACGCCCACCAGGGCGTGCCCGTGCCGATCGCACGTCCGACCGGCGGCAGCTCCCGAACCACGAGCATCGCCACCAGGACGAGCGCCACCGCGCCCACCGCAAAGTTCATCACCGCGCCATGAATCGGATGTCCCAGCCGCCGCCCGATCTCCGCGTTCGCCCCGCC
The DNA here is from genome assembly GCA_002405485.1 of Phycisphaerales bacterium UBA4658. Classification (GTDB taxonomy): domain Bacteria; phylum Planctomycetota; class Phycisphaerae; order Phycisphaerales; family UBA1924; genus UBA4658. The sequence continues at coordinate 4,383 of DHLW01000057.1, forward strand.
CTGGATCGGAATCATGAGCCCCGCGATCAACGCCAGCACGACGTAGAACATCATGGCCGGAGGATACCCCTTCACCCCCACGCGCTCCCCACCCCCATCCGCGGATCAGCCCGGCCTACGTCCTTAGGGGAGGGCTGACT
>DHLW01000049.1:0-120 GCA_002405485.1 Phycisphaerales bacterium UBA4658
TCCGCTGGGCGCGATCACATCCGGGCCGCTGGCCTCGACCCCAGAACGCTGAGGCACGCGAGTCGGAGGACTGGTGGTCACCTGTGTCATTGCTGTCGCGTGTGGGTGCGACCCCGGCGC
>DHLW01000049.1:321-565 GCA_002405485.1 Phycisphaerales bacterium UBA4658
CATCCGGCCAGTCCCGCCCGCTGGTCTGTGCCTCCCCAGCGATCTCTGTTCGCACCGGCCTAGGACCGGTTTCTTGACCGGACCCAGACCCATCCCTTCAATCGACCGGCAATGCACGGAGCGTTACCGGCCACTCCACCAGATGGTTCAAAGCTCCAATGCCGTCATCCGGATTCGATACGCTCTCACCATCCACGCAGAAGCGCATCGATCCGATTCCGAACACGATACAAACATTTCTCCG
>DHLW01000049.1:715-1013 GCA_002405485.1 Phycisphaerales bacterium UBA4658
GCCCACCATGCCCACCACACCGGTCGCCTCCCCGAAACGAGTAGAGTCGGGCACGTCCCCCTATCGCCGCGTTCTTCTGAAGCTCTCCGGCGAGGCCTTCTGTGCGCAGGGCGGGCTGGGGATCGAACCGGGTGAGCTCGCCGTCATCGCCGAAGAGGTCAAGGACGCCTACCAGACCGGCGTTGAGCTCGCGGTCGTCGTCGGCGGTGGCAACTTCGTGCGAGGGGCCAAGTTCGCCAAGGTGGCCCATATCCATCAGGCCGTCGCCGATCAGATGGGCATGCTCGCCACGGTCATG
>DHLW01000049.1:1132-1257 GCA_002405485.1 Phycisphaerales bacterium UBA4658
GGCATGCTCGCCACGGTCATGAACGGGCTGGCCCTGAAGGAAGCCCTCCTGCACCTGGGCGTGGACTCCCGCGTCATGACCGCAATCGACGTTCGCGCCGTCGCCGAACCATTCATCCGCGGGCG
>DHLW01000049.1:1539-31032 GCA_002405485.1 Phycisphaerales bacterium UBA4658
CGGCGTCTACACCGCCGACCCCAAGAAAGACCCCGCCGCAACCAGGTACGACAAGCTCACGTTCAGCGAGTCGCTCTCCAAAAACCTCGGCGTCATGGACATGACGGCCCTGGCCATGTGCCAGGAAAACAAGATCCCGGTCCTCGTCTTTGACTTCAAGATGCGCGGGAACATCCGCGGCGTCATGGAAGGCAAAAAACTGGGAACCCTGATCACCCCGCCCTGATTCCACCCGTCACCCTCAACACGCCATCCCGCCACGCCCCGGGAACTCCCGCTTCCCGACCGCTTCCCTGCGCCCACGTCACTTGAAGTCCTCCAACCACACGGGTACGCTCAGTGCGAATGAGACTCAGTCTCATCTAGATAGGGGTGGTTGCCCCGCTATCGCGGCGGCTTCGACGGAAATCCGTTTGAGCCCGTCACCTCTGCCCCGATCGCGCGGCACCCACGTCCACAGGATGTCAGGAGCACACGGATGCACACGAGCACATCGTCCACCATGACCGCAGCGAGCGTGGCACCCACCCGTTCCAGGTGTCCGTTTTCCAGACTCTTTGGCCCCAGGACCGTTTCGCTCGCCGACACGCTCCGCGAACGCACCAAGGAAGCTCACACCCGCGCCGAAAAGCACCCGTCTCAAGCTCGGCTGGTCAAGGGCGAGGCGACCCGGCAGGAGTACGCGGCGTGGCTCGGCCAGATGCTCCACGTCTGGCGGGCTCTGGACGGCGGACTGGTCTCCCTGGCACGGTCTGACGCTCGCGTGGCGCGGATGCTCAAGCCCTACCACGCCCATGCCGCACGTGTCGAGAGTGACCTGGAGTTTCTCGGATACACGCCCGAGCAGCACCCCGCACTTCCCGCTACCGCCCGATGCATGGCGTGGCTGACTGAGCTTGCCACGAACCGCGACCCTGCGCTCGTCGGCGCGTGGTATGTGCTGGAGGGCTCGGCGAATGGTGGGCGGTTCATCGCCAAAGCGGTCTCCCGATCGCTGAACATCGCCGGTCCGAGAGGATTGGCCGCCCTCGACCCGCACGGCGAGCAGCAGCGGCAGTACTGGCAGACCTGGCGGACGGATCTGGACGCCCAGACCTGGACAGAGTCCGAACGCGAAGCAGTCGTTCGTGCGGGTTCGGCCATGTTCGACGCGGTCAGCGCCATGCTGGGCGACCTCCATCCTCAGGATTCAGCCCTCGGGTGAGCAGCCCGCAACCGGGTTGAAAGCGGCCAGGACACACTCCCAATACCCCTTGGAAGGGAATCTGTCCATGGGCGAACTGCTGGCGGTGTTGATTGGTCTTGGGCTCGCGGCATCCTGCGGCCTGCGGGTGTTCGTACCCCTCGCCGCACTCTCGATCGCCGCTCGGGCCGGGTATGTCAGCGTCGCCCCCGGCATGGCATGGCTCGGCTCGGATGAGGCGATGATCGCGCTGTGCACGGCGACGGTGCTGGAGATCGTCGCGTACAAGGTGCCTTGGCTGGACCACGCACTGGACGCCATCGCCTCTCCCGCCGCGATCGTTGCCGGGGCGGTCGTCGCCGCCTCTCAGGTCGGCACCGTGACGCCCGCCGGGTCCATCGGCGAGATGCTCTCCTGGGCCTGTGCCCTCATCGCCGGCGGCGCGGTCGCGGGAATCGTTCAGGCCGGGGCCGTGACGACCAGGGCGGCATCGACGGCCCTCTCGGCTGGGATGATCAATCCGCTCATCAATGTCGGTCAGAGCAGTCTGGCCATTGGCATGAGCACGCTCACGGTGATCGCGCCGGCGGTCGCCGCGGTGATGGTCGTCATGCTCATCGCGATCTCGGCGGTTGCGCTCATCCTGCTCGTGCGATGGCGTGCTCGCCGCCGGGCCGCCGCGGGAGCGGGCTGAGCACTCCCCAGCCGCCCCGGAACGCGGGAACCGTCAGGCCAAACCCGCATTCCCGGCATTCAGCGCGTTGACTCGCCGGTTGCCGGTCCGAATCCTTGCGGGTCATGAGTTCCTCCGCATCCGCCGATCCGTCCGCCTCGCTCGCCCCTGCCGAGCGCGAGATCATCCTTCCCGAAGCCAGGATGCACATCTACCGGCCCACCGAGCCGGTGACGGCGAGGGTCACCAGAAGCGAGATCTGCACCAGCCGAAAGGCCGCGGGGTTCACCAGGCACCTGGAGTTCGACGTCAGCGGGACCAACCTCGTCGGGCAGGTGCTCCCCGGACAGTCCATCGGCGTGCTGGCGCCCGGGATCGACACCAAGGGTCGTCCGCATGCGGTTCGGCTGTACTCTGTCGCGTCTCCGACGGGCGGGGAGGACGGCTCCGGCACGATCATCTCCACCACGGTCAAACGCACCATCGACGAGCACTGGGAGTCCCACAAGCTCTTCCTGGGCGTCTGCTCCAACTACCTGTGCGATCTGAACGTCGGCGACGAGGTGAAGCTCAGCGGGCCCAACGGCAAGAAGTTCCTGCTGCCCGCCGACGCCGCGTCCCACGACTATCTCTTCTTCGCAACCGGAACGGGCATCGCGCCGTTCCGCGGCATGGTGCTGGACCTGCTCAGGAAACGCGTGAACTGCCGCGTGACCCTGGTCATGGGCTCGCCCTATTCGACCGACCTGATGTACGACGAGCTCTTCCGCTCGCTCGCGAAGGAGCACGCGAACTTCCGGTATCTCACCGCGATCAGCCGCGAGCGCCAGAGCAACGGCTCGGGACCGATGTACGTGCAGGATCGCATCACCGCCCCTGACACACGCGAGGAGCTCGCGGCCCTGCTCGCAGGGCCGAGGACGCTCATCTATGTCTGCGGCATCGCCGGCATGGAGCTTGGGATCTTCCAGAAGATGGCGAGCGTCCTGCCCGCGGGCGTGCTGGAGCAGTATCTCAAGGCCGACCCCGCAGCGATGGCCGACATCCCGTCATGGAGTCGAAAGATGCTGCATCGCGAGATCAAGCCGACCAAGCGGGTCTTCCTCGAGGTGTACGCCTAGGCGCGCAATCACCGGAAGATCGTTCCAGATCGGCTGGTGCTCGTGGACGGCCAAGCAGGAGAGGGGGAGGCGGGGAGAGGTCTGCGTGCTGGAGTGCGTGCATGAGCGGGTCGCGAACGTCCCTCCTGGCTGATCGCTTCTCGCCCTTCGGGACGACGATCTTCACCGAGATGACCCAGCTCGCCATGGCCCATGGCGCGGTGAACCTCGCCCAGGGATTCCCGGATTTCGACGGTCCCGAGTTCATCAAGCACGCCGCCGCCAGAGCGATCGGCGTCGGCAGTCATGGGCAGAACCAGTACGCCCGGATGTTCGGCGTGCCGGCGCTCAACGCGGCGATCGCCCAGGGATTCGCGTCCCGCACCGGCTTGAACGTGCACCCGGACTCGGAGGTCACCGTCACCAGCGGATGCACCGAGGCGATCTGCGCGGCGATCATGGGCATCGTGAACCCCGGCGACGAGGTGATCCTCTTCGAACCCTACTACGACTCCTATCGCGCGAGCATCGCCATGGCCGGAGGCGTGGCCCGGTGCGTCACGCTCCACGCGCCCTCCTGCGCCGACCAGGTGCCGCCACGGTGCACCCCTCTCGGGGGCGAGGGGCAGTTCTGGTTCGATCCGCACGAACTGGCCCAGGCCTTCTCGGAGCGCACCCGCGCGATCCTCGTGAACACCCCGCACAACCCGACGGGCAAGGTCTTCACGCGTGAAGAACTCAAACTCATCGGCGAGCTCTGCATCCGACACGACGTGCTCGCGATCACCGACGAGGTCTACGAGCATCTGACGTTCGATCCCGACCTGCCGCACGTCCATCTGGCCACCCTCCCGGGCATGCGCGAACGCACCCTGACGCTCTCCAGTCTGGGCAAGACCTTCAGCTTGACAGGGTGGAAGATCGGCTGGGCCATCGGCACGCCGGAGCTCTCACGCTGCGTCCGGGCCGCGCACCAGTTCATGACCTTTGCGACAGCCACGCCGCTGCAATGGGGCGCCGCGGAGGCGTGCGTTCTTGGCGAGCCCGCCCGCGAAGCGATCGCCACCCTCGTGGCGGATCTCTCCCGCGGCCGCGCGTTCCTGTCCGGCGTGCTCACCGCGTGCGGCTTCCGAGTGCACGCGCCCGCCGGGGCGTATTTCATCATGGCGGATTGGACGAACGTTCGATCCGGCGGCAAGCGCCTGGGGGATCGATTCTCGGACGACATCGCCTTCTGCCGCTGGCTCACCCAGGAAGTCGGGGTCGCCGCCATCCCTCCAAGCGTGTTCTACGAGCATCCCCATCACGGTCGCTCGATGGCCCGCTTTGCGTTCTGCAAACGCATGGAAACGCTCGAGAAGGCCGCAGACCGCCTCAAAAAGTCGTTCATCTGACCGTTTTCCGGCCCCTGGACGGGCAGTCCCGGCGGTGGGGTCCGCGACCCACCGGATCGCGGCCCGAGAACCGGCCTGTCATTGGCAACGTATCGAAGGCAATCCGATATCACCCTGCAGCGTTGAGCATCGCAACCGTACGGTTGGGCGTATTGGACTTTGGACATGACGACGGCACACCTCCGCATCCCATCTCGCGCAGGTCGCGGGCGCATCGCCGCCCCGGCGCGGTTTGCCATGCTCGAGCAGCTCGAGCCGCGGCAGTTGCTGTCGCTGAATCCGACCGCCGAAGAGCAGTACATGCTCGAGCTGACAAACCGGTTTCGGCTTGATCCTCAGGCGGAACTGGGCCTGCTCACGAGTTCGCTGGGGTCTCCCGCGCGGTCGGCCGATCGCGACGTGGACAACGCACTCCGGTTCTTCAACGTCTCCGGGCCCCTGCTCGCGCAGCAGTGGACCTCGCTGACGGCGGCACCGCCGCTGGCCTGGAACCTCGACCTCTACGAGGCCGCCGAGGGCCACAACAACGTCATGATCGCCGCCGACCTGCAGACGCACCAGGCCCCGGGCGAGCCCGCGCTCGGTCAGCGCGCGACCAACGCGGGATACACCGGGTGGTCGAACCTCGGCGAGAACGTCTACGCCTTCTCACGCTCGATCGACCACGGGCACGCTGGCTTCCTGCTGGACTGGGGCGACGGACCGGGTGGCATCCAGGACCCGCCCGGTCACCGCCTGAGCATGATCAACCCGCAGTTCCGCGAGGTCGGCATCCGCGTGATGAACATCGGGATCGTGCAGGGTCGGAGCGTCGGCCCCCAGGTCATCACCCAGAACTTCGGCAGACGCTTCAGCCAGGGCAATCCGTACCTGCTCGGCGTCGTCTTCGCCGACACCTCGTCCAACGGCTACAGCATCGGCGAGGGCCTCGGCGGCGTCACCATCACCGCGGTCGCCCTCAACGGCACGCCCGGAGCCCCCACCTACACCACCACGAGCATGTCCGCCGGCGGTTGGCAGATGCAGGTTCCCGCGGGCACATACGCCGTCACCTTCTCCGGCGGCGGCTTCGGAAGCGCGGTGACGTATCGCAACGTCGTCGTCAGCTCGAACAACGTGAAGCTCGACGCCTCCAAGGGCGTGCCCCCGCCGGCGCCGATCATCCAGGTCTGGGCCAACGACCTGCTCATCACCGACGGCGATGCGTCGCCCCGGCGCGAGGACAACACCGACCTCGGCAACGCCAACCTCATCGGTCAGTCCAACACCGTCACGTTCAGCGTCTACAACGCAGGCAATCAGGTGCTCCGTCTCAGCGGAACGCCCAGAATCCGCATCACCGGCCCGCACGCCGGCGACTTCACCCTGATCACCGACGCCGGCTCCACCATCGATCCCCGTGGCGTGACGACGTTCTCCATCCGCTTCGATCCCTCGGCTCTCGGGCTGCGCTCGGCCACCATCACCATCCTCTCCGACGACGGGGCCACGCCCGCCTATGACTTCGCCATCCAGGGCCGAGGCGTGCAGCGTCCGGTCGTGCAGGTCTCCGGCAATCGCACCCCCATCCTCGCCGGCGATGACTCCCCCACCACCGCCGATTGGACGAGCTTCGCCGGCGTCGACGCCCTCTTCGGCACCAAGGTCCGCATCTTCACCATCAACAACTCCGGGCTCCGGACCGCGAACATCACCGGTGTCAGCATCACCGGCTCGCACGCCGACCTGTTCACGATCTTCGTCCTTCCCGCGTCGCAGATCGCCCCCGGGGCGTCCTCGCAGTTCCGCGTCCGCTTCAACCCGGGCGGGGTGGTCGGCTTCGCCTCCGCCGTCATCACCGTCGCCAGCGACGATCCGCTCACCCCGAGCTACTCGTTCACGATCCGCGGCAACGGACTGGCTCGGCCGCGCATTCAGCTCTCGGGCACCGACGTGCCCATTGCCCACGGCGACTCCTCCCCGAGCATGAACGATCGCACGAACTTCGGCTCCCTCTCCGCCGCCGGCACCACCAGCAGAGTCCGCCAGTTCACCATCCGCAACATCGGCCTCGCCGATCTGCAGCTCACCGGTCCGCAATGGGTGACCATCGGCGGCGTGCATTCCAGCGACTTCGTCGTCAGCTCGCCACCCGCCACCGCCCTGATCGCTCCCGGCCAGAGCGTCACCTTCCGCGTGCGGTTCGACGCCCAGGCCCAGGGCCCGCGCGGCGCAGCCGTCAGCATCGCCTCGAACGACCCCGTGTTCGGCATGTTCACCTTCGCCATTGCCGGCATGGGCGTGTAGGCCCGTCGGCGACGCGACGGCCCATCCGAACACTGCCTACCAGTCCAGCGGCCCCCGCCAGGCGGCGGCCAGCTCTTCAACGCCCACCGGCTCCAGGTGCCGACAGACCGACCTGAGCGTGCCCGACGCATCCAGCGTGCCGACCATCGCGTGAGGAATGAACGCCCGCCGAAGCGCCTCGTGCACGCTCGGCATCAGTCCGGGCTCGATCTCCAGCACATACCGCGAGGGCGACTCGCCGAACGCCGCGCTCACCGGGCTCGAGCTCACCACGCGCAGCTCGATCTCGGCGCCGATCGGGCGCTCCGGCGTCGCCCCGGCGACGAGCATCTCCGCGATCGCCGCAAGCAGCCCGCCGTCCGACACGTCGTGCGCGCTCGCCACGGCGCCCATCCGCACCAGCTTGCTCACCTCGCGAGCGATCCTGGGCCCAAGCTCCAGGTCCGTCCTCGGCACGCTCGCCCGCACGCCCAGCTCCTCCAGCTTCGTCGGAAGCTCGAACAGCTTCTGATAATGCGACCCGCCCATTTCCAGCGTGGTCTCGCCCACCAGCACCAGCAGATTGCCGGGCTTCTTCGCGTCCATCGTGCACGCGCTTCCAACATCCGGCACGATCCCGATTCCCGTGATCAGGAGCGTCGGGGGAATCTCGATCGTCCGCCCGTCCCGTGTCGTGAACTGGTTGTTCAGCGAGTCTTTCCCGCTCACAAACGGCGTGCGATAGGCCTTGGCCCCGTCATAGCACCCCTCCGCCGCACGCACGAGCGAGCCCAGGTTCTCCGGCTTCTTGCAGCTCGGCCAGCAGAAGTTGTCCAGGATCGCGATCCGATCCGGATCGGCGCCCACGCACACAAGATTCCGCACGCACTCGTCGATTGCCGCCAGCGCCATCAGGTACGGATCGCCCCCGAGCGCCGCGTCGCCCACCCCAGTCTGCAAGCCGCATGCGATCGCCAGCCCGCGATCGCTCCCCGCCACAGGACACACCACGCTCGCGTCGCCCGGCCCGCGGCCAAGCGGCCCAACCAGCGGCTTGACGCTCGTCCCCCCGCGCACCTCGTGGTCATACTGACTGATGATCCAGTGCTTGCTCGCGATGTTCGGGTGCGCCATCAACGCACGCAACGCATCCCGCAGCTCCGCGCTGGGCTTCGGCTCTCGACGTACCGATGAACCCGCGCCCTGGCCGCTTCCACCTGCCCCCAATGCCCACTCCGCCTCGCGCCGCGGCGTCGGGATCCCCTCGTGCAGAAAGTGCGTGTTCAGCCGGCCGACCTCGCGCCCGTGATACATCAGCACCAGGTCCGGGTTCTCCTGCGTCGAGCCCGGTCCGGGAGCAAAAGTCCCGAGCACCGCGAGCTCGGCGCCCTCTTCAGCGCAGATCCGCTCCAGCGCGGCGAGGTTCTGCTCCGGCACCGCCAGCACCATCCGCTCCTGCGCCTCGCTGATCCAGATCTCCGTCGGGCTGAGTCCCGCATACTTCAGCGGCGCTCGCTCCAGATGCACCGTCGCCCCGGTCTGCTTGCCCATCTCCCCCACCGCCGACGAGAACCCGCCCGCGCCGCAGTCCGTCAGACCGTGGAACAGCGGCCGCTCATGCTCATCCCGCGCCCGCATGATCGCGTCCAGCGCACGCTTCTCCGTGATCGCGTTCCCGATCTGCACCGCGTGGGCAAACTCGTCGGTCGCCGTGTGCTCCAGCTCCGCCGAGCTGAACGTCGCCCCGTGGATCCCATCCCGCCCGGTCCTACCGCCGATCGCCACGATCAGATCGCCCGACTTCACCGAGCCATGCACCCGATCCCGGGGCATCACCCCGATGCACCCGCAGTACACCAGCGGGTTGCCCACGTACCGGTCGTCGAAGTACACCGCCCCGTTCACCGTCGGAATCCCCATCCGATTGCCGTAGTCGCGCACGCCCGCCACGACCTGCGAGAGGATCCTCCGCGGCGGCAGACACCCCTCCGGCACGCTCTTCAAGTTCGGATCAGCCACGCAGAACACATCCGTGCTCGCGATCGGTCTGGCCCCGAGCCCCGTCCCGATCACGTCGCGGATGCACCCGCCGATCCCCGTCGCCGCACCGCCGTAGGGCTCGATCGCCGATGGGTGATTGTGCGTCTCCACCTTCACGCACACCGCCGTGTTCTCGTCAAACGCGATCACGCCCGAGTTGTCCACGAACACGCTCAGCGTCCAGTCCACGCCCTCGGCGATGAGCTCGCGCGTCGCCGCGGCCACCGTGCTCTTGAGCAGGTTATGGATGACCACCGTTCCGTCCGGCTGCACCTCGTGCCCGGGCCGCCCCGCCCACACGATCGGGTCGCCGTCCTGATCCTGGCCCTGCCGCCTTCCTCTGTAGGCCACCTCGCTCTTGAGCGTCTTGTGCACGCAGTGCTCGCTCCAGGTCTGCGCCAGTGTCTCGAGCTCGATCTCCCGAGGATTGCGCCCAAGCCGGGCATACTCGCTCTGGATCGCCCGCATCTCATCCAGCGACAGGAACAGGTGCGCCTCGCGCGAGAGCTTGATGAGCTGCTCGTCGCCCAGGCCGATGAGCTCCACCTCGCGCACCGCCGAGTCGTGCGCCGCCGCCCGTGGAAACGCCCGCGGCTGCACCGGCTCGTCGTGCACACGCTGGATCACCGGATTGGCCAGCATGCTCTCGGCGAACGTCCGCGCACCCTCTCGCGTCAGCCCAGGACCCGCAAGGTCATACCGCCACCCCGTCGATACCCGCGGGGGCGCCGGCAGATTCAGCAACTGCGCGATCGCCTCACGCACGGACTCGGCGACCGGATCCATCACGCCCGGCAGCGGATGCACCTCCACCACCTGCTCGCCCGCGCTCACCGCCGCCGCTCCCTCCCGAGTGACTTCCGTCACCGGATCGCCAAGCAGCTTCCGCCGCACATGCTCGATCTGCACGGGCGAGATCGGGGCCGCGGGATCCGGCTCGATGAGGTACACGTGCGTCGAACGCGCGCCCGTGAGCTCGACGCCGCTCGCCGCCCCGTCGCGCTTGACGCTCTCCCCGATCGGATCCGCATGCCCGGGCGCGGGAGAAACCTCCACGCGATACACCTTCCCCTTGGCCTGCGAAGCATGTGCGGACCCGTGACCCTCTGTTGCGGCATTGGACATGCACGAGGGTACGAACCCTTCACGCCGAACATCTGCCGAAGCTCTCGCCGCTCCGCGGATTCGCTCTAGCGGGCCGATCGCTCCCGCTCGGCGACCAGAAGCACCCGGAGCCGCTCCCTCCATGCCGAATCGGGCTTCTTCGGCCCACTGCTCAGGATCTCGATCATCCGGGCGATCTCCGCGTCGGTGCTGGGCATGCCGATGTTCCGCCCCCCAACCGGCTGACTGGATTCCAGAACCCGACCGTCCGCGTCCAGCATGGCAAACCAGGGCAGACTCTGCGCCCCCGCCGCGCCCGCCTGCTCCAGCGCCGCCGACGCCTCCTTGTCGCGAATCAGGTTGATCGTCACCACCTCGCACACCTGCGCAAGCTCCCGGGCCGCGACCTCCTGCCGAAGCATGTCACGCCACCGCAGCGCCCACGGATTGCCGTACTCGATGAAGCTCACCAGCACGCCTCGGCCGTCGGCCTTGGCCTTCGCCCGGGCCGCGGTGAGCATCTCCATCGCGTTCGGCGGCGGAGCGACCAGCGGCAACAGGAAGTCCTGCAGCATGAGCGTGCTGTACGAGCGAGGGCGGGTCTCGTCGACCATCTTCGACATCGACGCGCTCCCCAGCTTCTTCCCCTCCGCGTCCAGCACGATGAGCGTCGCGTGCGCATCGTCGGGCTTCACGGGCACGCCCATCGACGCGCCCTCGCTCCACGCGCGATTGCCCGAGCCGACCTCCCCCGCTCCGGAGTGCGCCCACACCGTCACATACTCCATGCTCAGCAGACGCTGGATGTCCGGCGTGGCCACAAGATCACGCAGCGCCCCCGTGAACCCCGCCTCATCAACACCCAGCATCACCAGCACGCGCTTCCCGTCCCGCTGCGCCGTGCGTCCGGCGCTCTCGAGCATCGGCGCCAGCGGCTTGTTCGCGTCAAACAGCACCGGCACCACCGGCTTGGCCTGCGGCTGCGGACGAAAGAGCTGGCTCGGCCGACCGCTCGCGGGGTCGGTCGCCGGTGCGCTCGCCGGACCGGTTGTCTGCGCCTCGCACACGCCACCCAGCACCCCAAGGGCCCCGGCAAAGACGCCGCCACACAGCACCAGCCGATCACGCATGCTCATCGTCGATCCTCCGTGGGCCGTTCCCGGCGCTCGGAGCATCGCCATGCTCTTCGATCGCCACAGCAGTGTTACGGGCGGACAAACCCCGGCGTTTCATCCCGGATCCCGTAATCCCGATCATCCCACTTATCGACATCCAGCAGGTCGGCCTTTCTCAGCGTCTCCGCGTGCCCATCCATGAACGCCGCGTTCCCGCCTCCCCCGTGACGCTTCCCACCGACCCGGTACTGGCTCGACTCCGGCTCCAGGTGCAGAATGTCCCAGATGTCATACGGCTGACCCCAGTGCAGGTCCTCCCGCGGCTGCGTCTGCAGGGCGTTCCACACCGTGCGATTCACGTCGTCCGAGAACTCGGCGAGATAGATCGTCTCTGCGGTGAACAGAAACCGCCCCAGACTCGCCGGGCCACGCCGACGCCAGTAGTTGAACCGGCCCCCGGTATCCACCATGCCCCGGGCGATCATCGGCATCGCGTTGGTCACGTAATGCACCGGGTGCCCGTCGGCCCGCCGGGATGGATCGCGATAGATCGGGGCCTGCTCGAACAAGTCGTTCGGATCCTCGCCGACGCTCACTCGATCGTCCAGAAACGGCCGGAGCGCCACCGGCCAGGGAAGCCGGGATCTGTGCTCCGCCGCGTTCGTGCCCTCGACGACGAACGTCCCCTCTCGCGGGATGAACTCTCGGCTGGAGTTCGCATAGGTCGTCATCGCCGACATGATCTGCTTCTGATTGCTCAGACACTTGGCCGTTCGCGCCGTGTCCCGAGCGGCCCCAAGCGCCGGCAGCAGAATCGAGATCAGCACCATCACGATGCCGATCACCACCAGCAACTCAATGAGCGTGAACCCCCCCGCTGCGCGCGCAACCACCACCCGTCGGGTCTGAGAGAGAAGTCGGCTCCGCCGCCACCGGCGCGCGCAATCCCTGCACGCGTCCTGCAAAGAGGATGACCGGTACATGTGCAGCAGGGTACTTGGGACCCACTTGTCCGCAAGGTCCGCTGTCGGTTATAGGCCCGAGAAAATCGGGCCAAGACCACCACATATGGGGTCGACATCCGATCTTCACCAACAAATCGCGCAACTTCTGCGCCAGTCAGGGCTTGGACGCTGGCTCCTCGGGGAGCGGAATCGGAGCCTCTGGCGCTGTCGGCTCGCTCGGAGTCTCGGGCCGTTCCGGGGCAACCGGCACCGTGACCGTCGGCGGCCGCACAGTCGGCTGCTTGACCGGAGCCAGCGTGCCGCGCGTTGCCTGCACCATGCTCTCGGGCAGCTCCGGGTTTGACCTCAACACCGTCTCCAACCTGCGGGCGTTGGCTGGCGGCACCGGCACGCTGCTGGCCAGGTTGATCCCGGTCTCACGCTCCTCGTCCACAAGGGCCCAGGTCATCAGGTCCGGAGTGTACTTGTCGTTGGTCCCCTGATTCTCCACGAACTTCACGATGAGCTTCTTGCCAACAGGGATATCCCTGGACCAGAACTCCTGTCCGGTTCGCGTGTCGCGCAGGGTGATGGTGTACGGCTGCCAAGGGCGGCTGACGTACACGTGCTGGTCGGTCGAGAATCCCGGCCCTCCCTCCGTGTAGCACCCTGACGCTCCCGCAAGGGTCAACGCCAGCAGTGCCAGCGTCACCGATCGCTTCACCGAGTTGTTCCGCGCATAACCGGGCATGAGGGCTCCAGCGTGTATTGGGCGATCGACCAAGCCATGGACGCTCTGTGAGCTGCTTGGACGCCGACCCGTCGGAAAGAGTATCGTCAGAAGCCCCCCCACGTCCTGACCGGTTTCCGGGATTGCTGCACACCATGACCCACCTCCCACTTCTCCGGATCGGCCACGGCTATGACCTGCATCGACTCGAGGCCGCGGGCGGGCCCGGGGTGCGTCCGCTGGTGGTCGGCGGGGTGTTCCTGGAATCGGACCGGGGCGTGGTGGCCCACTCCGATGGAGACGTGCTGTACCACGCGGTCGTGGACGCCATCCAGGGGGCGTTGGCGCAGCCGGACATCGGGCAGATCTTCCCCGATCACCTCCCGGAGAACGCCGGGCGGGACTCGGAGGTCTTTCTGGAGGCGGCCTGGCGCACGCTCGCCGCATCGGGGTATGAGCTTGCCAATCTCGACGCGACCGTGATCCTCGAGAAGCCCCGGATCGGGCCTGTCAAGGACCAGATTCGGCAGAACCTGTCGCGGGTGCTGCAGGCGCCGATGGAGCGGGTGAACGTCAAGGGCAAGAGCCATGAGAAGGTCGACGCCGTCGGCGAGCGCCGGGCGATCGAGGCACATGTCGTGGTGCTGCTGCAACGATCGGGGAGATCTGTCGTCTGAGCCGCGCTCGATCGCACGGGAGCTAGAGCAGTTCTCGCACGCGCTGGTCCAGATCGCGGATCCATCGACGGGCCGTGGACGCGTCAAAGCGATCAGGAATGAGCCGGGAGGGGTCGGCGGCGAGCACGGCATGCACGACGGTCTCGGCGACCCGAGAGGGGCTGGCAGACCCATGCGACCAGTACTCGTAGTCCACCCAGGCCAGCGTCATGCTGACGATGCGCCGCTGCTCACCTTCGAAGAGCTCGACCTCGAACCTCCACGCGTTCATGGCTTCGCGCTCGGTGAGCACCGAGACATGATCGCCGGACCGGTTGGAGCGTTCGCTTGGGAGCATTGCAGAGCAGTCTATCGGATGGCCGCCGCGAGGACTTGCACGCCGACGCTTCGGATCCGGATCTCGTGGAGATGCCCGATTTTCGCCGTTGCGCTCAAGTTCTGGTGATGGTCGCAGAATCGAGCGCACAAGCGGCAACCGCCGGGCCGATCGTCCATACGCTCACTGCGATGTCGTTCTGGCTCGCCATGATCCGCCTTGGGCTCTCCAACCTGTGGTTGCACAGGTTGCGGTCGATGCTCACGGCCCTGGGCATCATTCTGGGAGTCGCGGCGGTCATCATCATGGTGTCGATCGGCGAGGGCTCCAAGCGGCAGGCCCTGGAGCGGATCGAGCGCCTCGGCGCCAAGAACATCATCATCCGCTCGCAGCGTCCGCCGGAGAGCGCGCAGATGGGCGGGGGTCGGCAGCAGTCGCGATCGCTCCGCTACGGGCTCACGTGGGCGGACTTCGAAGTGCTCAAGTCCGCGTTTCCCGACGCCGAGGCCTGCGTTCCCCTCAAGGAGGTCGGGAGCCAGTTGCTCAAGGACAACCGCCGCCAGTCCAGCCAGACATTCGGCGTCACGCCGGACCTGCTCTCGGTCGCGAACCTTCGAGTGGCACGCGGGCGGTACATCAGCCCGGCGGACATCGAGGACGCGGCGATGGTCTGCGTGATCGGCTCGGAGGTCGCGAGAACGATGTTCCCCTTCGAGGATCCGCTCGACAACACGATCCGCATCGATGACAAGACGCTCCGCGTGATCGGGATTCTCAAGCCCGTCGGGCTCGCCGGCGGGGCCGCCGCCACACTCGTCGGTCGCGACTTCAACCTCGACGCGCACATTCCGCTCTCCACGGCCCGGATGGTCTTCGGAGACCGGGTGTTCCGGCGAACGAGCGGGAACTTCTCGGCGAGCGAGATCCAGGTCTCGGAGGTGTACCTCACCGCGCCCTCCCGCGAGAGCGTGACCCTCTATGCCGAGCTCGCCGACCGCATCCTGGAATCGCGCCGCCCGGGCAAGCCGGACGTGGGCATGATCGTCCCGGTGCAGCTCCTTGAAGAGGCCAAGCGGAGCGCGCTGACCTGGCAGATCGTGCTCAGCTTCATCGCGGGCATCTCGCTGCTGGTGGGCGGGATCGGGATCATGAACATCATGCTCGCCAACGTGACCGAGCGCACCCGCGAGATCGGCATCCGCCGTGCCCTCGGCGCGACGCGCAAGCACATCGTGCTGCAGTTCCTCATCGAGACCAGCGTGCTGAGCATCGCCGGTGGGATCGTCGGCGTCGGGCTCGGCGTCGGGCTCTCGGTGCTGCTTGGGTACTTCGGCCCGCGGGCCGCGACAGCGATGAACGTGAACATCGATCTCGCTACCAGCACCCCGATGTGGTCGGTGATCCTGGCGTTCTGTGTTGCCGCGGCGACGGGGCTGATCTTCGGGATCTACCCCGCGATGCAGGCCGCCAAGAAGGACCCGATCGTCGCCCTGCGGCACGATTAGCCCGGCCTCTTTCCCCCTCTCCTGTCCCCGCCCTCCTCACCCCCCACGCCGCCGGCTCATTGCATCTGGTCCATTCGGGCCTTGGTGCGTCAGGGCTTTTCCGCGATGATCTCGTAGACAGGCGGGCACACGATGAACCTCGTTGCATCCGCCGCCGCGGTCTCCACGGCGTGCAGCCCGTCCCGGCACTGCTCGGGCGTGATGCGCCCCATGTCCACGAGCTTTGGAGCAAAGGTTCGCCACCACGACACGGGCCAGGCGAGCATGGGATCCGTCCGGCCGAGTTCCGTACCGCCGCGAGCGACGCGCTGATGCACCCGGATCGACACGATGCGGAGCCCCGCATGGCCGAGCATGCCGGGGACCCGGGCCATGACATCGGGGTCGCCGCCTCGGGCCCGCCACGAGTCCGCCGTCGCCCGGACCAGAAGGTCGTACGCCGCCGATCGCGGCGCGACAGTCATCGACTCATACGCGAAATAGTCGTGGATGACGATCCGCCCGCCGGAGCGCAGCGCGGCGGCAACACCCGCGAGCACCGCCTCGGGCCGGGGTGTGAAGCACAGAACCCACCGGAGATAGGCCGCGTCGAACGAGCCGGCCCTGATCGTGCCCACGCTCGAGATCGGCATGGCTTGCACGTCGGCGACCACTCCGGCGACATGCCCATGGCCGCGCACACGGGCCTGCTCGCGAAGGTGGGTGATGAAGCGGTCTGACTCGTCAACTCCCACCACGCGACCGGCCGCGGTGACCAACTCCGCAAGGTCGAGCGTGGCAAAGCCCGGACCGCATCCGGCGTCGAGCACGGCGGAGCCTGCGCCGATGCCCGCGGCCTTCCACGCGCTCACCGCCGCATCGCTCCACAGACGATGCTGCAGGCCCAGCCGGGCGAGTTCATCATCTCCGGTGCCAAGGACATAGGGCTGGGCTGCGGGCGCGATCGTGGCGGACATGGCGTGCTCCTGGCCTCTGGTGGCCCCATTCCTCCCCCCACCCACCCCTCCTCCCCCCACCCCCATCCGCCTCGCTGATCGACTCATGCGGAAAAGAGATCGGGACGGGCGTGTACGGATGGTCGGCGGCGCGAACGATTCTTGGATGCCGGAGCCGGGGTCATCGCCGCTCCCTCGTGATCGAGCAGGCGCCGCTTCCGCCACACGCCCCCTGCGTAGCCAGTGAGGTCCCCCGCGGAGCCGATCACACGATGGCACGGCACGAGAATGGCGAGCCGGTTCTCCCCGATGGCCCGGGCCACGGCCCGAACGGCCGAGACACGGCCGATCGCCCCGGCGACCTGAGCGTATGTGATGGTCGCTCCAGCCTCGATGGATCCGAGCACGCGCCACACGTCCTCCTGGAACGGCGAGCCAGGCATGTGCAGGGGCACTGAGAAGCCTGCCCGGGGATCCGTGAAATAGGCGTCGAGCTCGCGCTGCAGCTTCCGCAGGTGCGGGTGACTGCCAGGGACGATCGGACGACCCAGGCGCACGCGCAGCGAGCGCACCTGCTCGGCGAGGGCTCGACGATCGACGAACTCAAGCATGCACACTCCCCGCTCGCTCGCGGCGGCGAGCATCGGACCCAGCGGGGTGTCGAGCCACGTGGCCACGATCGGCTCAGCACCGTCGCGGGCCGCCCGCATGGGCGTTGCACCAAACACCTCGGCGACCGCCTTGCGAAACCCGCTCTCGGACCGGAACCCGCTGCGCATCGCCACCGTTGAGACGCGCTGACCCTCGCGGATCCACCGCAGCGCACATCCGAGCAGGCGGGCCCGGACGAGCGCGGGAAGCGTGGCCCCGAGGCGGGCTTTGAAGTATCGTGACGCCGTCGCGGGATCCACGCCGAGCGCTCGCACCTCGCTCTTGGTGATCGGGCGCTCCGGCGAGTGTTCCAGTCGATCAAGCAGGGACTGGGCCCAGTCCGGGTGCCTTACGCCCGCGTGCATCGGACGGCAGCGCCGACACGGCCGATACCCCGCCTGCATCGCGCCGGTCGCCGACGCGAAGAACTCGCAGTTGGTCCGCAGGGGCGTGCGGGCCGGACACCCTGGACGGCAGAAGATGCCGGTGGTCCGGACGCCAACGTAGAACACCCCGACGAAGCCCTCATCGCGAGCGGCCAGGGCGGCGTACATCGACGCGGCGTCTGGAAGCGTGGCATCAATGGGTGCGGCCGTCTTCGCACCGGGGGCGTGTCGGGTCGTTGCGAGCATGGCGATAGTGTGGCGGGGGATCCGCCCGCCGCCACCGCGCCACTGACGCCAATGTCAAGTTCTCCAGGCGATCGGGAACCCGGGTTCGGGACAACGCGCCTCACGCGGCTCGGGGACCGGGGTCGTCGGCGGGGACGGGAAACTTGAGACACTCGCCGGCGTCGCGCTCGAACTGATCCAGGCGGGACTGCATGCGATCAAGCGTCCGCTCGATCCCGCGAACCAGTTCATCGGTGCGCGTGACCCGTGCCGCCGGGTCGTCGGCGTGCAACCGGGCGATCACGCCCGAGTCTCCATCGGCAAGCCGATCGTCCAGCGGAGTCGTGAACGGGCCGCCCTGAACCTTGGCCCCGACAAGCCGGGTGCGTGCCGCGGCCAGCGCCGCGGGGAACGGGATGATGCGGACCTCGCCCGCCGCTCCGTCCACGGAGCGCGAGTGCGTCGGTCGCGTGGGAGAGGTGTCGCTTTGCAGTCGAAGCTTGGTGGGCATGGGTTGTTCCTCCGTCGCTCGAAAGCGAACCGAGTCGATCCATCGGTATGGATGACAAACACCATGGGCGTGTGCCTTCATCTGCTCTCGGGTCAAGGGTCTTCCTTGCCCTGAGAAACGACACAACTTCCGCAAGACACCCGGTCGCGGCCCGAGAACCTGCGCGCCGGCGACCAAGGTCCGATTCGACTCTGCCGAAAACACGGACCTTGCCGGGCACACGATCGGCGGTCCGCTCCCGAAAACGGACATTCGATCTGAGCGCGAAACCTCGCGAAGTCGGCCGGCGTCTTGCCTCCGCGCCACGATCCGCGAGCGTTCGGGCGACTCCGACAACGACGCGGCCCCCGTGAATCACGAGGGCCGCGGGCAAATCTGGGATGGCGAATCGCACTCAACGTGCGATCACGGGCACCCGGCAAACCACGCGTTCAGGAACGCGAAGATGTCGGCGGGGTCCAGCGTGCCGGAGAGGTCATAGTCGGTTCGCGTCTCGCCGGCGAACCAGGCGTTGATGAAGTCGAACACGTCGGCGGCGGTCACGCCGTCCACGCCGTTGAAGTCCGCCGGGCAGGCCGGGGGCTGGCTCGGCACATCGACCCCGGCGACCTCGAGGATGTTGGAATCGCCGGCGTTGATCGCCGGAGCAAAGAGCCCGAGGCGGACGCTCCCGGTGGTGGGCGGGCGGTTAGAGACGAACCGGAAGTTGTACGTGTTGGACCAGCGGATGGCGTTGGCCATGGCGTTGGTCTCAAAGGCGTCGGTGTTGAACATGATGCCCGCGCCCTGGGTGCTCACCGCCCACTTGACTTGGCTGTAGGACTCGCCCGAGTGCTGCTCGGTGCCGCGCATGTCGGCCTCGGTGATCTCCACCGCCGGAGAGTCGGCCTTGGGCACCATGAACGAGGAGGCGGCCCGGGCCGAGTTCATGTTCAGCACCGCGTACTCATACTGCCACGTGCCGTTCCCGCGATCGGTCACCTTGCTTCCGACATAGAAGCGGCCATCGTTCGGGGCGTCGGCGAAGACGAGCTTGACCGTCGGATCGAGCTGCTTCCACGCCTCGATCGCCGGCTTCATCGGGACCGTCAGGAATCCCGCACCGGTCGAGAAGCTCAGCCCATAGGCCTGCTCGGCGGTGCAGATGTTCGAACCCGAACTCGCCGTCGGCGCGACCAGGTTGCCGACGTTCAGCCGACGATAGGAATAGTTGTTGTACCGCTGGCCCGGCCACTCGTCGGTCATGACATACACGATCTCGGAGATGTAGATCGCGCCCTGCGGGTTGTTGACCGCGTCGAATCGCGGATAGTTCAGCGGATCCAGGTCGCTCTTGCGGACCAGCAGTCGCTTGTTCAGGCAGGCGACCGTGTTGCTCCCGTTCTTGATGTACGGATACGGGAACTGCCCGGTCCAGGGATTGACCTCCGACCGCGGCCCGAGATACCCCTGTCCGCCGTTGAGCGACGCGGTGTACGTGTCGGTTGCGCGCCCGGCGCCGAGCCAGTCACAGCCAGACATGCCGCTGAAGCCCGGCGGGTTGTAATCGGTGCGACAGCCGGTGATGCCCGGAGGATTGCCGCCAACGTTCAGGCACCCCTGCTGCCCGCCGCTGCTCGCACCCGAGGAGCAGCTATCCGCGGCGCAGAAGCCGTGCTTCAGCCAACCGGAACCGATCTGCTCGAAGCGGCCGTTGAAGATGCGATAGATCTGACCGCCGATGACCGGGTGCTGATTCTGATAGGTCCCCGCGTCGATCCAGATCGCCGGCGCGGCGCCGATGTTGCAGGAATCGGATCCGATGGCGTAGGAAGCGATTCCGCCCGATGCGCCGTAGTTCAGCACGGCGCTGGAGCCCGTTGCGTCATACGACCCGCCGACGCTGGAGACGATGATGTCCGGAAACGCCCCAGCCCGAGGCCCGAAGGCCGCCTGCCCAAACGCCGACCCGGCGCAGACGCCGAGTGCCAGCACGCCGACGACCGACCAACGAGCGCTCCGCATCGCCATGATGCCTCCATTCTGCATGTTGCCGACCTGTCCCTACCGCGCCAGGAACTGGCGCTCATGAACCCGAGTGGGCCGAAGCTGATACGGAGCTGGGCCGAGAATCGATCCAGCATGCCGACAATCTGCTCTAGTTTGCCATGATCGGGTCAGACGTCAAGTCCCCCCTTGGAATCCACGCCAGTGTTTACCCTGGCTTTGGTGCGTGATGCCGGGGATCCGATGAGCGGATGCATGCCGATCCGGGAAGGTCGGTGTGGCGGGGGCACGCCGAGGAGTTCCGCTACGATCGGGGGCGTGGACGCCTTCAACCTCATCGTCGGCGGATTTCTGCTGGTGGTCGGCAGCGTGATCGCCATCTGGTGGTGGCGGCTGGCCCGGACCATCGCCCCCTATCAGGACGAGGCCGAAGCCGAGAGCACCCGAAAATCCAAGCTTGACGACGCCGAGGTGGTCATCATTCAGCCCCCTGCGGGCGGCCCGCCCTCGGACCGGGCCGGCCCGGGAAAGGCGGGCTGATCGGCCGTGCCCAGGTTCGCGCTCACGCTGGCGTATGAGGGGACGGGGTTCTGCGGCTGGCAGCGGCAGCTTCCGCACGAGGATGCTGTCACTGGCGCGCCTCGGCTGCTCGCCGCCGACCCGATCGAGGGTTCGGCCACCGTTTCGGAGAATCCGTCGGAGATCGAGGAAGATCGCCCGAGGGTCGAGCTCAGGACGGTGCAGGGGGTGGTCGAGCGGGCCGTGCGGGGCGTGGTCCGCGAGCCGGTGAGCGTGATGGGCGCGAGCCGGACCGATGCCGGGGTGCACGCCCGGGGGCAGGTCGCGGCGTTCACGTGCTCGGACACGGGCGGTCGAACCGGGGGCTGGCCGGCGGATCGCGGAACGGTGCCGCTCATGCGGGCCATCAACTCGCGCTTGCCGGAGGACGTGCTGGTGCTCGACGCCCGGATCGTGGACGCGGACTTTGATCCGATCTTCGGGGCCGAGCGCAAGGCGTACTCGTACACGATCTGGAACGCGCCCATGCGCTCGCTGTGGGAACGGCGAACCGCGTTGCACATCTATGACGCGCTCGATGTTGACGCCATGCATGCCGCCGCACAGAGACTCGTCGGCGAACATGACTTTGCCGGGTTCGCCGCGGCTGGACATGGCCGAAAGACCACGGTGCGGACGGTCTTCTCGTGCTCCGTGCGGGTGATCAACGAGGAGCATCGGACACACCACAACCTGCATGCGGAGCATGGAGGTCCACAGACCTCTCTCAACCACGCCGCCGCCGGCACACGCATCGTGATCGACATCTGCGGCAGCGGGTTTCTGTGGAACATGGTCCGGATCATCGGGGGCACGCTCGTCGAAGTCGGGCGCGGCCGGATGGACGCCGCCCGCATCGACGAGGCCCTGCGCAGCGGGGATCGTCGCCTGGCCGGGCCGACGCTGCCGCCGCATGGGCTGTGCCTGGAGTGGATCAGATACCCGTCGCTCTGAGATCGAGCGAGACACGATCGCGCCGCCCCGTTCCGGGGGACACTGAACTCAGTGACATCCATTTGTCACAGCAACTCTGTGTTTTCTTTCGTTTTTTTTTTTTGACATTCGCAGCATCTCTCTTGTCGGTATGTTGAGAGCATGGGCGGCATTCGAACGAACGTACTTGTCTTTGACATGATCGCAGAGTGGGCGTGCTTGCCGAGCCTACCCAGAGGGTGTCGTCCCACCCTTGCGATGTTGGTCGCGGCGGCGTTCTGCGGACAAGTCATCGCCCAGCCGGCGAACTCACAGAGCCCCGGCACCGCGGTCACGCCGGCTCAAGTCAAGTCATGGCTTGACGCCGAAGCCAAGTCCGCAGCGGAGCCGTACACCTTTGGGCAGTATTCGATCGCGTGGCGCTACGAAGACCTCAACGCACTCACCCCCGAGGAAGTCGCAGCGCTTCGCGCGGAAGTCGCCGCACACCCGGAACACCCACGACTTCAGGAACTGAACACCATCGACCGCCAACTTCGCGGCGAGAAGATCACGATGTCGTTCGAGTTCTTTGCCGATGGGAAGGATCGCTTTCGATACAACCTGACGGCTGGAAACTACTTCACCGACCTTGTCTACGTCCCCGGTCGCTCCTGGAGCATGAACAGCCAGGAGGTCGCCGTGTTTGACCCGGTCGCCGCGGCTCAATCATCTGATGAGCGGCAGGCGCCGCTGCTGATGCTTCCGACAATCCGTGCCGATCTCGATCAGATGTTCCATGGCGGCATCGGCGGTTTCATTGGCACTCTGAAACTGACCATGGAAGAACCACTCATCGAAGGGGATCGATGGAAGATGATTGGCTGGAGTAGGCCCAAGGGACACGAGATTCGTTACGAGATCACCGGCCGCTGGGATCACGGCGACAACCGGGGGTTTGTCGAGTCCGCGTTCCTCGTCACGCGCACCTTTGCTCCAGAGACCGTGGGCACTGGCCATCGGTTCGGCGACTGGAAGAAAGACCCCGCGATCGGGCGCTGGGTGGCGCACCGTATTGAACACGTCAAGCCCGGAAACCGGGTGTCGCGTGTGGCGTACTTTGAGGGTGCCAAGCCCTTTCCGGCGGGCGGCTTCGATGCCGTCACCCGAACGCCGGTCGAAGGCGGAACGGACATCATCCGCGGCCCGGTCAAGGCCACCATGTTCGTTGATCTCAATACCGGCAAGGGAACAGAGATCACGCCGAGCGGTGAGCGCAAGCCGCTCAAAGTCGTCCCGGCGGAACGTCCCGCGTCCTGGCTCACTCTCAGAACCGTCGGCTGGGTCACGCTTGGCGTGCTGCTCATCGCGGCGATCGTGCTTCGCGTCCGAGGCCGATCAAATGCACAGGTCTAGTTTTCACCCGACTTCTCTTTGCAGGAGATCATGCACCATGTCCACGAGTCACCGGAACGTTCGTCGGCTTCTCGGGTTGGTTGGGGTGGTCGCCGTGACCGCTTTTGCGACCGGAGCGTGCCTCAAAATCGTAGAGAACCCAGACTGCTGCAAGACCTATTCGATCCCGTGCAGCGACGAGCAAGGCAACTTCTGGTCATGCCAGCAGACCATGCTGGGCAGTGGATTCACCATCCAAATGATCGCGCCAGCACCTCTCGGTGCCTCCGGTCAAAGGGAGCAGGGTCCGAACGGAACCTTCCGGGGCGAGTGCACGCTGATCCGCCGCACCTGCGGGAACTACAAGAACGCTCCGTGCCTGCAACAGCCCCCGATCATCAACGTGTGCCAGGACTCCACGGTGACTGGCGAGAACTGCGTCGGTGGCCAGTAGCAACTCAACGCGCAGGGCGATCCACAAGGTCATGACTGAAACCGTGCCAATCCGAACCCATCGCTGGCCGAGAGCGGTCGGGCATGTCCTGCTCTGGCTGGCGATGGGCGTGCTGCTCGTGGCAGGGGTCGGCAAGTTGCTCGATGTGGAGACGTTCGATCGCTCGCTTGTTGCGTGGACGGTGATTCCTTCGGACGCGCGGCTCATCGTCGCATGGGGGCTTCCGACCATCGAGGTCTTCCTTGCGCTGGCATGGATGGCGCGATTTCATCGGCGACGGACGAGTCTTGCGGCTTTGGTCCTGTTGACGAGCATGCTCACGGCCGCGTGCATTCAGCTTTCCACCACCCGGGTGCCATCGTGCGGGTGCTTTGGCGTCCTTGAGCGTTATCTCACCTTCACCAACGATGGGTGGGTGCTGGTGGCCAAGGGCGGGCTCCTGCTTGGCATGATTCTGCTCGGAAAGTGGCTCACCGAGGCCGATCTCCCGATGCGCTTTCAATCATTCCACCGTGCAGCCATGAATGGGAGCTGAGATGTCGCCTTCAGGACGAACGCGTGCTTTCACGCTCATTGAGTTGCTCGTCTCGATCGCCATCGTCGCGATTCTGATTGCACTGCTTTTTCCGTCTCTCGCCGAGGCCCGGCGCGCCGGGCTCCGAACCAAGACGCTTGCCAACCTCCGGACCCACGGCTTGGTGCTCGGGATCTATGCCCTGGACTGGCGAGGTGCGTATCCGCTCCTTCTTGATCCTCGGAAGAGTCCGCCGACCGACTACGTCGTGGAACAGTCCGACGGCACGCTCATTGATGTGATCAACTACTTCTTCATCTCCCAAATGTGGTACTTCATGCTCGCGGACAGCTACTACGGCGTGCCCAAGAGCAGCCGGATTTTTCTTGACGCGGAGTCCATTGCCTATCCAGTGCCCGCCGCGGTTCCGGTCGGATCAATCGGACCTTGGGCGTTTGACATGTCTTGCTCGCTCCTGGCCACGCCCCGCTTCTGGGATCTCTCGACACGCACCGGCCAGGACCAGTACGGACCCACCTTCGACTTTCAGGTGCTGACGCCCGCAAAGAAGTCCATCGTGCTTTCCACGTACGAGTTCGGCGTGTCGTACGCGTATCGGCGGAGCGGACCAATCTGGGTTCCGATGGTCCTTGCCGATGGGCATGCTTCGCGTGAATCCAGGACGAATCTCCTCCCCGGCGTGACCTCAGGTGAGGGCTCTTCACCCGGCTACTACCACTGGTTCGACGCCTATGCGGGGTTGCACACCGTCCATGGCGTGCGCGGACGCGACATTCGCTGAGTGTGCAGCCATCGTGCGGCGAGCACGCCGGAGCTGAACCGGGTCAAACTGAAAACGCCCGCCTGCGATGTGCAGGCGGGCGTGATGTGTCTGGAGCGACCGCCGCTTGGCGGCTTCGAGTGCTGGCTTAGCAGCCGCCCGCGAACCAGGCGTTGAGGAAGCTGAAGATGTCGTTGACATCGGGCTGGGTCGAGCCCGTGCCGCCGACGTCGGCGAAGGTGGAGTTGGCGAACCAGTCGTTCAGGTAGCCGAAGATGTCGTTGACCTGGATGCCGCTCACCTTGTCGTAGTCGGCGAAGCAGCAAGGCGAGGTGGCGTTGCCGGAGGCGTTGCAGGTGACGTTCGAACTCAGGAAGGCCTGGCCCGCCGCACCACTGGCGATGCAGTCCTGCTGCAGGATGACGGCGCAGGTCGCGCCGCGGCAGCAGACGGCGGTGCCCGTGGGGCAGATGCCCGGGGTGCAGGTTGTGTCCAGCCCGATGAAGGTGCCGTTGGCGCCGGTGCAGGCGTTCGAGGGCTGGATGGAGCAGACGCCGGCGTTGCAGCAGGCGCCCAGGCCGATGGCGATGTCAAACCCGCTGAAGTTCGCGGTGTTCGCGGTGCCCTTGAAGTAGAAGTCCTGGCTCGTGTTGTCGCCGATCGCCGCGATCTCCGCGGCGGTCACCACGGTGTCGCCGTTGGGGTTCAGGATGAGCCGATCGAGGATCGACGCGGTGGGCAGCGTGCCCGTCCCGGCGAACTGGCCGAGGTAAAGGTTGCGATCCGGCCCGATGGCGATCTCGCGTCCGGTCTGGAGCGAGGTGCTCAGGTCGATGGTCTTGACGACGTTCCACGTGCCCAGCCCGCCGGAGACATCAACCACGTAGAGCAGGTTGAACGTGACGCCCTGGAAGTCGCTGCTCATCGCGAAGAGGTAGTTCGGGATGAGCTGCGGGTTGTACGCGACCGACGTGAAGCGGCTGGCGTTGGGGCCGAAGTCGTTCACCGTGAGCTGCGTGCTCGGGGTGCCGAGCGTGATGCCCGGGCCCGTGCCGCTGACAGGAACAGTGAAGAACGCCAGTTCGTTGGCGGCGTCGCCGCGGACGAACATGATGATGGTGTCGTTGTTCCACCACGCCGTGCCCTGGGTGATGTTGAACCCGAAGACGAAGCTGGCGGGGTCGGTCTGTGCGCCGCCGGTGATGGTCGCGCCGGCGCCGGTGCCGGGGGTGGCGCCGGCGTCATAGCTGAGGGCGTAGAGCCGGGCCGAGTCATAGCCGATGACCGCGAGCCGATCGTTGTTGGGGCTGATGCTCAGCCCGCCCAGGCGGGAGCGTGTCAGGCCGAAGGGCGCACTGGCCCCGGTGAACGCGAAGAAGTTGAGCTGCCCGGCGGTGACGTCGCCGGTGCGGGTGGGCAGGTTGCTGATGCTCCCGCCCGCGCCGGAGGTGCCGAAGTTGAGCGAGAGCAGGTTGCCGTTGTAGGCGTGGAACGTGCCTCCGAGGTTGTCGAAGCGGGCCGACTGCTGGAAGTTGAAGCGGGTCCAGGTGCCGACGCGAGCGGGGATGCCGGGCCCGGCCCCGCGGATCTGCTGCACGCTGTCGACGTTCTGGGAGACGCTGGCGCCAAAGGCGATGTCCGCCGGGGCCACGACCACCGGGGTCGGGCAGGGCGTCAGGGCGCAGGTGGTGCCCGGCACGAAGAACGCGCCGCTGATGGCGGCGCACGCCGTGCTGGAGGTCGTGGTGCAGGTCGCGCCGCTGCAGCAGGCGCCGGTGCAGGGGTTGCTGCCGCAGGAGACGCCGTAGCTGAACACCGCCGGAGCGACGCAGTTGGCCTGCAGTTCGATCGTGCAGATGGAACCATTGCAGCAGGCGCCGCGGGGCTGAACGCACCAGTCCAGGGGCGTGCACGCCGTGCCGTCGCCCTGATACGTGCCGACGCACGCGGCGGAAGTCGTGAACGAGCAGACCTCACCAACGCAGCACGCGCCCGAACCCGAGCCGCACCCGGTGTTCAGCGGCGAAGCGCTGTTCCGCGGCATGGGCGGCAGGGGCAGAGTGAAGTCGTTCGCGTTGTTGTCGGTGTCCTGGCAACCGTTGCCCTTGCGGTAGATCGAGTAGATCACGCCGTTGGAGACGCCGGTGGGATTCGACGTGCCACCCTCGGCACAGGTGACGCCCGTGGTGCCATAGCCCACGAAGTCTGCGACGTTGATCGTGAAGGGATTCTGGCAGCCATTCGGCAGCGGACTCAGTGTGGTCGTGAGCGCGATGCGACCGGAATCGGTGTCGAGGTTCAAGGTCTGCGGGACGATCGCGTCCGGGGGCACCGGAAGCGCGGCGCCGATCGTGGTGTTGCTGGAGGCGAGCTGGATCAGGAAGTACCCGCCCGGCTGGATCGTGCCGCTGAACGAGCCCAGCGTGGGGAAGGTCTGCGTCGTGCGGGCGCCAAACTGGATGGACCAGTTCGTCATCACCACCGGCGTCGTGCCGCGGTTGTACAGCTCAACCCAGTCGTTGCGATACACCGCCCCGAACTGCCCGCCACCGGTGTAGAACTGGCTGATGACCACCGGGGGACGCACGCAGGGGGTCGGGGTGCAGGAGCCCAGCGGGAAGAAGAGCCCGCCGGTGCCCGTGCACAGTGCGGCGGAGTTCACGATCGAGCACGACGTACCGATGCAGCACGCACCGCTGGGCTGCGGGCAGGGATTCGAGGGTGTGCAGGCCACGCCCAGCCCCTGGAACACGCCAGGGGAGACGCAACCCGAGGGCGGCGTCAGCGCGCAGGTGCCGATCGGCTGGCAGCACGCGCCCGCCGTGGCAAAGCAGGGATTGGTCGGCGTGCAGGTCGTGCCAAGACCGAGGAACGTGCTCCCCAGAGATGTGCACGCGGACGGCAAACCGACCGTGCAGACGCCGAGGTTGCTACAACACGCGCCGGTGGTCTGGGCGCTGCTGGCGCCGGTCAGGGCAAGAGCGGCCACGGCAAACGCCGCGAACGTCCTCGCCAGAGAGCGAATGAACATGAGGCCTCCTTCAGGAATCGTGAACAATGGAGCACGCCGGGGTTCGCAGAATGACCCTGGGGTCGGGAGAACAGTCCTGACGCTCACGCGCGATGTCCAAATAGGACGACACGGCTCACGCCACTGCTCCAAACACCATGATGGCAAGCTTCAAACGAACCGCCTGAACCGGGGCCAAGATACTCGGCTATGCCTTGCAAGTCCTATCCGAACGCGGCGACTTCACGCAGCATTCGATCAAGAATGTGTAAAGGCACGCCAGTCGCTGGCGGACGACAGCCAAGACGCTCTCAAGGGACATTGAGACGCTCTCTCGGGCGAACTACCGAACCAACTGGTTAGGGGATGATGCGCTGATTCGGGTCCGGCGGCATGAACTGGGCCGACTCGGGCGTCGCGCTCGTGCTGCTGTACAGAGTGCCCCCGGGATACCAGGGTCGAGGATCGCGATACACCTCGCGCTGCCGCACGTTCTCCACGTGTCCATCCCAGAAAGCGATATTGATCGACGGACCGGCGTGCCGGAACGAGAGCGGCACATTGGCCCCGCGAGAGGGGCTGGCCTGACGTCCATAGGCAGTCGACCCGTCAAAGATCGGACCGGAATCCGCGAACGAGCTGAAGGTGTATGCGTTCGGCGTGACATCAAAGTCCAACGTCAGGTCGGTGTCGAGGTACCGGGTGCCATCTGCGGCAAGGACCTTCTTCGCGGGCTGCGTGCCGAGCCGGTCGAGCTTCGGAGCAAAGCCATTGGGGACACGACCGGGAGTCTGCTGGGAATCGGGCGTGAAGTTCGGCGTGACGCCGTTGCGCCGCGCGGCCTGAGCGGCGGCGGAGTTGGGATATCGCATGAAGGACGCGGGCGCGAGGTAGCTGACCGACTTGAACCCTCGTGTGGTCAGAATCTGCTCGAAGTCCGGGCGATCGGGCGCACCCCCGAACAGAAGCGTGTTCTTGGCGCGCGTCGCCGGGCATCCATAGGTCTCAAAGATCTGCTTCGTCCGCGCCGCGCGGTTGGGCGACAGACCGCCGGAATCGCCGATCACGGGGCTGATCCAGTCCCAGATCGTGGTTGGCGTCGAGGCCGCTTTGTCGAACAAAAAGCTCGCACCACTCCCGTCGGCGATGCCGTCCCATCCGGACGTGTTCACCCCGGCGTACCACTCCTTCCAGTCCGTCGCATAGATCAACTGGCCCTGGCCGAGCGAGCGAAGTGCGGCTTGGCAAACGATGCTTCGCCCGGCCTCGCGGGCCTTGCCGAGGGCCGGAAGCAAGATGCCGATCAGGAGCGCGATGATCGCGATGACGACCAAGAGCTCGATGAGCGTGAATGCCCGACGGTTGAAGCAACGTGTGTGCATGGGTAACAGGCTCTCGAACACGAACAATCAATTCCTGCGAATGTAGTCGATCGGATCCTTGACCGGGGTCTTGATGTCTCCGGTGCGATCGTCGACGGCGATGTTCTTCACATCCTTGTCGAGCATCTCAAGCGTCTGAAGGTCCCGCCCGGACACGTGCCACTTGCCCTCGTCATCCTTGGTCACCCGGACCAGCGACACGCGATTGCTCGATGGGTGACGTCCAGGAAGAATGAGCGGGTTGCGATCCGTGTCAATCCGATAGATGTCCCCGGTCTCGACGTCGATGCAGTGAACCAACATGTTCACCTTGACATCGTCGCGCCCAAACAACGCCCACGCGGCTGACGCGCACCCGACAAGCAGACCGACGACGATCACTCCGATTTGCCACGGCTTGGCGCCCATCGCGCAGCTCCAGAGAGAGACCTCGTGCCCGCCCGTCGGGACAAGCTCGCAGAATACCAGACCGGACCCCATGCGCCGGTTCAGAGATGGACCGGCTCGGGGATGCTAGCACGCTGCGGTCCAGACTTGAAAATCTCCCCTGCCTTTTACAGGGTCTTTACACTTCAATCCGCAGACATCCTGAACGGGCTGTCGGTTCATGTGGAAAGCCCCCCTCCCCCCCTCCCCCAGGGGCTCCCCCGTCGCCAGTGCCCTGAACCGGGGAGAATCCAAGGGGGGGATGGAAGAGGGGGGGGGGGGGGTTCGGGAGACGGTGGGGGG
This sequence comes from Phycisphaerales bacterium UBA4658, assembly GCA_002405485.1. Lineage (GTDB taxonomy): Bacteria > Planctomycetota > Phycisphaerae > Phycisphaerales > UBA1924 > UBA4658. Next base: position 31,015 of record DHLW01000049.1, read on the forward strand.
TGGTGGTTGGGGGGGGGG
>DHLW01000049.1:31137-31353 GCA_002405485.1 Phycisphaerales bacterium UBA4658
AGAAAGGGGGGGGGGGCGTTCGGGAGACGGTTGGCGTTTGTGTTTGAGGTGGGTAGTCGAGCTCGGGTCTGCAATCTCGCGGATCGGCAACGCCCGTAGCATCTCGGCCCTTGCCCGCAGAGTGATCCGTCGTGTGTGTGGGTTCGCCGGGCGTTTGCCGATTCAGATTGCCAAGGAGCGTTGGATGTCCGCCGACACCTCCCATACCCCGCCCAC